>NZ_JBQTGH010000001.1:0-462054 GCF_052400625.1 Thermophagus sp. OGC60D27
TTGACAATCTCCGGTTCGAATCTGCTATGCCGATCTTGTGGGGTTTCTATAGAAATAGTGCCAGAGCCGGTCTTTATTTTTTTGGTGCCTTTTCCATTGCGCTTGTTACCCATAGAACGTTCTTCTTCCGACAAATGATTTTCCATCTCGGCAGATAGAGCGCTTTCCAGAAATTCCTTTATGATGGGCGCAAAAACGCCTCCTTCGCCTGTGAGTGATTTTCCACTACGTAATTGTTCTAAGGCCAAATCGCGTATGGCTCGGTACTCGGGTGTCTCTTTTTTCTTGTCTGTCATAAACTGCAATATTAAGATTTATTAGTTTATGGACAGAGTTTATTTTACACTCTCGACAGAACCTGAAAACTACCCAAATGAGCTTTTAAGAATTGGTTGAAAGAAAAAATATAAGTTATTTTGAGTTTAGAAAATTATACCGGACAGAGTTAAATTTACATTCCCTTTCGAAAAAAAGAAAAATTCTACTTTAGCATTGTCCTAAAAAAGGGAAGCTTACAATATCTGAAATATCCAGTGTCACATAGTAATAATTCTCATTTGTAATCTGCTATTTATTGTCGTCTGGGTCGCCACCGTTGTGACGACATACACTGGACGGATCATCCTGCTCAGTCATAAACATATCCTGCATCCAATCAGGATTTCTGTTTACAGGAATTTTGAATTCGCTAGGAATGAGAACACCTTCCCATGTTAACTAGAATAAGTTGTCAAAATTCTGAATCATTTCCACAGCATTGGCAATATCCCACCCATTTGGTGTGGCGTCACCTACCATATAAAAAACATCATAAGCAGGTCCTGTCAACTTCTCAAAAGCAATGATCAGGTCCACCAAATTAAGTTCGATGGCATAGACACCAGCCTCTTCAATTAAAAACTTATCATCGAGTTGGGAATCTTCCGTTCTGTACACCAAAGTATTGACATTTTCACCTTTATTATACGAAGGCAAGAACTGCCCCAGCCCGGTGATAAATTTCAATTCTCCTGCCGATAATGTTCCCTGAAAGATAAAAGTGGTCGGATCAGAAGAATTCGATGTTAGCGAAGTTGCAGCCTCAGGACTTCATCCGTTTGGAGCAGCATCGCCTATCATATAAAGGGTTTCAGAAACCGGTTGATAAGTCCAGACAGTAATCTGAGAAGTGGTCATTTGAGGTTCAATCCCCTCAACAGCTACATTTGCAGTTATGCGAATATCCAGGTCAACCTCTTCACCACCGTTAAAGCCAAAGAAATCCATCAACAATGTATTGATTTCCTCATGAGTAAAACTTTTTTTTTGGTAAACAGCTTTCCCCATATTATAGCTCATTGTAGATGCAAAATTATTGCTAGCAACATCCAATTCAAGTATATAGGAAATTGAGCTGCCGGTTCCCATATTGGTGCTTGAAGCCCCCAAAATACTACCCACTTCTGCATTAGCCTGTTTCAGTATCAGAACTATTTCACTATTAGAAACACTAATGGAGACCGGTTCTCCTATTGCGATATCGACTTCGTCATAATCGTCGAAACAACTATATGCTGACCATCCAAAAATGACGGCCATAAGGAAAATTATCAATCTGTTTAGACTGTTTTCCCAGGTGATATTTATATTATTTGTTTGCATGATTATTTCTTTTTGTAATCCTTGGTTTATGAATATGTTTTAAAATGCGTCAAAGAAGCATACAAATTGCCAGAAGTTAAAGGTAGATATCCTGATGCAGTGTTGCTACTGTTTGGCTTCAGGCTTTTTTCTTATCGGAATATGCATTTCATTTTCCGCGATATCTATCAGCCTATTTAAGGCTACAACACGTAATTTCTTTTATTCTAGTCTTTTCTCAAATTCCTTTAAACGTGCATCAAACGCCTTCTCTTGAGGACTTTATCCTTTTTCTTTGGCCATAATTTCAAAGCTTTTTACTTCTTGATTGGTCGGTTACGAGACCCCTAATTTACGAATCCAATTGTCTAAACAACAATGCCCCTTTCTCCCATATTTTTCCATTATCTCTCCCCGACTCTTGTTCGTACTTAGATATTCCTGGACAGCCGCATGTCTCAATTCGTCCGAATAATGGTTTACTTTTCTCTTCATTGTACTTGTTTTTGTTTACTTTTTTTGTAAACCTTTTTTAGGACAAGTCAGTTTTTCAACGAACAGGGATTCCTAAAGCCTTTAGCCGGGAAATTTGATTCTATTTTAGCAGTAATTCATGATCAATACACAGCGGTTGCTCTTCCCGATGATGGGTGACATAAATTATGGAAAGGTTGCTAATTGCTGCCAGGGTATCCACCAACTTCCGAAACCCTTGCTGCTGTGCCTCATCAAACCCCTGACAGGGTTCATCCAGAATGAGTAGAGTGGGATTTTTCACCAATGCACGCGTCAAAAGGCACAATCGCTGATAGGTGGAGGAGAGATCTGAAAACAACACATCCTCATCTTCGGCAATACCCATCACTTCCATCCATTTCAGGGCCGTTTGCCGTTGTTCCCGGCTAACGTGACGATACAGCCCTATAGTGTCGAAAAAGCCGGATTCAACCACTTGCCCGCAAGTAAAGTTACCTGGGAAATACTGAAACAGTTCGGGCGACATAAAGCCGATCTCCCGTTTTATGTCCCAGATGCTTTCGCCACTGCCCCGTTTCCGGTCGAACAAGACAATATCGTTGGCATAAGCCTGCGGATGATCACCATAGATCAGGCTGAGCAGCGTGGACTTTCCCGATCCGTTGGGACCCGACAAGGCCCACCGTTCGCCGGGACGAATGGTCCAGTCGATTCCTTGAAGTACTTCTACAGCTCCATACCGAACTGTCACATTACGCATCTCCACCAGTACCCGAAAATCCGTTTTCTGTTGCCCATTAAGCAATGCCAACAACTCCTTCTCATCCGGTAAGGCAATGGGGTTATGATTGACGGGCACCATATCGGGCCGATACTGATCGGCGGTGCACCACTGCATCTCATAGTTGTTTTTCATGACTAAAACATGAGTCACCACCTCGGGGATGTGCCGAAGTGCGGTAACCATTAAGAGGGAGATGCCGCTTTGTGCAATCTTTTTAAATACCTCATCAAATTTGCGACGTGTCTCCGGATCAAGACCAATAAGGGGGTTGTCAAGCAGCAAAAGACGCGGATTGTCCAACAGAGATGCAGCCAAACGCAAACGCTTGGTCTCTCCATTGGAAAGCTTAATCAGATGTTTCTCCAACAGGGGCGACAAATTAAACTCGGCGATCACCCGTTCCATGGTCCAGGGACCCTTCACCACATTTTTTTCAGCCCTCTCCCTAAGATATTCTTCCACTGTTTGTGCCTCATCGGCATACGAAGCATTGAAACGTTGCTGATAGAAAAAATCATGGGTATGACTCAAATTGGTAAAATCGTGTTTTACATCCACTAATTCCACCAGCTGACGATGCGAAAAAAGCGGATCAGTGATCTGATGCTTCAATCGATAATCCTGATAATAATGATGAACCACCTCTCCCCCTGCCACAAAAAAATCTCCGGCAATGGTTTTGAGCAAAGCCGTTTTTCCGGCACCGCCCGGTCCCACGATGGCCCAATGCTCTCCACGTCGGATGCTGAAATTGAGATTCTCAAAAAGTATCCGACTCCTGAATTTGATACAGGCATTATGTATGGTGAGGATTTCGTTCATATCAGATTATACAATAATGTAAGAAATACGCCAATGGCCAAACCACTTAAACACAATCTATCCAATCAGATAAAGTTTGTTTTAAAATCTTAATGCGAAACACACACACCATTGCTCACCATTATAATATGGGTAGAGAATCGATGCAGATTGCTTATTTCTATTTGGAAAGAGTTTTTTACTAATATATGGATTTACCCAATACGCAATTTTAGTGCTTAGGATTCCGATACCTGCCCCCGTCGTAACGTCCGTTAACCAATGTCTGTCGTTATACATTCTAAAAAAACCTGTTCCTGTCGCAATGACAAAACCTGTAATTCCATACCAAGCAGAAACATCTTTATATTCTTGCCATAGAAATTCAGCTCCCATAAATGCTGTGGCAGTATGACCTGATGGGAACGAGTTATTAGAACTACCATCCGGTCTGGTTATATTAGTTGTTAATTTCAGGCTAGAGACAGTTGCTGTCATAATGAGAAATGATGTCGCTAAAATTGTTGTCCTTTTTCTAAAGTTGTTTTTCCCCTTTATTCCCAATGAATTCAGCGCATAAACAGTCAAAGTTGGTGCGTATTGAGAAAAATCATCAATGGTTAGTTTTTCATCAATATTTTCGTTTAATTCTTCTTTTATTTCTGCATTCAAATTCTTCAGTCCATCACTTTCAATTCCAACCGTTCCATATCCAATTAATACAGTTGGGATAATTAACGATGAGTATTTAAATTCCAACTTTTTATCCGATGAAATAGTATCAGAGGAAAATTCTTGTCCAAAAATTTTAAATGAAAATGGTAATGACACCAAAATCATTATCAAAACTTTTCTGCCTGTCATAAAATAAACTATTATAATTTTGCTTTAAATGTTATGACTGTAGCTTTGAGCACTTCAGACCGATTCTCTGCCATGCCGCTTCAATTTTTATCCGCACCTTGAGAGTTAACCCTACTTGCCCCATAGTTAATGCTCTTTGTTTGAGTCCTGCATTAGCAACAATACATCAACTCCCGAAATTTCAGATAGCAGCTAAAAATACAAATCTTTTTCAAGGACCCCGGAATTTGGATGAAATTTTATTAGAAGGTGCTAATTCTATCAAGCTCAAGAATGACGCCTTTATCCAAGGCTAATCGGGTTTACTTTGACAAACACTACAAAGTAACCTAGCAATAAGCTATTTCACCACAATTATGCAACACGTTTTATAAACTTTTTTATCTGCTTTTCCCTGTTCGACATATACCATGATTGCAAAGCAAACCCGGGAATAATTTGCCCGGTATATTGAGTTAAACCGGCTTTGTAACCGCGAATGATTGCGTCCTTCAACATACTCAGGCAGAAGATTTAAAAAAGTTCAGGCAACAATCATTTGGCAGGTTCTGAAAACTTTTTTTCATCCTCTCCACACTATTTCTACACATTAGTTGAGCCCATTGAAACCACCGTTCCACTACTCTTATCGTCGTGGATATTGCGTATAATTTCTTTATAGATCAGGCAGTTTTTCGTGAAAACCATCTATTAATGCCTCTTTCTTTTTTCTGATCCACCCCTGTACTTGTTTCTCTCGGAAGAATGTCTCATCTATTCATTCAAAATCCTCAAAATAAACCAATGTAACGGGCAATCATTTTTTGGTATAGTTGGCACCTTTACCCTCTTGAAGTTGCGCCAAACGCCTTTTCAGATTTCTTGTACTACCGGTATAATAGCTACCATAGGCACATTGCAAAATGTACATGTAGCCCTTCATAAGTATAAATTTTATTTATTCATTGACCGATTAAGACACCATAGGTCTGTATATACACTTTGGGATACATTAAACACCCTTTTATTTTAATTGTTATTTAAAAAAACAAAACCCTTCTATGATTTTAGTTAAATAAGCAATCATTGATAATATTTTATAAGCATTCAATTCGTTTCCAAAATCTATATCAATACCATGAATAATTTCATGCCTATTCAAATAGACGACCCACCTGTTTAATTCCGATTGATGCATATTTATAGGTGTTTTTTGTTCGATAGATCCCAATGTAAAATGATGTTGTTCTAACAATGTTTTTCTAATTTTCGGAAAAACTTTAGGCTTATAATTATTTTTCGGGTCATTTAAAAAAAACTTTTCCCCAAAATAATCATAACAAATACCATCAATTTGAGTCAAAAACAATACAATTGCTGAATAAAATCTTTGGGCTTCAAAAGATTCAAAAGCCTCTATCAGAATAACTTTACGATTTATATATTTTTCAATAATAATATCCTTTAAACGTTCATAATTTTCCTTGAAATATTTTATGAAATACTTATCAATTTCATCAATTTGATTACTATATAAATAACTTATCAATACATTTATCTCCTTTCCGGAAATAGTATCAAAATTGGGTACAAACCAACCACAATCCGCCATTTTTTTTAAGAAAACGTTTAATCTTCTCGGTATTACGCAATTCAAACCTTTTATCAACATAGCGATTTAATAAACGCATAAAAATTTCATCCATAAAAAAATTTTTTCTATCAAAATAAATTCATTCAGTTCTTATAAATCAATATTTCCAATCACATTTATCCTAAATAATTGAAGTTATCCTCCAATTTCCACCTCGCATTTTTTTGCATAAAAAACTAATTGCTTTAAAAACAAATTTAAAACTATTTGGACAAATCATCTTACCCTTATGTCAAAACATAAAACAGTCCAACACAACCATTAAATTGATAACAATTCACTATCTTCAGGAATCGCAATATAACAACCACAAAGTACACAAGAAATGTCACCCGACAACCGAAAACATCGGGGACCGGGTCCCCGGGATCACCTTCTTTTCACCGAAGAACTAATAAAGATTATGAGCCAGGCAGCCAAAGATTATTGCTGGTTGCTGGACAGAAACTATACCGCCAAGGCGGCCCTGAAACTGGTTGGCGACCATTATAAACTGCGAGAGCGGCAACGGACGGCTCTGGACAGAGTTTGCCAGCCACAGGAACTGGTAGCGCGCGTGGCTGCCGGAGAACTTTACATGCCTGAAGAGTTAAAAAACCAACCTATAATTATTGACGGATTTAATCTGCTGATTATTTTGGAAGCCGTTTTAAGTGGTGCTCCGGTTTTTAAAGGAAGAGATGGACTAATAAGAGACATATCCGGTATTCATGGGTCTTACCGCAAAATCAGTGAAACGCCTAAAGCGATAGAGTTGACAGCCACATTTTTTAAACAATATCATGCCGGTACCGTTTTATGGGTTTTCGACAAACCGGTAAGCAATTCGGGCCGTCTGGCTCAACTGGTAAAAGAGATAGGTCGTAACAACAACATTAGCTGGGAAACAAAGTTGGCGGACCAGACCGACAATAAAGTTGCTGAAGCCAACCAAATTGTTATTTCTTCTGATTCTCAGATACTGGCTCGCAGCAAACAATGGTTCAATCTGATATCATTTTTACTGAATAACAAAACCATAAAGTCTATATGGCTAATAGACATCTGGAAATATTGAAGATTACATGTTAAACAACTAATCACTTATTTTTTAAGGCATCGTACAATATCTCAACGGGATGCTTTGCTCTTACACCTGTTCCATCTTTAATCTGATGCCGACAGCTGGTACCGGGGGCTGCCACCAACGTTTCTGTCTCTTTTCTTCTAATGGTTGGAAATAACACCAATTCACCTATTTTCATAGATACATCATAGTGCTCTTTTTCATATCCGAAAGAGCCGGCCATTCCACAACAGCCTGAAGGTATAACTTCCACTTCATAGTTTTTCGGCAAACTAAGCATCTTAACCGTAGGCTCCAAAGAGGCCAGTGATTTCTGATGACAGTGCCCGTGCAACAATATCTTTTGATGTTCATTAACAAAAAAATCGGGCGAAATATTCCCTTTCTTTGCTTCACGAATAACAAATTCCTCAAAAAGAAGAGCGTTTCGAGCAATATTACGCGCCTGCGGTTTCAACTCATTCGGAACCAAATCGATGTATTCATCACGAAAGGTCAACAGCGCTGAAGGCTCCAACCCTACCAGGGGAACCTCTTCCGATATCCATTTGCTCAGTCGGTTTACATTTTCGATGGCTATGTTACGAGCTTTTTTCAATAAGCCTTTAGATAAATAGGCACGTCCACTCTCCACATGAGGGGGGATTATCACTTCGTAGCCCAGTTTGTTTAACAACAGAATTGCCTTACGCCCTATTTCCGCATCATTGTAGTTGGTAAACTCATCATTAAAGAACAAGACTTTTCCTTTCGACAATGAATGTTTTGTCAGTAACTTTTTTTTCTTTCGATACCAATGTTTAAGGGTGATTTTATCAATTTTTGGCAACGAACGTTTGGGCGCAAAGCCTGATATACGCTTCAACACATTCGAGGTAAAAGAATTGGTCACCACAAAATTGTAGATTCCGGGGACTAACGATGCCAAAGCATTCAAACGAGAAATATTGGCAATCAAGCGAGTGCGAAGAGGAACCCCATGAACTTCATAATAGTGCTGCAGAAATTCCGCCTTCAGCTTGGTGACATCCACACCCGAGGGACACTCCGATTTACAGGCCTTACAGGAAAGACAGAGGTCCATCACTTTGTAAATCTCGTAATGATTGAATCGGTTCTTTACATACGGTTTTCTGAGATATTCTCTAAGAATATTTGCCCGGGCCCGGGTGGTATGCATTTCGTCACGCGTAGCCATATAGCTGGGACACATGGTGCCACCCGAAAGATGAGTCTTTCGGCAGTCGCCCGACCCATTGCAAAACTCTGCGGCACGGATATAACCACGTTCGCGGGAAAAATCAAAAATGGTCTTTATCTCCGGCGTCTCGGTAGTAGCATCGTAACGAAGCGACGTATCCATAGGGGGCGTATCCACAATCTTCCCTGGGTTCAACAGATGGTGGGGATCCCATGTTTTCTTCAATTGATTGAAAAGAATATAATTATCATCTCCCACCATATAGCGGATAAATTCACCTCTGAGGCGCCCATCGCCATGTTCACCGCTGAGCGAACCACGGTATTTTTTCACCAATCTGGCAATTTCTTCGGCAATCTGCCTGAAGAGTTTATGTCCCTCCTCCGTTTTCAGGTTGATTACCGGACGCAGATGCAATTCGCCGGAACCGGCATGACCATAAAAAACACAGGTAGTATTAAATGCCTGTAGCATTCTCTTAACGTCGGCCACATAATCCGGCAAATCTTCCACGGCTACCGATGTATCCTCAATAACGGCCACGGGTTTGGCATCACCCGGCGTAGTAAAGAGAACACCCAAAGCAGCTTTACGTAACGACCAAACCCGCTTGATATCAGATCCTGTAACAAGCGGAAAATGATAGCCCAGGCCGGCCTGTTTCAAAGCGTCGGTCAATCGCTTCACGGCTTCTTCTATTTCTTCCTTTGTCTGTTTGGTAAATTCAACCACCAGCAAAGCTTCCGGATCACCCTCCAGAAAAAAACGGTTTTTGAGCTGCTCCGAATTGTTTTTGGTACAGTTGAGAATAAAATCATCCATCAGCTCACTGGCCGAGGGCTGGTGCTTCAGAGCTATCAGGTTGGCCTGAAGAGCCTCCTCAACAGAATGAAAATGAACACATACCACTCCCTTTTCCCTGGGTGGCAGCGGATGACATTTCAGCTTAATTTGAGTGATCAACATCAAGGTCCCTTCTGATCCGGCCATCAGTTGTGCAAGATTAATACTTTCCCCGCCGGGTGTAAAAGGTGCTGAACGGGCTAATACATCCAGTGCATAGCCTGTATTACGACGATGAATGGATGACTTAGGAAATTCCTTTTCAATATTAGAACGGGTATCCGGATCGCTTAACATATCATTCAGCTGCCTATAAATGACTGCCTCCAAAGAATCGTCGGACACATCGCACTTTTTTCGAAACTCATCATTGCTCATCTCCTTAAAAGTCACCTTAGTCCCGTCACTTAGAAATCCGGTCACTGCCAGAATATTATCCCTTGTGCTTCCATAAACCAGGGAATTGGCCCCTGAGGAGTTATTGCCCACCATACCTCCGATCATAGCCCGGTTGGAGGTTGAGGTCTCCGGACCGAAGAAAAGTCCGTATTTTGCCAGATAAAGGTTCAGCTCATCGCGAACCACGCCCGGTTCAACAGTAACCCATCGTTCATCGGCATTCACCTCAAGAATTCGGGTAAAGGTACGGGAAACATCCACCACAATGCCGTTACCCACTACCTGGCCGGCCAACGAAGTACCGGCTGTTCGGGGAATCAGAGCTACACCGTTGTTCCGGGCAAAACGGATCAATTCCCGGAGGTCCTCTTCGTCTCGAGGGAACACCACGGCCAGGGGCATCTCCCGGTATACCGAGGCATCGGTGGCATAAAGCGTCCGAATCACCTCATCGGTAAACACTTTCCCTTTTATCAATTGCGATAGGGTTACAAGTTTCAATTTCATAAATAATGTACCTTAAAAAGAAGGGCAACCCTGCCGGGTCACCCTTCTCTCACAAGACCTAACTAAATGGCACTTCACTGTTTGTCAAGTGCAAATATTTTACTCTTTATCAGCATTTAAAGCATCAATGATTTTTTTCTCAAGTTCGTCTGCCAGTTCAGGATTATCACGTATCACTTCTTTCACGGCTTCTCGTCCCTGTCCCAGTTTAGTTTCACCATAGCTGAACCAGGAACCGCTCTTTTTAATAATGCCGTTTTCAACGCCCAGATCGATAATCTCACCCACTTTAGAAATACCTTCTCCATACATAATATCGAACTCAGCCTTTCTGAATGGGGGTGCCACTTTGTTTTTTACCACTTTTACCCGGGTATGGTTTCCGACGACTTCTTCCCCGTTTTTGATTTGGGTCACCCGACGGATGTCGAGACGAACCGAAGCATAAAACTTCAACGCATTACCCCCGGTCGTGGTTTCGGGGTTTCCAAACATGACACCAATCTTTTCCCGCAACTGATTGATAAAAATACAACAAGTATTGGTTTTACTAATATTGGAAGTCAATTTCCGTAATGCCTGAGACATGAGTCGGGCCTGAAGCCCCATCTTATTGTCGCCCATCTCCCCTTCAATTTCCGCTTTAGGGGTAAGAGCAGCTACGGAATCAACCACCACTAGGTCGATGGCAGATGAACGAATCAGCTGATCTGCGATTTCCAGGGCTTGCTCACCGTTATCGGGCTGAGAGATAAGCAAATTTTCCACGTCCACACCAAGCTTTTCGGCATAAAAGCGATCAAAGGCATGCTCTGCATCAATAATGGCTGCAATACCACCCAGTTTTTGCACCTCTGCCATGGCATGAATGGCCAGCGTTGTTTTCCCTGACGATTCAGGCCCGTAAATCTCAATAACGCGACCCCGTGGATATCCTCCTACGCCGAGTGCCCGGTCAAGAGCTATGGATCCGGATGAAAAAAATGGGACATTTTCTGCCACCGATTCCCCCATCCGCATAATGGCTCCTTTTCCATAGGTTTTATCAATTTTATCCATGGTCAGCTGAAGTGCTTTCAGCTTCTCTGCGCTGACTTTTTTTGCTTCTTGTTCTTTCTTGTCCTTCTTTTCCTGTTGTTCGGCCATAATTTATGTCTAATAATATGTTTTCCCTCTAACTGTAAGCAAGTTTCATTTCACCGATTCATCTGGTCAACGACCTGTTTTTCTGTCTTGAACCCGGCAACAATTTTGCTTTGACGAAGATAAAAAATCTCTCAAAACAACTCACTACAATTGCTCAATATTTTTCCTCCTATAGAATTAATTCATCCATGTCTGATGGCTCTTGCATGACCTGCTTTTACACAGGTTCATGATCCCAAGAGATAAAGACAAGCCAACATCGCCATGCTCGTTTCATCCACGGCACACACATCGACACATCACTTATAAAAACAACCAAGTAAAACCGAACCTTTCAAGTTGCCGGGACTCAAAATTTCAGATCCTCGAAAATCTGTTCAGCATGTTCTTTGGTTTTAACTTTCTCAAAGATTTTCAAAATCAAACCGTCTTCGTCTATGACAAAGGTGGTACGTACCACGCCCATATAGGTCCGACCATACATTTTTTTCTCGGCCCACACGCCATATTTTTCCAGAATCTCTTTTTCGGTATCGGCGATAAGATCGAACTTCAGACCGTATTTGTCACGAAACTTCTGATGCGAGGCTTCACTATCCGGACTAACCCCAATAATTTTGAATCCCTTTTCTGCAAATTGATCCAAATTGTCATTCAAATTACAGGCTTCAGCCGTACACCCCGGCGTGTTATCTTTGGGATAAAAATATAAAACCACTTTCTGACCTTTAAAATCATCCAGAGAGATCACTTTTCCATCCTGATTTTTACCGCTAAATGCAGGGGCTTTTTGCCCCACTTCCAGTTTATTCATCGCTACATTATTTTAAATGGTTCCTTAGGAAAACAGATATAAGAATATTTGGTTTAATGTTCATGCCAAACCTGCATTATTAAGTTTTAAGGATTGCCGCCACACCTTCAAAATCGCCCACAAATTTAAGGGGATTCAAATTCCTATCCGAGGGTTTAGAGCAAAATCCAATCATTCCACAAACATTTGAATCGCGTTTTCGAGTCTAATTTCAACCTGAATGATTAAATTTGATGCGCACAATGAATGAAGGCATCGTAAAATGAAGCAACTCAAAAATATTTTCAAACACATGAAATCAATTGCTGTAACACTGTTAGTTTTTTTATTCGCCATTTCAATAAAGGGACAAGATCAGCCGGTTTCTGCCGATGAGGCATTCGATTTGTTTCAGAAGGGAAACTATTCCGAAGCACTACCCGCCTATACCGCCCTCATCGAAAGATATGACCGAGACGCAAAATACAACTACTATTTGGGCGTTTGTTTGGTAGAACAAAGGCAGAATTACGAGGATGCCATCAAGCGACTAAAATATGCCATCTCCAAACGCGTAAGCCGGGATGCCCATTTTTATTTGGGGAAGGCTTATCAACACACCTATCAATATGATATGGCCATAAAAGAATATGAGAATTTCCTGAAATATGCCGCCAACAGTGATCCCCGCCGTGAAATCACCAAAAGAGCTATTCAGGATTGTGAATCGGGTCAGGAGCTCATCAACAAACATTTCAGCATCAAGGTAATCCGAAAAGACACTATTCAGCAAGAGAATTTCCTTAATGCTTATACTTTTCCGCATGAATGCGGCACTCTTTCCCCCAACGAATCATTTTTCAAAACGGGCGTTCCCCCGAAAGAGATCATGTATCGTACAGAAAAGGGAAATGAAGTATATTTTGTTTTGGAAGAATCTGCTGCGTCGGCACACGACATCTACAAAATGGAACGGTTGCTGGATAAATGGGGTGGCAGCAAAAACCTTGGTGTTCCCATTAATACCGACTATGATGAAAAATATCCTTTTTTAATGGTAGATGGCACCACCTTCTTTTTCGCATCGGATCGTCCGGGCGGTATGGGTGGCATGGATATTTACCGCTCCATATATGATCCGGAAAGCAACACCTTTTCTGCACCTGAAAATGTTGGCCCTCCGTTCAACTCACCTGCCGATGATTACCTCTTTGCAGCCGACCCCTTTGGCAAACAAGCCTGGTTTGCCACCAACAGAGGGGTGGCCCCCGGCAATGTCGTCGTGGTAAAAATTGTCTGGGATAACAGTGTCATCAAAAACCTGTCTCAAGACGCAAAGCAGATAAGAGAATTGGCATCTCTTCCCTTATCATCCGGAAGTTTATGGAATAAGAATCAGGAAGATCAGAAAATAAAACCTGCCAGGTCAATTCCGGATATCAAAGAATTTGTTTTTCACATTAACGATACCATAATATATACCAATTACCAACAATTCTTAAGTGATGCAGCCAGAGCTGAATTTAAACGTGGTCAGCAAGCTGAGATGGAAAAAGACAGTCTGGAACAGCTCATGCGTATCAAACGAAACCAGTATGCCAAAAGCTATAATCAAGAAGAATTGACTCGATTGATGGATGAAATACTAAATCTTGAACAAAAGGTTTATGGACACGATGATCAGGCCAAACGTCATCTTATTCGTGCCAGACAATTGGAAACCGAAAAAATCTCACAACTCATCAGGGAAGGAAACTATCAAAATATTGTACCTAAGGAAAAGAAAAACCAAAAAGACAAAGACCATAATGCACCGCTGGGCATCTTGCGGCCCAACGATTTCACCTTTTATTCGGACGAAGAGTTTGTGAGAAGGAAAGAAAAAATGACGCCCATTTACCATAAGCTTTTTACACCGGTACAGATAAAAACCCTGCAAACGACCGATAGCATGTATACCTGGGCCAACATCCTTAAACTGGAAGCCGCCAAACTCCTTGAGCAATCGGTAAACAATGAAGATGAAACGCCAAAACAAAAATCGATTTTTGATAAATTAAAAAATATTGATTCCTCAAATAATGAGCAGGCAGAACAAGAAACAGAACGCTTAATCAAGAAGTCAAAAAACATGCAAAAAAGAGCTCTGGACCTATATCATGATGCGCTCGACCGAAAATACAATATTTATCAGCCCAAATTGGAATTACTCTCTCAAAATTCCGATTTTCCTCAAATACAAACAACTTTCCGAAAGGCCCAGAGCTATTTTGAAGACGCCAATAATCAGCTGGCCAAAATGGCCATCTGGAATCCTGAAAAATACGAACATATAGCAGCCATTAAAAGAGAAGCCATTGAAATGATTGAGGATGATTTTGTAAATTACATTTCCGACCCGGGAAGATCATTCCCTCAAACTGTTAGCACTGAAAACAGCAGAAAGAAACCCTACATCCAAGCCAATTATCAAACCATCCAAAATAATAGAAACAGGCAAGCAGGGCCGGCTGCATCCACCGCCAAGCCTGAAAATGCAGACGCACTTATAAAGTCGGCCTTTTCCAAGGCTCAAAATTCCAATGAAAAGCCAATAACACTACCCGTATTTAAAATCCAGATTGGGGTCTTTAAAAATGCGCCGGATCCAACCATTCTGAACGATCTTCCCGAGGTCTCGTCCGAGCCAATAGCAGGGAAAGATCTTACCAAATACTTTGCGGGCAAATACACCACTTACGAAGAAGCCTTTCGCAATGTATCTCCTATCCGTGGGAAAGGATTTCCGGGTGCTTTTGTGGTGGCTTTTCACAATGGAAAACAAATACCCGTTAGTGAAGCTAAAAAATTGGTGAATTCTCAAAATTGATCACTTCTAAGTAATCGCTACGAACAAAATGAAAATTATATGGGTCAAATGTTCATGGCAAATATACACACCATTTGCCTCTTCCAATTTCAGAATATAACATCAATAAAATAATAGGGACGAAACGAGTCTGACAATGTGAGATTGTCGCAAAAGAACATGAATGAAACCATGAGTCATGCGAGTTCCATCAGACCAATGGATTAACCAATTTTTATACGGATGAAAATAACAGCAGTGCTTGTTCCATTGGAATTATTTTCATAATTTACAGCAAATTTCTGAATTATGGCACCATATGATAAAAAAGAAGAAAATCACAATCCCGGTAAAGAAAATATGGGCGATCATGTTCTAATTCTTTACAATGATGATGTGAACACTTTTGATGATGTGATCAACGCCCTAATAACCATTTGCCAACACGACAGTACTCAAGCTGAACAGTGTACCATCATTGCGCATTACAATGGCTCTTGCGAAATAAAACGCGGTCTCTACCCCGATCTGGTTCATCTTCGCCAAAAACTGGAGGAACAATCCTTAAGAGTAAGAATTCACCAACTTATTGTGCCATAGAAATTCATTCATTTTTAAACGAATATTCTCATCCAGGAATTGATTTCAACAAGAGGTTAAACATCAATATCACCTAATAACCAAATCATTACAATAAGAAAACATCAAATTACCAGCATCATATGCCGAATAAACGTTTTTTTAACTAAATAGATTATGGGAATAATCATATTATTAATCATCACCGGAATTCTGCTTCTCATTCTTGAGTTTTTTGTTGTGCCCGGCATCACGATCGCCGGAATAGGTGGTTTTGGAATGATTATTTATGGCATAATTATGGCCTATGGCATGGGTAGTTCCACCGGACATATCACACTGGCTGCCACGCTACTAGCCACCATTATTATTTTATATTATTTTCTCAGGACAAAGACCTGGAACAAACTAATGCTCCAATCAACGATCAAAAGTCAGGTCGACACTGTCGAAGAAGAAACCATAAAGCCCGGAGATCAAGGAATTACCATAACCCGACTCAATCCGATGGGAAAAGCCAGAATCAACAACCAGGAAGTAGAAGCCCATTGCCCTGGGCAATTTGTTGATCCAAAAACAAATGTTGAAGTCATTGAAGTACATCAGACCTATATTATTGTTAAACCTGTAAAATAATAACCATGGAAGTTTTTGGGACACTTGGACTGATAGCGGTCCTAATCGTTCTTTTTTTTATTTTCCTTTACTATGTGCCGGTAATACTCTGGTTTTCAGCCCTTGTATCAGGCGTAAGGATTTCACTAATCCAGCTGGCACTCATGCGCATTCGGAAGGTGCCGCCCACGGTCATTGTGAGAGCAATGATTGAAGCTCATAAAGCAGGTCTCCAGAGCATCAAACGAGACGAACTGGAAGCCCACTACCTTGCGGGTGGTAATGTAAACAATGTGGTTCATGCCCTCGTATCGGCATCCAAAGCCAACATTGACCTTTCATTCCAAATGGGTACAGCCATTGACCTTGCCGGTCGCGATGTGTTCGAAGCCGTGCAGATGTCGGTTAATCCCAAAGTTATTGACACCCCTCCTGTTGCAGCGGTTGCTAAAGACGGTATCCAGCTAATCACCAAAGCACGTGTTACGGTCCGGGCAAACATCAAGCAGCTGGTTGGTGGCGCCGGCGAAGAAACCGTACTGGCACGGGTAGGTGAAGGAATTGTTTCATCGATTGGTTCTTCCAGTTCGCACAAAGCCGTTTTGGAAAATCCGGATTCCATATCAAAAGTGGTTCTCAGCAAAGGTCTGGATGCCGGAACCGCATTTGAAATTCTGTCAATCGATATCGCCGATATTGACATAGGGAAAAACATTGGTGCGGAACTTCAAATCGATCAGGCCGAAGCGGATAAAAACATTGCTCAGGCCAAAGCGGAAGAACGTAGAGCCATGGCTGTAGCTCTGGAGCAGGAAATGAAAGCCAAAGCACAGGAAGCCCGCGCCCACGTAATAGAAGCTGAGGCAGAGGTGCCCAAAGCTATTGCCGAAGCCTTCCGCTCCGGTAATTTGGGTGTCATGGATTACATGCGATACAAAAACATCGATGCCGACACCCAAATGCGCGATGCCATTGCCAGACCTCAAAACCCCGGACAAACAAAAGGAAATGATGACAAAGGGAAAAGCGACAAACCGTAAATACCAATAATTTAATTTCGCATAAGACCGGTCTATATATAGGCCGGTCTTTTTTAACCAAAAACATTGTTGAGAATGAAAACAAAAAAATCTATTTTAAAATTCCTTTATTTTTCCATTGGAATCCTTTTACTGACCCAATGCCAAGCTCCAAAATCGAACCTTTTCCTGCCGGCAATTTTTTCGGACAATATGGTTCTGCAACAAAACGCTGATGCCATCATATGGGGAAAAGCAACCCCAGGCACATCCATAGAAGTAACTACCGACTGGGGGAGCTCTGCATCCGCTATAGTCGGACAAGACAGCACCTGGCAAGCTAAATTTCCGGTTCCTGAAGCCGGGGGACCACATGTCCTAACGATTCAAACGCCCGACACAATGGTAACCATCCAAAATGTAATGCTCGGGGAAGTATGGTTGGCTTCCGGCCAATCTAATATGGAAATGCCTCTGGCCGGATGGCCACCCAGAGATACCATTCTTCATTCGGCTCAGGTTATTGCCGATTCCGATAATCCTCAGATCAGAATGTTTACAGTAGGCAAAAAAACGTCCCTCATTCCACTTTCTGATGTGTCAGGATCCTGGGAAATTTCCAATCCGCAAAACGCAGGACACTTCAGCGCCACAGCCTATTTCTTTGCCGTCAAGCTACACAAAGAGCTGGGGGTACCCATTGGAATCATTCACAGCAGTTGGGGAGGGACACCTATTGAATCTTGGATAAGCAATGAAACACTTTCCGCTCATGAAGACTTTAAAGCCATCGCCACCAAACTGAAGCAAATCATCCCTCAGGAAAAAGCCTACAACCAATGGCTAAATTCTTTGAAACAGATTTCTGTTAAAACCTCTGATATAAACAAAGAACCTTATAAAAATCTGGATCTCTTCGACGGTTATTGCAGTGACCCGGAAACGAACACCGAGAATTGGAAAAGTATAAACCTGCCCGATGTTATTGAAAATTCGGAAGTAGGAGAAATCGACGGCGTCTTCTGGTTTAGAAAAACTTTTGAAATACCTGACGATTGGGCTGGGAAAAATCTGGTTATTTCTCTCGGCCCCATCGATGACATGGACGTTACCTATCTCAACGGAGAACGAATCGGAGGGTATGAAACAGAAGGACAGTGGCTCGTTGAAAGAATTTATTCTGTTCCTGGAGAAAAAATTAAATCCGGAAAAGCCGTTTTGGCGGTTAGAGTTATGGATATCATGGGAGGCGGAGGTATCAATGGTAAATCTGAGTTGTTAACCGTCTATCCGCAAAACAAACCTCAAAATGCCATATCTCTCACCGGAGAATGGAAATATAAAGTGGTGGCGCAGCTGTCAGGAAAAAAATTGTATTTATTTGATCCCGCCTCAGATACCTTCGAAAACCGCCCCGAAAGAGCTATAACCCTCAATTCTCATACTCCAACTTCTCTTTACAACGGAATGATTGCACCTTTGAAGCCCTTTTCGTTGAAGGGAAGCATCTGGTACCAGGGCGAGACCAATGTAGGTCGGGCAAAACAATACCTAGGATTGATGGAATTGCTGATAAATGACTGGCGCAATCGATTCAACAATGAGAACATGCCCTTTTATTATGTACAGCTAGCACCATGGAACTATAACGACCTGACAGGCATCAGTTCTGCTTCTCTTAGAGAAGCACAGAGAAGATCTCTCCAAATTCCTAATGCCGGAATGGCCGTGACATTGGATATTGGCGACCTGAATACCATTCATCCGGCCAATAAAATTGCAGTTGGTGAAAGACTGGCCCTATGGGCCCTCGCAAAAAATTATGA
Source organism: Thermophagus sp. OGC60D27 (assembly GCF_052400625.1). Lineage (NCBI taxonomy): Bacteria > Pseudomonadati > Bacteroidota > Bacteroidia > Marinilabiliales > Marinilabiliaceae > Thermophagus > Thermophagus sp. OGC60D27. The sequence continues at coordinate 19,022 of NZ_JBQTGH010000001.1, forward strand.
CAAAAACCTGGCCTATACAGGTCCTCTTCCTTCTGAGGTTGAAAGAACAGACAATAAAGTAATTATCACTTTTGAACATACAGAGGGAGAACTAATTATTCACAATAATTTTCCTAACCAATTCGAAATTGCAGGAAAAAATGGGAAATTTGTCCCGGCTCGGGTAAAAATTAATGGAAATAAAATTGAAGTTTCTGCTCCTGGCGTATCATCTCCTGTAAATGTTCGCTATGCATACAGGAATGGTGCTGAGGCATCGCTATTTAACGCATCAGGATTGCCGGCACCATCGTTTACCACGGAGGAAGAATTTGAAAAATAATACATTTTTCAGGCAACTCATGGGGAAAAAAATTTGGGAGTTATAAGACGAATTAATACATTTGCAACCGCAAACAAAAAACAACACCACAGGATTTGCAAAGGCAATTATCTTTTGTTGTTTTAAAAAAATTATCAACCAATATCTGGTTATCCCAAAATTCCCAGGAGAGATGGGTGAGTGGCTGAAACCACCGGTTTGCTAAACCGGCGTACGGGTAATTCCGTACCGGGGGTTCGAATCCCCCTCTCTCCGCCATTTTAAAGATCATTGTGATGGGAAGCGATGATAAACGACCTCGGGGTATAGCACAGCCCGGTTAGTGTGCCTGCTTTGGGAGCAGGAGGTCGCAGGTTCGAATCCTGCTACCCCGACAAGACAATTTATTATATTGTCAGAGGCTCAACAAAAGCCGCATAAACATCAGTGTTTATGCGGCTTTTGTGCGTTTTACCGTTTTTTGTTGTTCAATAACCGTTACCCCTTTCAAGGGAATCCGAGGAAGACAAGAAAGCTGACCAAAAGCAAATAGTCGCTTCATCAAACAGGCCTCTGCATAGAGGCACCGCCAGTTCCAATTTACTGGCCATGATATTCACTCATAAGAACCTGATATACCCCCCATGAACAGAACATCCCTATATGGGTAATCCAAGCATGACAGATTGGTTGCTTAGAGATAAGAAATTATTATACTAACGAAAAAAACAAATTGAACGGCTGTTTGAGCTAATGGGATACAATCCATAGCTTAGGGACTTCAATGAGGCATACCCCCCAAAAAAAGCACCCCTATTTACTTCGAAATATAGAAATTACCTGCCAAATCATGTGGGGCAAAATTTCGAAACAAATAGACGATATATATTTAACATCCAACATAGCCCTTCACAACCAACCCATTACAGATTCATCATCCTCCAACACCCTGTAAGCAAGCCGGTGCGTTGGTGCCCGGTGTTTAGTCATTGTGCGCTAAAGGAAGGCGCAAACTTTTTATACCGATCAAAGAGTCACTTTTCCAGTGATGAATTCAAAGAATTCCCTAAAAAAAGGAATAACCATCAGTATGTACGGGAAAGTAAAAGCTTCAAACAATTTTTATTGACCGAAAGCTTATTGGGGCGTTATATTCCTCTGAATAGATTTACATTTTTAATCAAACAGCCATAAAAATTTGAAGATTTAGGTAAATTTATTGTCCATAATTAGTCAATACTTTTGCTAGATATTAAATATTTCCTATTAGAATTTTAAGAACCCGAATCGTAAAAAATCTCAGCAATGCGCTTAATTCTTTTAATTTTACTAACAGGTTTCTTATCCGCCCAGCCATCCTTTAATCAAGTTGTATTGGAAGCCGATGGACCGGGAGATACGTACGAGCTAATAAATTCTGTTCTGACATCTGATGAAGGCGATGTGATTGAAGTACCTGATTGTGGTCATCAGGGGTTTGGAAGACACATCGATGAAGTTTATGATCCTGAACTGGGGAAATTTGTTTTTCGTTTTCACATCCATGTTACCCCCGACAATGACCGATGCATTAATTATGATCGCCAAAGAACTGAAATAAAGACCTATGATAAGTCACCGGACAATCTATTGGGCACTCAAAATGAAAAAGTGATATACCAATGGAAATTCAAACTGGATAGTGATTTTCAGCCATCAAATAGCTTTACCCATTTACATCAACTCAAATCGGTCGGAAGTGATGAAGACAGTATGCCATTAATCACTCTCACGGCCAGAAAGGGGACACCGGACCAATTAGAAATCAGATATGCCGAAACCTATTCGCAAATCACCTTAAAAAAAATTGATCTAAACCCTCTTAAGGGCATTTGGCTTAACATTATTGAGACTGTCACCTATGGAGAAATAGGGTCAGGAAGCTACCATTTAATTATTAAAACAGAGAAAGAAAATCAGGAATTACTCAATTATTTCAACGATACTATCAGAACATGGAAAACCGATGCCGCATTTATCCGTCCTAAATGGGGTATTTATAGAAGCTTAAATGATCAGGAAAATCTGAGAGATGAAACAGTGCTTTTTGCCGATTTCCTTATAAAAGAAATATACACAGGGATAGAACCTCCACTACAAACACTACGAAAAGAACTATTATACCCTAACCCTGCCTCGAATGTGATTTTTATTAATCACATGCCACAAAATAACTTCACAATGGTAAACATATATAGCACTGATGGTCGGATGATAATGCAAAAAGAAATCACCGCTCAAAGCATGGATATTTCAACATTAAAACCAGGAATTTATTTATTATATCTTTCAAATGAGAGAAAAAGCAGCCAACCCTACAAGTTGATTGTTCGATAATTCACCAAGAAAAGAATTTTATTCTCCCCCTCTCCTACATATATGTTTCTAGAAATTACGATTATCCACTGGCAATTTAAAATGAGCATTCATCAGGAATTCTTTCTCCGCCTCAAGTTTGTTTCCACCATTCATGGTCCAAAAGCATAACAACTGGCTTATTCTGATTAGAATGCATCTTCGTAAATAGATAGACTAAACCGAAAAATTTAATCTATATCCTGTGGAAATATAAAATTCTGGAGCCCATTATAGTAAAAAATTACGGCAAAATAAAAAACCTCCCAGACATCCTGAAAGTTTAAGTTCATAACATTGCTTACTTAAAAATCTATAGTTTCTTACTTTAAAAAACTATAAACAAATCTCTTTCAGCGCAATATATAAAAAACCTGCCGGACTGAACAACAATCCGACAGGTCACTTCCGTTTTAAAAATCTAAATTGCTAATTCTACTTTTGGAAGTAGTAATTAAACTTAACATATGATCCATCTCCACTAGCTTGTCCTATATTCTCAGCAATATCTGCATAAGCATCTACAATTTCAATAAAACCATACTGCACTTCATCGTTCCATGTCTGTTTTACAATTATGACATCTCCTGCACTGAATTCATCTTCTTTGTCACTTCCCGGAGTGTAAATATCAAGGTCACTCTTGCTCGCACCAAAATCACCTACAACTTCTGGATCAATTTCCGTTAGAGTTTTATTTTTTACCATATCAATATAGGCTTTCTGAGCCGGATCAGATTCATCCAACACAGCAAACTTGGAAACTTTGGCTGCATTAGCACTTGGTAATTTTTCGCCGGTAGAAGAGCAAGCATAATTCTTAATAACTCCACTGGCATTCCCAGATTGTCTCAACTGAACATAACCACTCTTCGAAGCATAGAACAACAGAGAAATGTTAGCTTGAAGTATATCCCAAGAAGTACATGCATCATAAACCAAACCGGTATTGAAATCCAGGAAGAATTGGCCTTCACCACCTCTGGTATGAAGTTCGATGTTACTATAATACTTCACTTGCGGAACAATTACTTCAAAACTTTCACTAAGAATGAGCTCCTGCGTTTCACCAAAATAAGTTGCTTTAACCGTTACATCACTTGTTGATACAGCAAATTGGTCGTCTGTAAGCATAACCGTTAATTTGTCTCCGGATTCGTTTACCACAAAAGCTCCCTCCTGCTCGTTAAACCACATCTTATCTATTAATGAAAGATTTTCTCCTTCAAAAACAATATCACTACCTGTTACCCCTTCCTCAGGAATAGCACTAAAACTTGGAACAATGCGGTATAAAGAAAGAACTCCATTAGATCCCACCTGGGTAATAGTTCCACCATCATTATAAGAGAAAAACACTTTTGCAGGTTCTTCTTCTTCCTCAAAGAAAGGCACTTCAATCAAAAAGAAATCTTCATTGGCTTCAACAATATTAGCTTTTGAAGATCCAACGAAAACATCATAAACGACATCCAGGTTCTCACCTTCAATCTTAAATTGACTATTAGGTAGTACTGTAACATTTCCAAAATCGGAGATAACAGGCACTTTATGAATAACAGTAAATTCATCGGTGGATGAAGAAGCATTTCCAGACTCATTCACAACGGTGATTACACCGGAAACAGTACCTTTATCCAGTTTCACAACCATTTCATTACTACTGATACGATATTTGATATTTACGATGCTATCACCAATAGTTACAAAATTAACCGTACGTAGATTCTCTCCTTTAATGGTAATCTCATCACCCGATGAACCCGAAGTAGGTTCAAAACTTTCAATAACTGATGGATATTCTCCTTCTATATTAAATACAACCTCCTCATCGCATCCAAACCAGAATGCAGATATCAGCATTAATAATAACGATCCAATATTTTTCATCTTTCCTGCTTTTTTGTTGATTAGTAACCTGGATTTTGCGTAGCATTAATAGCAACGGACATTACACTATTGGGGATGGGCAATAAATACTGCCATTCTTCCAATTCTCGCTCATCTTCAACTAAATAGCTCATATCACTTGGAACATTTGCATAGTACATTTCTGACACAACTGTTCCGTCATCATTAATTGAAGAGATAATCAATTCACTGTTATAGTGATTTTTCATAACCGTCGCCAACCTATTGGTTCTCAAAAGATCAAAGAAGCGTTGATTTTCAAACGCAAACTCAAGCCTTCTCTCTTTCTCTATGATAAGCATCATTTCTCTTTGAGATACGACATCCCCCTCCTCAATAGGATCTAGGCCGGCTCTTTCTCTTACCATATTAACGTAAGGCAAAGCATTGTTTATCCCGGAGGTTTCATTTTCAATTTCGGCCAACATCATTAATACATCAGCAAAACGCAACACAATCCAGTCATTTTCCGCATCCAACTCATTTTCAAATTCGGATAAATACTTAGTCACAAAAGGAACAGCATTAAGATTCCCACTGTCATCGATCCATGTAGCATTCAACACAACATTCTTTCTTACATCATCACCCTCTGAATCATATGCTTCAATAAGATCATTGGTAGGGGTATTGTAATTGTATGATCTTCCTGGCACAAAGGTCCCGTCACGAGGCGTAAAATAATTAGCAAATGGAGATCCTTGACCATAACCTCCAGACAAATAACGAACAGCAAAAATAATCTCAGCATTCATTTCGTTATTCACATCAAATACAGAAGCGTAATCATCTAACAACTCATGCCCACTATTATCTTTTACATCCAATAATAATTCTTTAGCCTCAGAATAACGCTTCTGGGTTAGATAAACCTTTGCCAACAAAGTTTTTGCAGCCCATGAGGTAGCACGTCCAAGATTAGAGTCGTCATAACTATCCGGGAGCAACGCATTTGTATCACCATGTCCACACGCCAAAGCAAGATCATTTTCTATTAATTCATATACATCTTGCACAGAACTGCGAGCATAATTGTTAGCTTCCTCAATGGTCATTCTTTCAGTCACCAGAAAAACAGGACCGTACAGACGAACCAAATTAAAATAAACATAGGCTCGAATAAAACGGGCTTCACCTTCAAATTGATCTTTAAGATCTTGGTTTTCTACAGCATCAAGATGCTCCAGAACCACATTGCAGTTATCTATTGCTTTATAGGCTGCCTCCCAATACTCAGTATTTTCATCATGGGTCGTTTCAACTGTAAAATTATCCATTTGTCTTAATCGGACATTGATCGCGTCTCCTGTATTTTTAATATACAAGCGCGCATTATCGGAGCGTATTTCAGTCAACCGCCATTCCTCATTTGTTAAGTTCCTAAGACTACTATAACAAGCAATGGTGGCCATGTTTAATTCCTCATCGTTGGTAAAGAAACTACCCTCTCCCAGCTGATCAATTGGTTTTTTATCCAAAAAATCTTCACATGATGAGAGTGCTGCAACAGCCAATACCATTAAGGCTATATTTATTATTTTTTTCATAACCTGATTGATTTTTTAATGATTAAAAAGTAATATCCACACCTACGCTATAAACTCTTTGAATTGGGAATGCACCTCTTTGGTAACCATCGACCAAAGGACTTGAGTAGTTACCAGAGGTTCTTCGCGCTTCAGGATTAATACCTCGATAATCGGATGACCACCAGTAGAGCAAGTTTTGACCACTTAAATAAATTCTGACATTGGAAATATTAACTAATCCAGCAATTCTTTTGGGTAAGCTATACCCAATAGTAAGATCACGCAGAGCAATATAGTCAGCATCTTCAACGGCATAATCGGTTAGCATCTGATTAATTCCATTTCTTTCAAATGGTGTTTTCCCATCACCGATATTGTTTTCATCAATCCATCTATTGGTGTTAAACTTCTTATTATATCTAACAGTCTCGGCATAATATAAATCACCATTAATAACCTCGGAGCCAACAACCCCTTGAAACAGGAAGGAAACATCAAAATCCTTATATTTCAAATTATTCGTAACCCCCCAGGTAAAATCAGGCAATGGATCACCAATAACAGTAAAATCATTAGCATCAATAACCCCATCGGCAAAAACGTCAACCGCTCTTAACCCACCTGCCACGTCATTAACGTGTGAAGGATTTTCAGCAATTTCTTCTTCTGATTTCCAAACCCCTTGTGTTTTATACCCATAAAACTGTATCAAAGGATCTCCTACTCTGGTAAGATACATTTCATTTCTTTCCCCAGTTGATATTTGTTCAAACTCTCCCCCCAGGTCAAGCACCTTGTTTTGGTTCATGGCATAATTAAAGGTAGTGCTCCACTTAAAATCTGGCAAAACAAAGTTTTGGGTAGTCAAAGTAACTTCCAATCCTCTGTTTCGTACTTTACCCTCATTACTCCATGCTTCAGTAAACCCTATGATTGAGTTAACGGAACGTTCATACAACAAACTTTTGGTGATTGAATAATAGTAGTCAACACCTAAATTTATTCTATTCTTAAATGCACTCAAATCGATGCCATAATTAAATTCATTTGTTTGCTCCCATTGCAAATAAGAATTCCCTATAACCGATGAAGTATTGGATATTCCCGACACCACCGATCCATTAGAACTCCCCAAAACATAGGAATTAGGTGACAACATATTAGTATTCGCATAATTTGGGATATCATCTGTACCCGTCACACCATAGCTGGCGCGCAACTTCAATTGGTCAACCCAAGGTACAGCATCTTCAAAGAAAGGTTCTTCAGAGATCCGCCAACCTAAAGAAACGGAAGGAAAATACCCCCAACGGTTATCTTTTCCAAATTTAGAACTACCATCTCCCCTAAAACTGGCTGACAACAGATATTTATCAGCATAAGAATAAGCAAAACGCGAAAACAAAGAAACCAAACCTTCTTCTTCTTCCCAGGTGCCGGTCACTTGATCTTCATCATCATATTGCAAAATGGTTCCGGCAGCATTTAACGTATGTAAATAATCGGTAGGAAAATTATTCCCATACACACTAGCAATTTTTGTATTTTTTTCCTCAATAGAGAAACCAAGTAAGGCATCGAGGTTATGATTGCCTCTTTTCAGATTATAAGTTAATGTATTTTCTGAAAGCAAGTCACGGAACAAAGAATTCTCATACAGACCGCTGTTGGGAGAGGACGCCGTTTTTGAATTTATATTTTTATAGGTATTTTCCTCAGTATATTTCAAATTAAAACCATTTGATGTTTTAAACACCAACCCATCTGCCAATTTAATCCTAAAATAGATTGAACTTTGAACGCCATAATCATTTCTTGAATAAAATTCATTGTTCATGACCGACAGAGGATTATTATTAGAAGTGTTATATGGTGAAACCCCTGACTCGGTTCTTTCTTCTCCGGAAATAGGATCAATTCCTGTATAAGTTTTATTACTAAAATGATAACCATGTGCATAACTTCCAACTGGCTGGCCAGTCAAAGCGGAGGTATACTCGTTATGATATACCGGCAAATACCTAGGCGTACGAACGAAATCTGTAAACGGATTGGTAGGTTTGGATCGTTTGGTATAACTCGGAGTAATGGTAAGACCTATTTTTGTACGTGGAGATAAGTCCACCTCAACCTTAGAACGTACATTAATCTTATCATATTTATTTTGAAGCATTATACCTTCATCGCCCATATAAGAAGATGAGATATAGTATTTCATCCCTTTTTTCCCGCCAGAAACATTAAATTGAGCATTAAAAACCCCGGCCAGTCTCAAAGCCTCCTCTTGCCAGTTGGTATCCTCGGTTTCCAATACAGACATAGCAAAATACATAGGACTTAGTTCACTGTCACCAGAAAGAATTGCTTCATTAACTTTCATTGCTATAAATTCATCCTGCGTCATCATTGGATGCAACTTATAATAATCTTTAATACCATAAGATGCACGTACATTATAAGTTGGTTTATCTTCCGTACCACTCTTGGTTGTGATTATGATAACGCCATTAGCAGCTCTAGACCCATAAATCGCTGCTGATGCAGCATCCTTCAAAACTTCAATAGACTCAATGTCGGCCATATCAACAAGGCTAAGCCCATCATCCATTGGAAAGCCATCAACAATAATAAGCGGTTTACTATCGGCACTAATAGAACCAACCCCTCGAACGTTAATGCTTGGCTCCTCTCCAACCTGTGATGTAATATTTTGAATTTGCACACCGGCCATACGACCTTGAAGCAATTGGTCGGCTCGACCACCGGGAATATCTTCCAATCCACTAGTTTCCAACTTAGAAACAGCTCCAGTCAAATGAGATTTTTTCATAGTACCATATCCGACCACTACTACTTCCTCAAGTCCAACCAAATCCGCCTCTAATACAACATCAATTTTTGTTTGATTTCCAACAACAACTTCCTTAGGACTGTATCCAATAAAAGAGAAGGACACCACAGGATTCTCACCTTGAAGGGTCAAAGAGAAATTCCCATTAATATCAGTTATAGTACCATTGGTAGTCCCTTTTTCCACCACATTCACGCCAATAAGAGGAGCTCCGTCTCCTGCATCGGCTACAGTCCCTGTTATCGTCTGGGCCAAAACATGGGCAAAACCCCCTGCAAAAAGCAATAATGTTAATAAGACTTTTCTTTTCATTTGGTAAATTTTTTACATTTAGACTAATCGTTACAACAGAAAATTGACATCCAACGAGCGATTAAACAATTTTCTTATCTGATTTACAGGTTAATACTTTTATAAATTATAAATAATATCATCCTCCAAGGCTTTGTAAACCTCATCTCTTTTGGTTGAAAATCTTGCCCATCCATTTTCCCAAAAACATCCTTTGCTTCACGATTGAATCTTTTTTATTTGAGAAGAACCTCCGCGTAACATTATTTTTCTCTATTGTCCTTTCAAACATATTTCAAGCCATACAAACCCACCTTCCACCTTAATTGAGGATAATTCAACCGACATTTTTCAAAAACTTACTCTCTCTTTATCTCCCTTGACACAAAAACCAATTAAGTATCAACAATCTTTCTGGCCGACCAATAATTGGTTGACCAAAATTATTTAAAAAAAATTAATCCGCCAACTTTTATTGCCATTTCCTAACAAAAAATTACATCTGCAATTCAAAAAATTTCATCGGCCTATTTCCCAACTATTTAAAGCCCCCACATACTTAACCCTAAAAAATAGTCATCGGACAATAGACTCACACAACAACAAATAAGTCTTAAAAGACATGAACTTTCCCTTCAATGGGTATAATTATTATAATTTTTACTAATAAAATACTCACAATAATTACCCGAATGATTTTAATATTATGTATTACCGGAAAGCAATCTCTTCACATTCCATTTATTTCAAAAGAAGAACTACTACACCATCAGCAATTGGCCTATATAAAAAAATGGTGCAGAAACAGAGAAAGGATAAGTGCCAAAAATTTTAAAATTACTTTTATCAATATCCCGAGTTCAAACGATTATATATGACCTTTAAAACGTAAGACGATAAAAAACAATTTTTACATCTTCCATTCTTAAATCCTACAACCAAATGTTTTGGCACCTCAAATACACTTCAAAAGCAAAAAACAAAGTAGTCTTGGAAATAGAAAGAGAATATTCAATAACGCCCAAAAAAGATTCTTTCACAACGCAGTAAAAAAAAGGTGCATTGGATAGAAATCCGCCACACCTTTTAGTTTACCCAACAATCATTATTACGAATATTATATCCTTATATTCCTAAAGCCTGACCGCCTCCAATTTGAATAGTTTCTGCCGTGATAAATGAAGCATCTTTGCTTGCCAGGAAAGAAACCACTGAAGCCACTTCTTCCGGTTGACCTAACCGTCCTAACAGAATACTATTTTTCCATGAAGCAAAAACCTCAGGTTTAGTTGCTTTTATCTGAGCATGGAAAGGTGTATCAATAGTTCCTGGAGATACGGCATTTACTCTAATCCCATACTCTGCAAGATCTTTTGCCATAGCACGTGTAATAGCATTCACCCCGGCTTTAGAGGTTGCGTAAACACCTGCTCCTGGTCCACCGCCATTCCAAGCAGCATTAGAGGTATAATTAATAATAGAAGGAAAATCTCCTTTTTTTAGAAAGGGGATAGCTGCCCTGGCAACAAAAAATACAGAATCCAGATTCAACGCCATAACCGACCGATAAAAGTCAGTCGTCATATCTTCGAATCTGGATCTACCCCCCAATCCACCGGCATTATTAACCAAAACATCAATTTTACCATATTTTTTCCCAATGGTATTGATATTAGAAGTTACTTCTTCTTCATTGGTGACATCAAAACCATAGTATTCTGCCTGAATCCCCTCCGCAGAAAGTTCCTCTACTCTCTTGGCACCTTCTTCATGTTCAATACCGTTTAACACAACGGTATAACCATCCTTCCCTAATCGTTTTGCTACTTGGAAACCAATTCCACCTGTAGCACCGGTAACAACTGCAACTCTACTTTTTAAACTCATAATATATTAATTTAACTTATTTAAACTCTGTTCTTAAACAACCCTGTCTCCATTTAAGAAACCATCACAAAACTCTACGCAAACAAAAGATATTTTTTCTTCGTACGGCTAATCATTCACAAACCAACCTACTGTTCTTCAACAGGTTTAATTTGCTTGGCAAAAAAGAAAATGGATAAAACCCCAAGCGGAACAAAAGCGGCAATCATTATAAAAATTGGGATATAAGAAAATTTGGAAATTATTGGAACTAAGATATTTATCACTATTACAGCAAAAACACCTATGGCACCTCCCAACCCGGCCAAAGAACCGACGGACTTTCCACTAAACAAGTCACTTGGAAGCGTCTGCACATTTCCAATGGCAAATTGAAATCCAAAGAGCACAAACCCCACTACAAGAACAAACAGGATAGCTGTTTTAACAAAGAGAATCGTCACCAAAAGGCCCAAGAACATCAAAACACCTCCAATTGTAATAGTAGTTTTTCGAGCCCGGTTGACGGATGCCCCTTTCGAGATCATTCTACCGGAAAACCACCCCCCGGCAATACTCCCGATGGCAGCACCAACAAATGGGACCCATGCAAACAGACCGATCTGCTTCACATTAAATCCATACTGCTCTGCCAAATAAATCGGCATCCAGCTAACAAAGAACCACCAAATAGGCTCAAGAAAAAACCGACAAATTAGCAAGGCCCAAGATTCTCTATACGAAAGAATTTTAAAAATACTTAAGCCTTTACCCCCATCATCAGTACGTTCGCTGGCATGTTGACCTTCAAGGATGTATGCACGCTCTTTTTCATGAATCCAGGGATGTTTTCCGGGGCCTTTTTTATTTATTATTAACCAAGGAATCACCCAAAACATACCAAATGACCCTACAATCATAAAAGTAACTTGCCAGCCAAAGGCAGCCCATAGCATTGCGATCAATGGCGGGGCAATCACAGAACCGATAGACGCTCCAGCATTAAATATCCCCTGCGCAATGGCACGCTCTTTTATAGGGAACCATTCGGCATTACTTTTGACGGCACCGGGCCAATTACCCGCTTCTCCCAAACCTAGAAAAACCCTGAAAAAACTAAATGATAAAATCCCTCGCGCAATAGAATGTAGAAAGGAAGATAATCCCCAAACAAAAATGGAAATGACGTAACCAATACGAGTACCGACCTTATCAAATACCTTTCCTGATACGAATTGACCTACGGCATAGGCCACCATAAAAACATTTATAATAGTGGAATAGTCATTCTTATCCATGCCCAGATCTTCTGATATACTGGGCCACATTATTCCAATCGTACTCCTGTCAATATAATTAATAATGGTAGCTAAAGCGATTAATCCAATAATCCACCACCTAAGTCCCTTAAATTTAACTCCTTTACGTGTCATTAGTATATAATTTATCTAAAACATTAGTCCCATGGAACTCACATAGCTTGTCTTAAATTTATACATATCCCTTTTGGGCAAGCATCGCCATGCTCGTTTCATTCGAATAAGAATTTATTAATTCATTGTTTTCCGAAGCAAAGCCACACACTCCAAAGTATAGCGATATATGAAGAGAGAAATCAGCAGACCACATTTATACATTTCTAATGGAGATTATTCTATTTGGTCATGCTCGCTTTCAAGGCCCCTCACCAACACCACTTACGGAAACGTTTATTCTCATTCCCCGCAAAATCGGAAACCACAACTGCCAAGAACACCTTACTTCCCAAAATAAGAGACTTTGCTGCCATCCAGAAAATCTTCGCGTACCGGGCTAAAGACATCGATCAAAATCCCTTCCTCCAGACAAACAGCACTGTGAAGAACATTCGGTTCGAAATAAACACCATCGCCCGCATTTACAATCTGCTTTTCTCCATCAATAGTAAATTCGAATTTTCCTTTGGCGCAATAGGTAGCCTGAGTATGGAAATGCTGATGAGGAGAACCAACCGCTCCTTTTTCAAATTTCACCTTAACCATCATGATCTGATTATCGTACCCAAGGAATTGTCGCTGAACACCTCCTCCTAAGTCTTCCCACTTTTCCTTATTGGAATGAATGAAATTCTCACTTCTTCTTTTCATAGCCTGTTTTTTTACTGTTAACAATATTTCTTATTCTTATTAAAATAACATGCACTCGGAACTATTGACATCAAACACTTCGACCAACAAAAAATCACTAAAAACCAATCATTTGCCCAACAAAATCAATTACGTGTACAAATATTGATTCGCATCATTCATTTGCGGCAAAAAACTTCACATCGTCATTTCAATTCTTACCAAAGCATAGTAATATCGATCAAGCACATTTGCACGACCAATAAATTGGTTGACCAAAACTACAACGCTAATATTTATTTTGCAAATTTTTTCCAAAAAACTTCATCCAAAAATCAACTCAATACATGTTATCGCTAAATTTCAATCACTTAAAACACCAACCATTTTTCACATTCTTCAACTTAACTCAATACATCTTCATTGTTTTGGTTTACCAATTCATCCCATATAAATGAGATATAATTTTCTAAAGGAAACGGATCCTACCCAAGGAACCGTTAACAGTTATAAAAACAGCCAATCCATTTCTGCTTTTCATTAATTTAGGAATGAACCTTTTTGTATATATTCTAATTCCTATTAGATTTACTTTTTCAATAGCAAAGTAATTACCATGTCAAGCGCCTACCACATTGCTTTGTAGGTTTAATATATTTGCCAAAATTCATTACAATCAAACCAAAATGACCGACATCATAGAAATACTAAACAGAGGAGATTATGTCTGCGTGGTCAAAAACAAAGGCCGAATCAGAACATTTACGCAACGAGGCGTCCGTGATTTATATGAATTACTCACCAACGAACCGGATTTCCTAAAAGGAGCATATGTGGCAGACAAGGTGGTTGGTAAGGCCTCTGCCGCACTGATGATCGCCGGGGGAGTAAAAAAAATCTACACCCGGTTGATTAGCAAACAGGCTTTGGATCTTCTAAAAGACAAAGATATAGAGATCGAATATGACAAAGAAGTGCCGGTAATAATCAATCGTGACCAGACCGACTGGTGTCCCATGGAAAAATTGTGTTACAAGGAAAACTCCATAGAAAATATCCTGAAATTGGTTAGCGATTTTTTAAATAAGTCGAAATTAAAAACCGTTGCCCTGTTTCTCCTTGGCATGACCCTTTCATTCAGCACCAGCGGGCAGGAAAAATCAGATAGTTTAAATACTAGAAAAACGATATCTCTCGATGAAGTTACGGTGACCGGAACCCGATATGAAACCGACATTCGTCATTTGCCTTTGAGCATTTCTGTGGTTTCGCGAGATCAAATCAAAAATAGTCAACAGCAATCGCTATTGCCTCTACTCAATGAACAGGTGCCCGGCCTCTTCATTACCGGCAGAGGCATCATGGGCTATGGAGTTGCCAACGGTGCCGCCGGAACCATGAGTCTTCGGGGTGTTGGCGGACAACCCACCACGGGATTGCTGGTTCTTATCGACGGCGAACCACAATATATGGGATTAATGGGGCACCCAATGGCCGACACTTACCAATCCTTGCTGGCCGAAAGAGTTGAAGTGGTTCGGGGACCGGCCTCTGTTCTTTATGGATCCAATGCCATGGGAGGCGTCATTAATATCGTCACCTCTAAAGTAAAAAAGGACACGGTAACCAGTAATGCCGGTATAAGTTATGGCTCCTACAATACTCTCCAATCTTCTGTTTCCAACACCATCCGAAAAGACGGATTCAGCAGCAAAGTGGCAGCCTCCTACAACCGTACCGACGGACATCGCCAAGACATGGATTTTAACCAGTGGAACGGCTTTGCCAAATTGGGGTATGACATGGGCAGCCAATGGAACATCACCTACGATCTGAATTTATCCCGTTTCAACGCATCCAATCCCGGAACAGTGGATGCCCTAATAATTGATAACGATGCTGAAATAACCCGAGGAATGACCTCCCTGGCGATAGAAAATCATTACCATCAAACATCTGGAGCGCTTAAGTTTTATTATAACTGGGGACAACATAAAATAAACGATGGTTATCCTGTAGGTGAGGAACCCCTGGATGATCGTTTTCGCTCCAGGGATAAAATGACCGGCATTTCATGGTACCAGTCTGCAACCCTATTCCCCAATAACCGGGTAACCGTCGGGGTCGATTATCAATATTTTGGCGGTGAAGCGTGGAACGAATCCACTGAAAACACCAACAAAGTAACATTGACCGATACCACCTTATACGAAACTGCGGCGTATCTCAGTATAAGACAATCGGTTGGCAGTCGGCTGACCCTGGATGCCGGATTACGATACGATCACCATTCCAAAACCGGAACACAATGGATTCCTCAGGCTGGCATGGCCTTGCATTTGCCCAATACAATGGTGGTAAAAGCAAATGCCAGCAAAGGATTCCGTAACCCCACCATCAGGGAACTCTTTATGTTTCCGCCGCAAAACCCCGATTTGAAACCCGAAAGCATCATGAATTATGAGATTTCTCTATCTCAACACTTAAGCAACCATCGCCTTTATTATGGTTTGAACCTTTTTTATCTGGAAGGGGACAATATGATTCAAACCATATTTTCTGATGGCCGACCATTAAATGTTAATTCGGGAGAGATAAAAAACCAGGGAATAGAAGCCACATTTTCATACGCCATCAATCAGAAGTGGAGTACCAATGCAAACTACAGCTGGCTGAATATGGAACACCCCGTTGTGGCATCTCCCCGACATAAAGTCTTTGCCGAAGTGATACTTTCTCAAAAAAAATACCGAATATCCAACGGAATTCAATATATTAACGGTCTTTACACATCGGTAGAACCTGACCAACAAGAAAATTTCATATTATGGAATGTAAAAGCCGATTATCGGTTAAACCCTCTGATAAGCTTTTTTGTCAATGGGGAGAATCTTTTGGCGCAGGAATATGAGATCAATGAAGGGTATCCGATGCCGAAGGCTACTTTTATGACCGGAATTAATATCAACTTTTAATCATAACGACCATGGAAGCAACAGCAGTAAAACTCTACTCACTGGAGTATAAAGATGCTAAAACCTATTTGGTTACCTTACTTTTTGTTACCGGAAATATTGTATTTCCACAGCTCTGCCATTTGGCCAATCTGGGACCGGTACTTTTGCCGATCTACTTCTTTACGCTTATAGCGGCTTATAAATACGGTTGGAAAGCAGGCGTGCTTACCGCCCTATTGTCGCCAGTTGCCAACTCTTTGTTGTTTGGTATGCCACTGGCGGCAGCGCTGCCGGCCATCATGAGCAAATCATTACTCTTGGCCGGATTTGCCGGATTTGCCGCTTATTACTTTAAAAAAGTATCCGTTCTGATATTGTTGGGAGTAGTTCTCTTTTCACAAATTGTCGGAACCCTGATTGAATGGGCTATGGTCAAAGATTTCTTCCTGGCTGTTCAGGATTTTCGGTTGGGCCTTCCGGGAATGGCATTTCAAATATTGGGTGGATTTTTGATGATCAAGCTCATTTTAAAGAAATAGTTTTTTTCGAATACGCCTTATGACCAGCGAGTCAGATATAAGAAGGTTAGGGCAATCCCGTCAAATCGTTTCTATTGACAGAGGCTACGGCCTATCGGAAGGCTAGTCAAGCATGCATGAAAAAACTTGACTGCGAACATTCTGTTAATAGAAAACAACCATTCCGCATGAGATGAAATTGTTATTCCTTCCGGTATCTGACTCGTTGTCTTTTTTAATCTATTGATAATTGGAAATCCGGCATTCAATAAAACGACCATTCACCTGACCATAGATTACTACCCCGGGGATCAATTTGTTGTTAGAACCAAAAACAAACGCCCTCAAAATTATTAGCTGCATGAAAGAAGAAAAGACCATTCCACGGGAAGATTGCTACCCCCTAAAATCGTAAAAGGTGGAAGACTGATTATAGGTTGGTTAGTCCTTCCCCATAAAAATAAGGGCATGGAAAAAATGAAATGTGCATGGCAGCAATTACCAATACAGGATCTTTTAAAAGGATACCAACAGAATCACCCATTGTCCAAAAATTCATGTGATCACCGTGAAATGTGAACAAAAATTCCGGAAACAATGAAAATTTCTCGGTGAATACGAAAATTTCTCGGTGAAAATGAAAATTCTCCGGTGAAAATGAAAATTTCTCGGGGATATTGAAAATTCGACGGGGAATATCAGAAATTCGCGGTGAAAATGAAAATTTCTCGGTGAATATGAAAATTCGACGGGGAATGTCAAAAATTTCCGGTGAAAATGAAAATTTTTCGGTGAATACGAAAATTCGACGGGGATGATAAGAAATTCGAGGGGATGATGATTTTTGTCCGGTAAAATTCTATATTCCGGGTATTTTTCGATTTTTTGAAATCGCTTATAATAAGCTAAAACCGGATGTCGCACTTCAGGCATTTTTATAAAAAAGCGATGAATAACCAATGGTTAAAAGGTAGCAATTAAATCCGAAAAGAGCCTGAAGTGCGACATTTTCAATTCATTAAATATTCTCCAATACAAAAATTGAATAAGTAAACACCCGGTCTATCCTTTGGTTTGAAAAAGAAATGCTCTATAACCGAAGATCGCAATAACCACAAAACTGAACATCGGCAATATAAATGAGGCATTAACAGCCGGCAAAAATGCAACTTTTTCCATGTCAATAATAGCCCCCTGCAGTGGCGGCATCAATGCGCCTCCCAGAATAGCCATCACCAGACCTGCAGCACCAAGAGTCGCATCTTTTCCAACACCTTTTAGGGCAATGCCGTAAATGGTCGGAAACATTAAAGACATAAAACCGGATGTGGCGATCAAACAATACAAACCGTTCATTCCCTGAATAAAGATGGTACCTCCAATCGTCAGAATCCCACCAATGGCAAAAACCATAAGTAATCGCCTGGAATCTACATATTTCATAAGGAATGTACTAATAAACCGACTGGTTAAAAACAACCCCATCGCTCCAATATTGTAAAGTTGAGCTGTTGCCTTTGGAATCCCCAGGTTCTCTGCATACTGAATAATAAAAGTCCAGCACATAATCTGGGCCGCAACATAAAAGACCTGAGCAATTACACCTTCTCTGTATACGGTATTTTTGATCAAACGGTCGAATGAATCCCAAAAATGGACTCTCTCGCTGTGTTCGGTTCGGGGCATCTTGGTAATGGCAATTATCACAAGGACAGCGACGACCACCAAGCCCAAGAGAAGATAGGGGTCTCGTATCACTGCCAGATCATGTGCCCGAATACTTACCTTGGTTGTTTCATCCAACGCAGCGAAGGCTTGTTCCCCTAAGGAATCAGACTTTAAGGAGTCGAGGATTACCTGTGAAGCAACAAACATACCCAACAAAGATCCCATAGGATTAAAAGCCTGAGCCAGATTCAGACGTTGTGTTGCGGTTTCTTCATCGCCCAATGACAGAATATAAGGATTGGCAGTGGTTTCCAAAAAAGCTAATCCAAACGTCATTATATATAAGGCAACCAGGAAAAAGCCAAAAATTTGATACTGTGCTGCCGGCCAAAACAGAAATGCCCCAAAAGCGTAGAGCACAAGCCCCAACATAATCGCTTTCTTATAAGTATAGCGTTGAACAAACAATGCAGCAGGGATGGCCATGGTAGCATATCCGCCATAAAATGCGAACTGGATCAAGGCCGCCTTTGCATTGGAGATTTCCATTACTGTTCGGAAAGCCGCCACCATGGGGTTGGTAATATCATTGGCAAAGCCCCAAAGGGCAAACAAGCTGGTGATAACAACAAAAGGCACAAGATATTGTTTTGGTACAATAGAGGATTTGGTCGACATAACGATTCTATTTAACAGGTGTAACTCCTTTTTTTAGTAAAATATTTCCATATTTTGCGGTTTCGCCTGTTATTACAACGGCAAAAGCTGATTGGGCCCTTTCGTAAAACGCAAAACGATCCATACGTTCTACCGAATCAATGGCCGGGACTTCTTTCTTTATCTTTTCCAGATAGGACCGTTCCACTTCCGGATCCAGCAGATCTCCCTCCACCGGTGCCATCATCATCACGGGACAAGGCACATAACTATCCAGTTCAAAAAGTGGAAGAATCGCTTCCAACAGATCGGGGATCCGTATCCCATCCGCCCTCAATGTATTGGCGTTGACACTTTCTCCGGGGAAATGAGCATCGGCCAGAACAATTTCATCGCCATGTCCCATGGAAGCCAAAACTTTTAATAATTCAGGACTTATAAGAGGTGATATTCCTTTTAACATATCAATGGAATTTAAATGTTATTGCTCAATCATCCTTAACTTCCTTCAAAGACTCAACGGAAGGTTAGATATACTCAACGTAACAATACCTTGCAAGGTTGATACGGACATGATCAAATAAGTTGATCACAAAAGAGAATGTAAAAAACCTAAAATCATGCGAGTTCCATCCGACCAATGAATGAAACAAATTTTATACTGATGAAAATTTCACTTTACAATCACCGGCAATGGACTAATAAGAAATCAAATACCGATCAATTTGTCCTTAAAAGTAATATATCTTTGATACAATTTTTCATAAGTCATCACTTTTTCAGAAGGCTCAATAATATTGGGATTGAAGGGTATATTTTTCCGGGCCTCGTGTACATTGGAGGCGCATCCTGCGCCAGCAAAAACAAAAAGTGCAGCACCTAAGACGGTTGTTTCCTTCTGATCAATGAGACAAATGGGAGTATTGCAAACATCAGCGCGTATCTGATTCCATAATCTGTTTTTTGAGCCTCCACCCACGCAGATGATTTGATTGGCCGAAAAACGACCGGCAGTCTGAAGTTTTTCCAATCCTTCACGTAATCGGAATGCAAGACTTTCCAGGATTGCACGTCCTATTTGCCCACGCGAGGTATGAATGGTCAATCCGTGAATTTTGCCTCCATTGGCATCCCCATTTTTAAAGAATGAAGGATCAATCATCAGCCCATGTTCACCAGGCTCCACCTCTTCTGCTTCTTTTATTAATGTCTCGTACAATTGATCGCCTTTCAAGCCGGAATAGAAATGTCTTGTAAACCATTCCAGCACTCCGGAGCCTAACCAGTTTTGTCCAATGGTATATATTCCTGCTTCTGCATCAGCTTCGGTAGTAATCCCTTCTTCCAACTCATATCGAGAAGCCGTAAAATAGTTACTGCGAGCCATTAGAATTTCCCATGTACCGGAGCTGAGAACGGGTTGTTTCAACTCGGCACCAGATCCAAAAATAGCAAATTGGGTATCGTGTCCGGCCAGGAATAAAGGAGTTCTTTCAGGTAATCCGGTAAGGCGGGCAGCCTCAGGGGAGACTTCTCCCACCCTATCTCCCGGTTCGCCAATAGTTCCAAACAGGGCTGGTGACAATTTTAAGACTGTAAGTATTTCCTCAGAGAGACTTCTTGACTTCAAATCCATCAACATGGAAGTGCCCAGCATGGTGGCATCATTCACCCGACATCCACCCAATTTATTTAAAAAGAGAGAAGGCATAAACAAAAACCGATCAGCCTTTTCCAGAACATCCGGTCGATTTTCCCTGAACCATATCATCTTATTGATGGTATTAAATGCATAAGGAAAGACCCCACTGATTTCATAAAGTCGTTCAACCGGGCAGTATTGATCGATTGTTTCCACAATGGACTGAGTTCTGGAACATTGCCAGGAAATCACCGGATACAACAAGTCATCATTTTTATCGATGAATGCTCCATCGACACCGAAAGTGGTTACCGTAACACCGGCAATCCGATCTCTGTTTATCTGTTTCATAACCTTATCGGAAAGTCCACAAAACTTGCCCCACAACTTACCCAAGTTCCATATTCTGCCACCCGGAAAAAAAGGATCATCATCGGTTTCATTGGCAGCCGCTTCGGAAGCCTCTATTACACCTTTAGTATTGATGGCAATAACTCTCAGGTTGGTAGCACCACAGTCGAAAACAATAGCAATATCTTTATTTTTTGCAGGTATATCGTCCATAGATATTAATGGTCTTTTGCTGAATTAATTTTATAGCCTATTTGTATGGCGATCGGGCTTGATGGTATTATCCATAAAATTTAGGGGATCTGCCACTCAGTAAGCCCTAGAAAATCAAAAAGTAAATATCCAATAACACAGACGCAAAGCTTCTGGGGCCAAAATTACAATTGCTCACATCAGACGTTTTTAATTGAATTCTTATTTCAAATATGCTGATTATCTCCGGAAATGCTTTGCGTCTAAATGTCATTAAAACAAGTTCGAACAAACCCTACCCGTAGAGAGGTCCGTAATTGGAACAAGCTCTGTAATCGGCGCCTTCTTTATCTTCTCCGAAGGATGCCCATGCGCTGGGACGAAAGACCTTATCTTCATCAACGTTATGCAACGACACAGGGATTCTCAACATCGAAGCCAAAGTAATTAAGTCGGCACCGATATGTCCGTAACTAATGGCTCCGTGATTAGCCCCCCAGTTGGCCATAACGGAATAAACATCTTTAAAGGCCCCATTACCGGTTGTTCTGGGAACAAACCAGGTGGTTGGCCAAGTAGGATTGGTTCGCTGGTCCAGAATGGTATGGATATCATCCGGAATATCGACTGTCCATCCTTCAGCAATCTGAAGCACCGGTCCGAGTCCCTTAACCAGATTGATACGACTCATGGTAACAGGCATTTCGCCGGCAGTTTTAAATTGAGAAGAGAAGCCACCCCCTCTGAAGTATTCTCTGTCAGCCTGGGGCCATTGAGTATTTTCCAAACAACGTTGAACATCTTGCTCGGTGATTTCCCAAAATGGTTTCATCACTGAATTGCCGGCCTTATCCTTTTGCTGTCCTGTGGCATCCAGGGTGGTAGATCCGGAATTGATCAGATGAATGATCCCCCCTGCTGCTTTACCGCTCAGTTCTTTTCCAGTAACGCGTTTTACGGCTTCCGGGCTCCAATAGGTACGTACATCCGAGAATATTTGGGCTGTATTGGAAAGGAGATGCCCGAACAGCATGGCGACTCCGTTCAAACTGTCGTTTTCTGTGGCAAGCACAAAAGCTTCGCGTATTCCGTTCCAATCGAATGAGGAATTAAGAATGGCCTCAGAAAAATCGCCGTTAGGCATATAGTCGGTCCATTGCCGTTGTCCCTGGAAACCACCAAGAATGGCATTTCTACCCAGGCCTTCCTCACGGTAACCTTTTTCTACTATTTTCGGGTTTCCGATCATCATATCCCTAATAATAAGCGTCATCTTTACGACGGTTTCCCATTCCAATTGTTTCCGGGAAGCATCTTTCTTGTTATGGGGTTTATTTAAATCTTCTCCTTCTTTACAGTTCTTTTTGGTCCATTCAAGGGCCTTTTCAAACTCTTCTTTATCATAAATTTCTTCATCAATTCTCCGCAATATTTCGGTTGAATCCACAAATTCAGTACGAATACCCAGATAATCCTGGAAGAAATGCTGATCGACCATAGAACCTGCGATTCCCATAGAACTATATCCCACAGAGAGATAAGATTTACCTTTCATTTCGGCGACTGCAAGTCCGGCATTTACAAACCTCAGGATTTTTTCTTTAACATCGTCCGGAATACTCATATCATCTGCATCCTGTACATTACGACCATATATACCAAAAGCAGGCAACCCTTTCTGGGTATAACCGGCCAAAGCAGCGGCAAGATACACCGCCCCGGGCCTTTCGGTGCCGTTAAAACCCCATATGGCCTTTGGCATCAAAGGATCGGTATCCATAACCTCGGTGCCATAACACCAGCAAGGTGTAACGGTCAACGAAACACCAACTCCCTCTTGCCTGAATTTTTCAGCGCACATAGCAGCCTCTGCCACCCCACCGATGGTGGTATCAGCGATGACACATTCCACCTTTTCACCATTTGCAAAACGTATGTTTTCTTCTATCAGCCGGGCGGCTGCCTTGGCCAGTCCCATCACCTGAGATTCCAGAGATTCACGAACGCCTCGTTCCCGTCCATCAATGACGGGACGAATACCTACTTTGGGCATACTGCCTATTAGTCTTTTCGCCATAATACCTTAACTTTAGATGGTTAATTGCATTAATAAAATTTATCTAAAAACATTGGTTAAATAAAACTGGCATGGCCAAGTTTTATACATATACTTTCTCCGAAAGGTCGGGAAAAGCATGGATTATCTTCCTTGACCATACTCGTTTCATAACAAATTTCCCAATACAAACGATGCTTCACTTGTATTTACAAATTTGAGAAATCCCCATACGTTAACAAATGTTTGAATTTTATATTTTTGTATCTATTTTAAACATCATTTTTTGAACAAACATCATCAAAACCTAAAGAAATATGAGAAATACTTATAGCAAAACCCCGGACAAAGGCGATCCATCAGACGTATTTCAAATATTTCCGCGTCATCATTTGCAAATATTGTGTTGTCGATATTGGTGGTTGAAAAAATGGGAGTTTAAAGAGCTGGCTTTCCCCTATTGGCGTATATATCATAACACCATTGATGGAGCAAGAATAATTTACAACAACAAAGAATATTCTTTGTCATCGGATAAGATCATACTAATAACCCCGAACACTTCATTTCAAAGTAAGCTCTCGAGGCAAGGAACCCTACCACACGATTTCGAGCTGGAGGGTGGACGTGTAGAAAGTCTTAAGGACAAGGAAATTATAGAAACGACAGAAGGAGTTTTACACCTATTTATTCATTTCAATCTTGGAATTCCATATGACAATGTATCTCCCGGAATTTTTGTTTTTGACCTCACCGATCATCTAAGAGATAAGATATCCAGGATCATAGAGCATCTCACCGAAGATTACAGGCGTTTTAATTATTATGGATCGCTAGCTATTCAATCGTTGATTTGCGATCTCCTGTCGGAAGTACCAGAATCACTATGGGATCTTCGATCTAATGATCATAGAATTCTGAGCGTTCTTGGTTTTATTGAAAAAAATCTCCACCAATCACTAAAAAACAGCGAACTTGCCCAACAAGCAAAAATGGCCACCAATTCATTCACAAGACTCTTCACTACAGAGACCGGAATATCACCCCAAAGGTACGTCAAAAAAAAACGTGTCGAATATGCATGTGTTTTATTACACCATACCAACCGCTCCATTGATCAAATTGCAACAGAAACGGGATTTGCCGACCGTTTTCATTTTTCCAGGGTATTCAGGGAGATAACCAAGACATCACCTGCGCGCTATAGAAAAGAATATGAAATAACGTATACTCACTAACATAAGTACAAAAATCTGGTTGGAAAAAATACCGTAATATCCGAAACGCCATTTTACACCGGTTGTTCCGGGATTAAGTTGCCCCCCCTCCCTGGTTTCCCATAATAATTAAGGAAACACCTCAGCGCCTAACAAAATCAAAATGTATTACGGATTTCCCAACCATTACGACATGGCCGCTATAATGAGTTGTTTTTTACAAAATCAACAATTTCATTAAGATACCCGAATGCCACGCCCACAACTGTATCTGCTGCACCATAATAAACAGCAACTTTGTTGTCTTGTGTAATGGCAGCGCAGGGAAACACCACATTAGGGACATCCCCGGTTAATTCGTAAGTTGCATTAGGTGCCAGCAAGTAAGGTTGTGAACGGAACAACACTTTTGAAGGATCTTTTTCATCCAGGATGGCCGCCCCCATGGAATACCGAAAGCCGCGACAGGTATTGATGACCCCATGATAAAAAATGAGCCATCCTTCCTTTATGCGGATGGGTGCAGAACCGGCCCCGATTTTTGTGCACTGCCAGGCACTTTTTTCGAAATCGGCCACTTTCATCACACAGCGGTGCTCTCCCCAATATTTCATATCGGGGCTATAACTGATATAAATATCTCCGAAAGGGGTATGCCCATTATCACTGGGACGACTCAACATGGCATATTTACCGTTTATTTTTTCGGGAAATAAAACGCCGTTACGATTAAAAGGTAAAAAGGCATTTTCGCACTGATAGAAATCTACAAAATCAAAAGTATAAGCAATCCCGATGGTGGGCCCGTGATACCCGTTGCACCAGGTTACCCAGTAACGATCTTCAATAAAGACGACACGGGGGTCGTATTTATAGTCCGATTCAATCATTTCTGTGTTGCCGGGTTTCATGGCAATCGGTTCATGCTCAATATCCCAGTTAATCCCGTCCTTACTGAATCCGGCATAAATATTCATTTGGACAGCTTTGTTGTCGGAGCGAAAGACACCTGCATAACCATCACCAAACGGAACAACAGCACTGTTAAAAATACTATTGGATCCGGGAATGTCATACCTTCCAATAATCGGATTTCCGGAATATCTCCACATTACATCTGTCCATCCCCGGGGACGCTCTTCCCAGGGAAATGGTATCATACTCTTTAAATCTCTTTTTTCCATCCCAAAAAGATTAAACTACGTTTTTTATCATTGAATATTTTTAATATGGTCGTACCAGGTAAATTTCAAAACAGCAGAAGTTCCAAGCAAAACGGCCAAAGAAATCCATGCTGACTGATATTGACCTGAAAGGAAGAACAAAGGTAATACCACCATAGACATCTGCCAGGAAATCCCAATCAGCACATTAAAACAATCTCTCCAAAAATCTTTATTGGGGACAAAATCAGGATCATCCGCAATCACTGCTCTTTTTACCGGTTCCCAAAATCCCCAAGGACGTGTTTGTTTATAAAACTTCTTTAAAACCGCCATGCTTTCCGGCTTTGTTAACAACGTTCCGGCAATTGAAGCAGACATGGATATAATCAATGTCACAGGAAACATATAAATATCAATAGCCCCGGGCACAAAAACACGAAAAACCGGTGGCACAATGATGGAGGCCACTAAACCTCCCAACATGCCCCAAAAATACCCCATTCCGTTAAACCGCCACCAAATCCACTTTAACACATTGGCAGCCGCATAACCGCCATAAAGAGAGGAGGTAATCCAAAGGGTGAGGCTATTCAGTGATTTTGCAAAAAGACCAAATACCAATCCGATAATGACCAACAAAAGACTGGACATATAACTGTAACGAATCAATTTTTTATTGGAAGCCTCAGGGTTCAAATATTTTTTATATAAATCGTTGATTAAATAGGCCGGTGCAGCATTGATAAAAGCTGCAAAAGTTCCCATAAAAGCAGCCAACAGCCCAGCCAAAAGGATCCCTTTAATTCCTATGGGAATAAACTCCTGAATCGCCAATGGCAAAACCATTTCAAAGTCCGGCTCCGCTCCCATTTTCATTAATTCAGGCTTGAGATAGACCAATCCCAACACGGCTAATCCACCGATCATAAGATAACGCGGTATAAACAATACCAGAGAAGTTAAACCACTCATTTTAGCGGCATCAGCGGGTGTTCTTGTGGAAAGAATACGTTGCATGTCATAACTGGGTACCGGTCCTGCTAAACTGGCAAACACCCCTTTGAGAATCATCATCATCAACAACATGCCAAACATTTGATATCCATCCTGGGCAATCTTTCCATTTAGTTGAGGAAACAATTCAGACCAATCAAGATTAAGATTCCATTCAGGCCATAAATTGGTCCATCCCTGAGGAATAACCGCCTCAATTTGCTCAGGAGTAACTTTATTGAAGGCAATAATACCGATTGAAACGCAAGCGACCGTCATGATCAAGAACTGAAGTACTTCAGTACTTACCACACTGTACATACCCCCTTTCATGGTATAGATAGTAGTGATCGCAATAATGATAAAAGCATATACTTCCTGAGATGTTAAATGCAATCCCAGAATGGTGGTTGACAAGTCCCAAGAAAAAAAGGTAGCCGCAAATTTTCCGATCCCTTCAACAAAATAGGCAATAAAGCCGATGACACTGACCACGGCAAACAACACCACAATAATATGAGATAAACGCCCCCCTTTACCCTCTCCGAATCGGAACGTTATCCACTGAGCACCGGTCATGGTATTGGATCTTCGCATCCAAATGGCCAGAAACACCATTACAAAAATTTGATTCCATACAGGCCATAGCCAAGGGATCCATGCACTTTTTAGGCCATAAACAAAAACAATGGTAACCGTCCACATGGTTCCGGAAATATCAAACATCCCGGAAGCATTGGACAATCCAAGATAGTACCATTTGATCGTGTTTCCGCCAAGAAAATAGGCCTCAAGGTTTTTCGAGGCCCGCTTTGACAACCAAAATCCTAAAAATAAAGTTATTACCAAATATGAGAAAACAATACTAATGTCGATGAGTGATAAATTCATGATTATTAAAATATAGTATGACAAATCATATAAAAACAATATCTAAAATGGTGTCCATCAAATTTCACCCTCCCTGCCCACAAAAAAATGATTGACTCTCCACAACCATTCATTTCAAATTAATAAAACCATCTTTATCCACCATTAAAAAACCATCTCTCACAATTCTCTGTCAATGCTCATTAACAGCACCACTAAAAAATAAAAAAATCCAATATTAAATAAATAATCATATCTATCACAATCAGATTAGTCAACAATTATACGGCTCTTCAGCCGTATATCATCAGATGCCGCACCAACCATTAACGTAAAGGCTCCCGGCTCTACGCTCCTCTGGTAGTCTTTATTCACTATGGAAAAATCATCACTGCAAATAGAGAATGACACTTCCTTCTTTTCGCCTTTTCTTAAAAATACCCTTTTAAACTGTTTAAGCTGTTTCGCGGGTTGAACCATAGACGAAAATTCGTCTCGAAGATAGAGTTGAACGACCTCATCCCCATGAAAATTTCCGGTATTCCGCACTGTGCATCTAACATTAAAATCATGCTCTCCTACTTTCTCCACAGTAAGATTTTCGTATTTAAAAGTGGAAAAACTGAGGCCATAACCAAAGCTATATAACGGGGTAGCAGGCATTTCTACATAACTATGCGTACCGGGTCTTTTTTTGTTATAATAAACAGGAATCTGCCCCTCATGGCGGGGGATCGAAATAGGAAGCCGGCCTGCAGGATTATAATCCCCAAAAATAACATCGGCAATGGCGTTTCCCCCTTCCTGACCAGGATACCAAGCACAAATTAAGGCATCAGCATTTTGTGCTGCCCAATTCATCTTCAGAGGCCGTCCCTGGATGTATACGACAATAAGAGGTTTTCCAGTATTTTTTAAAGCTTTTAATAAATCTAATTGTTTGCCCAGAAGATCAAGGGTAGCCCTGTCGTATCCTTCTCCGGCATCCATATCACTAATACGTTCATCCCTAGCAACAGCAGCACCGTTATCTAAATACTCGGTTTTAAAATCACGAGCACTTGACCCGCCTACAACAACGACCACAGCATCGGCCTGACCAGCAACTTCCACTGCTTTTGCTATCTCTGTATGATTAGTATCTCTAATAGCACACCCCTTAATGTATTCAGTTGCTCCAGCAGGCAACTTTGAGCGAATACCATCTAAAACAGTTTTAATGTTACTGTCTTCCTGCGGTGCAGTATAATCTCCAAGAATATTATACTTATTGTCGGCATTGGGTCCAATTACAGCAATTTTTCCAATATTCTTTTTTAAAGGCAGCAGATTATTTTTGTTCTCGAGCAAAACCACCGACTCTTGCGCTGCCCTTCTGGCAACAGCCACATGTTGAGGATTGCGAACCATTTTCTCCGCTATTTCAGGATCAACATATGGATGATCAAACAATCCCATTTCGAACTTCAATCGTAACACCCGGGCCACAGCAGTATCTATCAAACTTTCATCAATATTTTCATTTTTCACAGCATCTATAAGCTTAAGAAAAGCCTTTCCTCCCAAATCTACATCAACCCCTGCCGAGAGGGCCATTTCTGAAGCTTCTTGTATAGATTTGGCCACATAATGTGAACCATGCAAACCCTCTATACTTCCAAGATCAGAGACCACGAAGCCATTAAAATGCCATCGGTCTCTTAAAACATCTGTCAAGAAATATTTATTGGCAGTAGATGGAACACCATCAATAGAATTATAGGAAGTCATCACCGACAAGGCCCCTGCATCAATGGCAGCCTTAAATGGAGGGAGGAAATTTTCTTCCAAATCCCGCTGCCCAATATTTACAAGATTCCCGTTTTGTCCTCCTTCGGAGATACCATAAGCCAAAAAATGTTTCAAAGTCGAAATAACGCTGTAGGGCTGGTTTAACTTACCGCCTCCTAAACCTTTTACCATGGCGGCCCCTAATTTAGCAGATAATACGGGGTCCTCACCGAAAGTTTCTTCCACTCTGGACCAACGAGGATCTCGAACGAGATCAAGAATGGGACCATAACTGATGTGAGCGCCCTGTGAACGAACTTCTGTAGCAATAACTTTCCCTACTTGTTCAAGAAGATCTGGTGACCATGTGGATGCAAGGCCTATCCCTGTAGGAAATACTGTAGTTCCAATAGCCATATGCCCATGGGGAGCTTCCTCTGCCAGAAAAACAGGGATGCCTAATCGCGTTTTTTCAGTTGCATAATTTTGAATGGCATTAGCAGTTTCTGCAGCCAATCGAGGCGTAAGACCATTTTTTAATGTTTTCTTGGTCCAGGGATCAGCCCTGAACGTAGCCCATAACATACCAATAGACTGATGCTCTACAATTTCCTTAAACTCATCAGAACAAGCCACATGGTTGTCCATTTTCGAATACATGGGCCACCCTAATGGACAAAGTAGTTGTCCAACTTTTTCATTGAGTGTCATGCGGGATAGCAAGTCGTTGGTCCTCGTCTCCACAGACTTTGAAGGATCTTTATAAATCTGCCCCGACATAGAGGGCATAGACACTAATAATACCCAGAGAAACAAAATACAATTCCGCATCTTAAAGTTTTTTATTCGTTGCTCCAAACAATAGAAAATAAGAGTGAAGGTAGGCGCAAAGGGTTAAATACCATTTTCCAAGGTTAAAACTTCTACAAAAACACTATTTGTACAATTATAAGCTAAAAAATTTACCTGGAAAAAATTTAAAACAAATTCAGTATTAAGGGCACCAGTATAGGCACCAACAAAGTCAGCGTAATTCCACTAAAAACAGCAATAATGCCATACTCTTTTCCCGAATATTTTACTATCACCGGAAGGGTTGTATCCATAGCAGTAGCACCTCCCGAAGCAATGCCCGCCAATTTCCCAAAGAAGCGTACCATGATAGGAACCAACAACAGGGTTAATATCTCCCTGAATATATTGGACAGCAAAGCTACAACGCCCAATTGCGGACCACTTAATCGGCTGATAAATACGGAAGATAAAGAATAATAACCGAATCCGGCACCAACAGCCATTGCTTCATTAATCGCCATATCTTTCAAAAAGAAAGAAACAACAGCTGCCCCGGACAGAGATCCTACAATCACCAACAAAGGAACCAATATTATCTTAAAATTCATCTGCAACAATATCTTAAAGGCTTCTTTATCTGCGCCGGTACTCATCCCTACCATTAACATCAAACCGAATAAAGTGTAAGTGACCAAGTCTTCATCCCCCAAAAAAGAAGGAAATATATCATATATTCCTCCCAATAATCCAAGTATAAAAAATGATACTATGATTAAACTTCCTTTCATAAAAAACGATTCTTTTAACACGACAAAAATCGATAACCCGGCGACATCATTAATTACTGTTCCGCCAAAGCTACTATTTGAGTGCTTCAACCCTCTCTATTTTCAAAAAACCATTTATACACCACAAATGCCAGAAGTATACTCCCCAAAATAGCCCCCAAAGCGAGAACTATAGCATCTAATCCTATTTTTGAAAAATTATTGAGTATTTCCTCTTTTCTCCCAACTGAGATGCCTAATAAAAATAACAATAAATAAATGGTCCAATTAACACCAGAATCTAAAAATTTCCGAAACTTATTCCTGTTTCGAAAAAAAAGGTATCCAATTAAAAGGCCCAAGAAAAAAAGTGCTACAACAATAAATGGAATCATATCCCTCACCGATTTTAACTAAACGATACTTTTATATCCTTAAAAATTTGGTCCATGAGGAAAAAGTCCGCACCAAAAAATCATAAAGGCAAATACCGTCCTTTTCCAGTCATTTACCCAATAGGAAAAATCAACAACAATGAATTGATACAAGAGACCCTGTTTCATCTTTTTCCAAGAAAACTCAGGCCGCAGATCATATTATAAAACCGGGAAGCTCTCTTGCAATCCGTTCTTTTTCGACACATAGCACCGATAAAGCGGAATGAAAGAGAGCTTCCCGGTATACCTTCAAACAAAAAAAAGCCTGAAATCTATAATAAGAAATAAACTTTCAGAACGACTAATCTTGTGTTTTCACTTTCACCACATAAGCAGCCAGCAAAAGATAAAGCATCCCTGCCAGTATCACTAACATACTCCCGGTTTGGCCAATGGCATCGGATGCCAGCCCCATCAACGGAGGTAATACAGCACCACCTGAAACGCCCATGATCATTAACCCTGATATTTCATTTCCTCTTTCAGGTCTTTTTTGCAAAGCCATCGAAAAAATAATGGAAAAGATATTGGCGATAGCAAATCCAATGACGGCCACCAGAATTAAAATCGGAACCGTCCCATTACTAAACAACATTAAGATCATTGCAGCCACAGCGGAAATCATGCTTATTCTGAAAAATCTCATTGCAGATAATTTGGCCAGCAAAATTGCCCCGGTCAAAGCTCCAAACGTACGGGCGGCAAAGTAAAGACTGGTTCCCAGGCCGGCTTGTTCCAAAGGCAGCCCGGTACGTTCCATCAAAAATTTAGGTGTAGCGGTATTCATACCCACATCTACTCCAACAACAAACAAGATACCCATAAAGAGCAGCAAAATAGTCTTGTCCTTCAATAATCCGAAAGCCTCACCAAACGAGGTCGTCTGTTCTACACTTTCTTCACGGGGAATTGGCACCAACCAAAGCCAAAGCCCCGACAATAGTGTGACCACAGCAAATAAGGGGAACAACATTTTCCAGTTTCCCAGAGAAGCGGCTGCAAAACCGGCTATAATGGGGCCCAAAAACGAAGCAATCGCCTTCATAAATTGACCAAGGGTAAGACGACTGGTCAATTGCTCCTGACTAACAACGTTCGACACCAACGGATTAAGAGAAACCTGCAAAATGGTATTCCCGATTCCGAGCAATGCAAACGCCAAAAGAGCCATTCCATAGCTGTAGGCGATCCACGGAACCAGCATGGCAATTACTGTTATAACCATACTAAGCAAAACAGTATTTTTCCGCCCCAGTTTATTCATTAACAACCCTGTGGGTACCGAAAAGACAAAAAACCAAAGAAAAACCATCATTGGCAACAGGTTGGCCACAGAATCACTAAGATTAAAGTCTTTCTGAACATAACTGGTCGAAATACCTACCACATCGACAAACCCCATTACGAAGAAACCGAAAAGAACGGGCAGGACTTTTGATAATGATGAATTACTACTCATAACATGAAACTTGTTTTAAAAGTCTTATAAAAATTAGATTGATGATATAATAAAATTCCAGGGAATCACCTCCCATCTCTTATAAATCCCAGACAGTCATCACATACCGCCTGGGATCTATGGCTATTCAATTTTTCAACTAGTAAAAACACTCTCAAAAATATCAATCGCACAACGTTCCTTCACTTCAAAGCCCAAAAAGCTCATCTTCGCAAAGAATTGAAACATTAGATCTAGTTTAAGATTGCCTCAGATTCGGCTACCGCAATCTTTGAGTCTGCAGTTCCATAGTAAAGGAACCATTTTCCTTTAAAGTGGGCCAATCCTTCCACAAAACACACATTATTCACCTGCCCCGTAATTTCAAAAGGCTGATCCGGTGCAATAAACCACTGATTGGTTCGATGCAATACCTTTGTCGGATCGTTTTTGTCCATAATAATCTGTCCTGCGGCATAAGTCCCATCGGCAAGCTTCTTATCACCAAAAGAAGGACTATTTTTACTGTTATATATCAACAAAATACCTTGCTCTGTAATAATTGCAGGAGGCCCCGGCTCCACCAATTCACTATCAAACATCCCTTTTCGTGTAGAAAACACGATCTTAAAGGGAACGGTATAGTGGCGCATGGTATCGAGCTTCATTTTTTCAGGATCTTTTTCAATTATCGGTTGCCAATCAATTAGATTATCTGATGTGGCAAGATAAATGTTAGATTCTCCCCAATACATCCAATATTTTCCGTTTATCTTTTCAGCAACCATTCGTCCGTCCTTTTCACGACAAACAATGGAACCGGCTTTCGACCACATATTAACGAAATCTCCCCCACTGGCTTTCTTAAACACTGATCCATGTTTTTCCCACGTTCTTAAATCTTTTGAGGTAGCCACAAAAAGTCTTGCCTTATCCCCATCATACGCGGTGTATGTCAAATAATATGTCCCGTTTTCATCTTCCACCAAACGAGGATCTTCACAGCCTCCCTCCCACTCAAATTTTTTATATTCATCGTTATCGGGGAACAAAACAGGATCCGTTCTTTTAACAAACCTGTATCCGTCCAGGCTATACGCCAAACCAATGCGCGATGTGCCATTATACCTTCCGATGCTGTCTTCGGCACGATACAAAAGAAAAACGGTATCTCCTCTTACGGCACTGGCCGGATTAAATACATCTTTTTCCTCCCAGTTGACAACAGATTCCCGAACCGGACAGAAAAATTCCAAACTGTCGGAGGGAACAAGGCAGGGATTCACTTCAACATTTTTGGTAAATGGCACCAAAAACTTTGCTTCCTCCTGCGTCCCTGAAGGCTGACATGCAGACACCATAAAAACACAGGCTGCAGCCAAAGATATAAAAACATTTTTCATCAGTTAAAAATTTTAATAATTTATCTTTAATGGTTTCTATTAGAATGAAATATTTACCCGTTTAATCATCACCATAAAGGGATGCTTTTCAACGTTAATGCATCCCTTTAAAATTGTCTCATCTTTTAAAGATCCAGTATGAAAACTAATGATACAGAAAAAGTTTAATACCCTTCATTCTGAACAATGCTTCCACCGGATCTGTCTACTTCGTCTTGTGGTATTGGATAGAGGTAATGAATATCTCTGAATCCGTAATCGCCCAATACCTCTTCGGCAATCCCCCAACGTTTTAGATCACGGAAACGATGTGACTCAAATCCCAGCTCTACACGACGCTCATGAATCAACCATTCCTTAATTAAAGAAACATTTGTTTCGTTGACATCATAATCAGGTAATGTGCCTTCGGGGGGATAGGTTCCATTGGCCGAGATAGAATTTCTTGCCCTCTGCCGAATGGCATTTATTAACGAAATAGCTCCTTCAGTATCTCCGGTATTCAAGAGGGCTTCCGATTTCCAAAGAAGAACATCGGCCCAGCGAATAAAAACTTTATTACTGGGAGAATCGTCATCGCCTTTATAAGTGCCATCCAATGATCCTAAAATTTTATTCACATTTTTGGATTCAACATCAACTGTATATAACAACCTAGGATCATTTT
This sequence comes from Thermophagus sp. OGC60D27, assembly GCF_052400625.1. NCBI lineage: Bacteria > Pseudomonadati > Bacteroidota > Bacteroidia > Marinilabiliales > Marinilabiliaceae > Thermophagus > Thermophagus sp. OGC60D27. The sequence continues at coordinate 53,834 of NZ_JBQTGH010000001.1, forward strand.
CTTCAAATTCTTCCAGAAAATTATCTTCCGGTGCAACAAAGCCCCACCCCAACAGAGCGCATAGTCCATTGCCTTTTTTCGGATTTTGTAAAGATTGGTGATCGTAACAAAAAATCACTTCATTCTCCTGAAATTCCTTATTTACATCGAAGCTGTCAAAATAGTTGGTATTAAGATCGTAGAATCCCAAAGTTTCCAAATCATTCACCTTGTTAATTACCTCATTCCACTCTTCCTTGAACAATGCCACTTTAGCCTGAAGGGCTATAACAGCACCAAGAGAGGCGCGCCATTTCTCTTCCTCACTTGAATATTTGGATTCAGGAAGCAAATCACGGGCATTATTGAGATCTGAACGAATCTGATCCCAAACCTTGTCAGCCTCTGCTCTGACTGCCACTTCATATGCTTCATTAAAAGAAGTTAACGGCTTTAGGATAAGCGGCACATCTCCAAAATTTGTCACCAAATCAAAATAATAGAATGCTCTTAAAAAATAAGCTTCGCCGAGAAGACGGTCCTGTAATGATCCATCAAACGCAAGTTTTTCCATCATGGCATCATCAGTCAGATAATCAATGGCTGTATTGGATCTTGAAATACCTTCATAATTATAGGCCCATTGACCATTAAATCCGCCATTCGAAGCAATAAAGCTAAAATTATTAAGCTCATCCATCCAAGCCTGGTCACCGTCCGGATTCCACTTTTTCTGCATATCATCCGAAGCAATATCTTGCAGGATAAAGTCATTTCTGGTAACCGTACCCTTATCCCATGCCCATTCACCAATTATATTGAGGGTACCGGAAAGTAACTGATAAGAAGATGTAACAGAATATTGCACCGTAGTTTTATTGGGTTCCAGATCCACCTGTTCAGGAGTCAACAAGCCTATTGGATCCTCTGTCAGATAATCTTCGCAAGAACCGAAGACCATAATTCCAACCGAAAACAAAAATATATTTCGCAGTAATTTCATGATATTCATTTTTTGGTATGGTTAAAAAACAAGGTTTACTCCCCCTATGAATGAACGTGCCTGAGGGTAGGTCCCCATATCAATCAGGTCAGTTGACTCGGGATCGAGCCCTGAATAGTCGGTAATGGTGAAAACGTTTTGAGCCGAGATGTAAAACCGTACATTTTTCAACCCTAATTGAGGCATTCCCTCAAGAGTATAGCCCAACTCAACATTTTTCAACCTGAAGTAGGAGGCATCCTCCACAAATATGCTAGACACCTTGCTACTTCCATTATCAGTGAAGCTCACGCGCGGAACAGTATTGGTAGAACCTTCTCCGTCCCAAGCATTCAAAACGTCAGTGGTATAGTTAAAGGGCCGAGTATCATAGTCCACAATTTTTTTAGAGTCGTTATAACGGTCAACCTGTCCCACACCCTGAAAGAAGAGAGAAAGATCGAAGCCTTTATAGGAGCCGGACAGGTTAATTCCGTAAAGCAGGCCGGGATTAGGATCACCAATATAATCACGGTCGTTGTCATCAATTTTCCCGTCATTATTCAAATCTTTAAACCTTATATCGCCGGGTGCAACCGTAGGATTAGTAGTTCCAAAAAGATGCTGACTGATTTCACTTTCGTTTTGATAAATACCTTCAAACACATATCCATAGTATGCATTTAAAGGATGTCCCGGTTCTGTTCGAGTGACCGTCCCCACTATACTGGGCAGATTGGGGTGTAATTTTTCAACCTCATTCTCTACGGTGGCCAGGTTAGCATTAATATTGTACTTAAATTCATTTTCACTGTTTCGATAAGTAACACCAAACTCCCAACCTTTATTGCTAACCTCGCCGGCATTAACAATCGTGGGATCCACGTCTCCTACAATGCTTGGAAGATTGATGGGCAAAAGAATATCGGTTGTTTTTTTGCGGAAATAATCAGCAATCAAATAGAGTTTATTTTTAAGCAACCCCAGATCCAACCCATAGTTATATTGAGTTGTTGTTTCCCATTTCAGATCAGAATTTCCATATCTTGATATCAAATACTTATCCCCTTCTTTCTTAATCAGAGTCAAATATGCGTAATTATCAATCTCCTGATTACCCAGTTTACCAATACTAGTCCGTATTTTCATATCAGAAAGCCAATCAAACTGCTCCATAAAGGATTCTTCGGACAACTTCCATCCGAAAGAAACAGATGGGAAATATCCCCATTGATTATCTTCGGCAAAACGAGAAGATGCATCGGCACGTAAATTGGCGGTAACCATATATTTCATGTCATAGACATAGGTTGCCGAAGCAAAATAGGACATTAAAGCCCATTCCGAACCGCTTCCTCCATTCCATAAGTCCTGCTCTGTACTTCCAAAATCTATATATCTGAATTTTTCAGTGTCATATTCATAGCGTCTTCTGGAAGCGTTTATTCCGGATTCATAATTGGTGATAAATTCACTTCCAATTAAAGCACTCACGGAATGCTGATCAAAAGACTTTTGATAGCTCAGCGTGTTATTCCAGGTCAAAGTAAAGCCTTCACTTCTTACTTCGTCAAGCCCATCGGGTCGATTCTGTCTACCAAGTCCTTCATCGATTGCACTACCGCTGCCGTCATCATCCCCAAAATTTTCATAAAAGGCTTTATTGTGATAGAAATTTAAATCTATTCCAACATTGGTTCTAAACTTTAAAGATTGGTCTGAAAGAAACCCAACCTCACCATATAGATTTCCAAAAGTTTTAAAATGAGACCGTTTATCGTCCGTAAAGTAAGCCAATGCAACGGGGTTTTGGGTCCACTCATATTTATCGCTTTCAAAACTTCCATCGGACTGATAGAACGGCAGGTCAGTATAAGGATCATCTTCCGAATAGGTAGGGTCATCCGGACTTTTATATACGGAAAGGATGGGTGGCCGCAGTAATGCATGACGGATAATACCGGGAGAATCCCCCTTGGAAGACAATTTATCCTGAATAGCGTAGGACAATTGCATATTCGTACCAATCTTAATCCTTTCTGTAAGATTGTTATTAATATTAGCCCTAAAATTATATCGTTGATACTTATCGTTATCGTAAACAACTATTCCATCCTGGTTGTAATAGCCGGCAGAAAGCAAGTACTGTAATTTTTCATTTCCCCCGCTTGCAGTCATTTGGATATTTTGTGAATAGCCTGTTTCAAATACTTCATCCAGCCAGTCGGTGTCGGCAAAATCGGACCGTCCTTTATCTGCTGTATATGGGTTGGTTCCCGAATAACCAGCGTTGTTCCAGGCTTTTTCAACAACCTCCATGTATTGTTCGGCATTCAGCATATCGGGCAGGTTGGTAGCCACTTGAACCCCTCTGTAATATCCGATATCAAATTTAGATTCCCCTTCCGATCCGCTTTTTGTTGTAATGATAATAACACCTGCCGATGCTCTGGAACCGTATATGGCGGCTGCAGACGCATCTTTTAAAACAGTCATTGATTCAATATCTGCAGGATTAAGAAACGTCAGTTCACGGGTGGGGACACCATCAATAACATACAATGGATTGTTGTTCCCAATGGTACCTTCTCCTCTTATTCTAATATTAATCTCATCCCCCGGTGCGCCGGTGCTTTGCGTCACCTGTACACCTGCCACCTGGCCCTGAAGTGCTTGTCCCAGCTCAGCGACCCGTCTTTTTCCCAAGTCGCCCACATTCACCGGGGAAACTGCACCGGTAAGCGTTGATTTTTTCTGAGCAGAATACCCCACTACCACAACTTCCTCGAGTCCCACAAAATCTTTCATCATGGTAACATCAATTTGCGCTCTGCCACCAATGGGAACCTCAAGGGTTTTCATCCCAACGAAAGAATACACTAAAACTTCAGCATTGGCCGGAACAGATAGCGTATAATTGCCATCCATATCTGTAATTGTTCCCAGAGTGGTTCCTTTTACAGAAACGGTTGCACCGGGGATGGGTTCACCTTGCTCATCCATTACCCTACCTGAAATACTTTGTTCCGATTGCTGAACAACTTCGCCGGAAGATTCTCGTCTGGAAAGAATAATCTGGTTGTCCACCACCTTATATATGACATCCCGACCGGCGAAAAGATAATCCAAAACGGCAAAAATATCTTCCCCTTCTAGCCTTACTGAGGTCAGAAAATCAACATCTACCAACTTCTCATTGTAAAGGAAATAAAACCTACTTTGGTTCTCTATTTCGTCGAGCACCTTTTCAGCTTTTACATTTTCAAGATCGATGGTTAGCTTTTTGGTCTGTGCATAAGCGTTCTCTGCAAAGATCTGGGATATTCCCACAAACATAAAGAACAATATGAGTCGCATAATTCGGAAGGTTTTCGTGAAGACACTACTGTCCCACATTCCTGTCTTAGGAATTTTTTTCATAGCTTTGTAATGTTTTAAAGTCCAACAATTGGGGATAAGGAAGTTGCCGCTTCTAAATCCCCTTTTTTTTAAAAGAAAAATACAACCAAAATCAATTAGTTTACCCGCTATCAAATATCGCTACCATTTTTTTTCATTTTATTGATGATGCAAAATCACCTTTTTTCGAGAAAAATTACCTGAGCGATCCTGCTGATTATCTATGATCTCATATCGAATAGGTGATGATAACTTCAAAAGCCTTAATACATCCTCCAGTTTTTCATCAATAAAAGTAGCCCTGAACGTATAATTGAGAAGGGCTTTATCATCAATCACCACATCCACATTAAACCATCGGGATAATTCTCGGGCCATCTGATGCATGTTTTCACCCCTCAACATCAGCTTGCCGTCAATCCAAGCGGAATAATGCCGCGGATTTACTTTTTTGCGAGTCAGCGTTTGCTTAAAGCTATTATAGACAAACATATCACCAGGTGTCATTTTAAATGCATGGGAACTACCTTCAGGAATCATTTCCACCCTTCCTTCTTCCAAAACAACCTCCATCATCTCTTCATCGGGCCACATATCAATATTGAAGCGGGTTCCCAGCACCCTGACAGACCCTTGTTTCCCACTGACAATAAAAGGATTTAAAGAATCTTTTTTCACATTAAAAAACGCCTCTCCACGGAGGTTTACCTTCCTCTTATCAAAAGGAATGGTATAACTTAATACAGAACCACTGTTCAGCCAAGTAGTGGTGCCATCCGGTAGCTGAGTTTGAACTCTTGATCCCATGGGGGCCATCACTTCTACCATCTTGGGTTCTATGTGGGAATGATTCCAGAAAAAAAACATTCCCGCAGATAAACCGAGTAAAGGTAATAATAACACTGCTGCAACTCGGCTATACCAATACACCACCCTATTTCTTTTACTTTTTCGTAAATGTTTTTCATTTTCTGAATTAATAAGAAAATGAATTTTATGAAGAACAGGTTTTAAATCTTTTGTCGTTTTTTCTCTCGCAACAGCATCCCAATCTTTTCGCATGCGTTTTTTAAGACTATTTTCATTAGTCCCTCCGCAATACAACTCCACAAATTTATTTTCTGTAGATCGGCCTCCTCTTTCATTCAGATAGTCATCAAATATTTGTTGTTGCTCCTCAGTCATTAGAATAAAAAATTAACTTAAATTATTAATTCCCCAAGCATTCCCGTACAGGCTGATCAGATAAGGAAATCCTTAACCATGATTTATAATAGTAATACCCCGCTAACGAAAAAATCTCCCGAATAAATTTACACTTTTTAAAGAAGTGTCTCATTTATTGTTATTTTCATTTTTTCCCACCACAAGATTTTCACCTCAACAAACACCTCTTTCAACCATTAGAAACTTCTAACAATGCTGAAGAATCAATTTACTGAAACAGAGAAAGATTCAACAGATTCAAACGTTCTACAATTAGGATATAGAAATAAATATTTAAAAGAAATTTCTAAAAGCAAGCGTTGACGTAAAATGAATTCCTCTAAACCGGAGAATTCAAAACCGATAAGACGAGACACGATAGAGGCCACCAAGAGAAAAAACGAACAATTTACTGGGATCGACGACTGTGCCATACTACTGAAGGAACAAATAGAAAAAAAGCCAAATCAAAGGCTTGGCTTCCTTCATATGATGACGCAAAAAACCTACAACTTCAGAAATTTGGTTATCAACCGTTTTAGGACTCACACCCACCAAAATGGATATTTCTTTCGCCGATTTCCCTTCAAAGCGACTTAATCGAAATATTCTTTGTTTTTTTTCAGGAAGCTTTTCCAACAAAACAGAAATTTGTTCCAATACGGAACGATAAATGATGGAGGCCTCGGTAGAATTATCACATTGATTAATTTCTAATTCATTTTCCAGATCCAAATACAGGCCTTTATATCTGAAATAATCCCTAATTTGATTAAAGGCAATCGTAAACATGTAAGAGTAAAAGCTCTCTTCCTCTTTTATTTTTTCTCGATTTCGCCAAATCTTCAGAAAAACATCCTGAACCAGTTCTTCCGCATCCGCTTCAGATTTTAAATATTTTAATCCAAATGCATATAATCGTGAAGAATAGCCGTCAAAAAGTTGATTAAAAGCAGAGGTACTTCCCTTTTTGAGTTCTTTTACGTAGGCTTGATCCTGAAGCATGCATCCTTCTGTTTATAGATGCAAAAATGTAAATTTAAATTAAGAAATACAAAATAGATATTAATCAGCATCTCTTACACATCGAAAGCCAAGGTGTAATGCCCCTGAATCTGGGGAAGATTTCATGCGAGCCGAAGATCTATATCCTGCACAATAAGAATCATTACATAAAAAAGACCCCCCTCTGAGTACTTTTTTGGGAACTCCGGGTTCCGCGGGGTCAAAAGAATGTTCCGGTCCTATAGGGTTTAGGGCGACACCCGTTTCTGCTAGAAACGCATAATAATCGGGATGATACCAATCGGCAGTCCACTCCCACACATTTCCGGCCATATCATACAATCCATACCCGTTTGCGGGGAAGGTACCAACAGGCGCCGTTCTTTCAAAGCCATCTTCCACAAAATTTTTATACGGAAAATTCCCTTGCCAGAAATTAGCTCTTTCTGCACTTACAGGTTCATTGCCCCACGGATATATATAGTTATTGTGCCCTCCCCTGGCCGCATATTCCCACTCCGCTTCGGTAGGCAATCTTTTGCCTGCCCACCTGGCATAGGCGGTGGCATCGAACCAGGAGACATGTACCACCGGATGATTATCCAATCCCTCAATGGAACTTGCCGGGCCCAACGGATGCGTCCAATCTGCACCTGGAACCCATTGCCACCAGGAAAAAAAATCACTTCTCGAAACTTCTTGCTTGGGAGAATTAAAAACCAGGGATGCAGGAACCAATAAAGAATCCGGAGGTTTGGGTGTCCCCGGAGGCAGTTGTTTTTTTAATTCTTCCCATTCGGGCTGCCGTTCGGCGGTGGTGACATAGCCGGTAGCTTCCACAAATGCTCTGAATTGGGCATTGGTAACCGGATGCCTGTCTATGTAAAAAGAGTCCACATGAACTTTATGAACCGGGAATTCATCAGGTTTGGCAAATTGTTCTTCCTTAGCACCCATTTCAAATACTCCTCCGGGGATTAACATCATACCTTCAAAAAGTTGCTGGCCCCCACGATCATTATCTTCAACATTCATTGATTCAGAAAACGATGAATAACGACTCTCCCTGCTGGCCGGCATGCAACAGCTCTTTGTTTCTGTTTTTGAAGATGGATGATTTGTTTGGCATCCTATTACCCAAAAGAATAACACCGATATAACTATTGCTCCCCTTTTCATCAGCATAAAATTAATTTAATTCATTGGTCTGATGGAACTCGCATGACCATTAGTTTATACAGGTTCTTATTGTGTCAAACTTAGTTGGTCATGCTCGTTTCATCCGGATTAACTTATTAACAGATTTGAAACTCCTCAACAAAAACTCTGATTTCCAACCTTTACGGCAATTAAATACTGTCCATATTCAGAGTCCTTATTCCAACAACTTAATCTGTTACAAAGTTTAATTCAGACAAAATAATCTTAAATTAATCCCTTGGGGTGCCATCAAAAAAATTTTCGTTTCTAATCCTGCTGATTCACTGTTACGCCGTAAGACTTCAGCTTTTCCATGACTTCCTGCGGCAGTTTCCAATCATGGTCAAAATAACCTTCCACGATTACTTTATGGTTACTCTTATTAAACAACAGAAAATCCTTCAGTCCTTGTAATGCCAGTGCCCCCTTTGGACTTCCAAAACGAATTCCTCCCCTCGGTTGAATCCCATCTTCAGGAATATATGTCCAAAACGGCAGGCCGGAACTAATAACTACCAAATGCCCATTATTGGGATAGCAATAGACAAGCCCCAAGCTGTCCGCTGAACTATTCAAATGCATAGGCAGCTTATCCGCCATCTCTGCAATAACAGAATTGGTCTCCCGGGTACCAAACAGTAGCATATTGGAATGAAACTTATCGAAATGACTGACTTGATCATCAGCAATAACTCTGGAATTAACAGTACTATTCTGATCAAAGTAAGAACCAAAAGAAACTGAGAAATCGGCTGCGGCCTTGGCCACCTCTTTTCGTTGAATAATTTCTTCTCGATCCTCACTATGGCGGGTCCCAAATACAAAGACATGCCTGCCGTTTACCGCCTCAAACAAAGGACCTTCCAGACCTTTCTTTTTGGCTATTACCGGGGCGATATACCGTTGGGAGACCCATTTCCCATTCTCTTTGTGAAAAGAATGATTATACTGTGGCAAACTAGTAATTTGTTGATCATCAATAGTTACATACAATATCTTTGAAGCATCGAACTGAGGATGTCCCTTTAAATTTAAGGAAAAAGCTTCCAGATTATCTGTTTCCGCGACCACCTGATTGGGTCCGGTAAACTCCACATCGATCCTTGCCAGGGTCCCGGGGGTTAATTTATCAATTGTCATCCAATAAGCTTTCGAGTATTTGTACCATTTTGTGGCATATCTTACTCTTTGCGGAAATGGATTTCGCCTAATTCCATCAAACCACTTGAAAATATTTCCATTTTCATAGGCATTCGCCCAAGAGTCGTGATGAACATCGGGATATTCATAATACTCCACCAGAGTTCCAAGGCTTCTGAGTTCATCCACTATTTGACGTGTACCCTCCGGATTAACCACCTGATCTGCACCTCCTTGAAAAACAGCAACAGGTAGGTTCAAGGCATTCTCTGTTAAATCAAAAACTTCTGCCGGGGGAGCCGGACAAACCGGTGCTAAGGCAGCAAAAAGGTCAGGACGTGACAAACCAATAAAAAGCGTCCCTCCACCTCCCATGGAAAGACCCGTTAAAAAAATACGGTCCTCATCAATATTAAAATCTTTCTGACACTTCTCGATCACTTTTATTACATCCTCTTCCGGAATTCCCAAATATCCCATTGTACCTCGGGCATAAGGTGCCACAACAATATACTCCACATCCTCCCACTCCGGAAAATATCGGGATGCCTCGGCATCACTTTCCCCTGGCAAATTGGTCTTTCCAAACACTCTGCGCAACGCCAACCGATGATTCGACATGGCACCGTGCAACATCACCACCAAAGGATACGATTTTTCCGGATCAAAATCCTGTGGAAGATAAAGAGAATAAGGTTGTTCGGAATCATCAATGGAAGAAAAGAATGTCTCAACCTGCGGGCCGACATGAAAATATTGAGAGATAGAATTATTGGTAAAAAATACAAATAAAAGAAACGCGAATAGACCTCTTAAAGAATACATGTCCTTTATTTTTGCTGTTAGAATAGTAATTTAAAAACTCACCTTAAATATAAGAGGATCAAAATTAAACAAATTACCATCCATCCTGAAGTTTTTTTTGACAAAAGCCAAACTCTCGTGGCGGACCGATTCACTTCACTATGGAAGAATCAGAAAAAGCATCAATCTGAAAATAGGATCCTATTCTTACAACCTTCTGATCATTGCAACAATCTCACTGTCCGGACGAAACCCACAATCATAGATTGGTATGTTGCGGGCAATATTAAATACCCGATCAAGGTGCTGGGCCGTCATTTCCCGATCATAATAATGTTGGGTGGCATTAGCCATAAAAAGCATTGCTCCTTTGACGCCGAATACTCTATTTAGTTCATTATTGACCGACTGTCGAATCACAAATATTTCGTTCAGCGGGGCCAAGGCAGGTTTTTGTGCATAATACGGCATCGGGGTATTAAAAAGACACCATTGTCCATCTATTTTGCGCAACCATAATCGATCATCATTGATCACTTTTGCCCCGGACCGTCCCCATAGTCCTGCCATAGTGCTCTTTCCGGTCCCCGAAACCGCTGTAAACAATCGTCCCACTCCTTCATCCATTATTCCTGAGGCATGAACGATGATGTCGTTTTGATGTTGAGCTAAAACGACCATCAAAATAGCCCCAAATGGTGAAGAAAGAGGATCAATATTGACCAGCCCATTACTTTTGGGAACGACTATGGTATGGATTTTTTTTTGATCAAAGTCAATTCGGCATAAAACCTCTTTAAATTGATCATCTTCAAAAAATTCCAAATAGATCCCCACATTTTTCTCGTCTTTTAGAATCTCCCAACGGTAGGCGATTTCCACGCCTTCAAAAGGCTCACCCTTTAACACCGTCACCATTCTCCCTCTGCTAATCTGTTCTGAAAGATCAAAGGTGCAATGAAACCTCAATTCGGAAGGGCAAAGTTCCTCGGTAAAAAGAGAAGAACCCAATAGGGAAAGACAGATATCCGATGAATTGGATTCGATCTCAAGTGATATGCCAGGTAGAAATAAATTCATTAAGCTTTTCAACAATAGATTTATCTTTCTCTGTCTTTAACATCGGTATGGGACAAATTGGGAGTCCCCAAAGCAAACAACTTCCTTCTAAGCATTATCCAACTTTAATAATTACATTATTCTTCATAGCCTTTTCCATAAAAAGCCGAATATCACTAGAAAGTGTTTCTTCATCAATATCATAAATATCCATAAGCTTACCAATGACGTTTTCAATGGTTGATGGTTTCTCAAAGGCCAAAAGAATATCAGCACCAACCTCATTAAGGGTAAGAACACCTGTCATATCCGCAACTTTATCAGCCAGCGGAACCATGACCATTTCATTCCCCATCTTTCGGGCAACAAAATTATCATTATCAACTTGATACAAGGCCTTAGGGTCAATCATAAACAGTTTGAATAAATGTAAGATTATTAGGTATAATATTAAAATTGGCAACCTTGTCTGCTTCCTTACGGTTAACAATCTGGTCGGTTATTTTACTGAATTCGTCCCCACAAAATGATCGTTTTTTCCCCTTTCAAAATTTCACTTTCATAATACCATCCTGGCAAAGGGGGCCACATCCTGTCCCACAAATTCCTTTCGTTGGTATTTAAAGAATCCGGTAATGGCAATCATTGCGGCATTATCGGTTGTATAGGAAAATTTAGGGATATAAATATTCCACTTATATTTTTCTTGTCCATCCAGAAAAGCTTGCCGCAGCGCCGAATTGGCTGATACACCCCCGGCCAGAGCAATTTCTTTAATTCCTGTTTTCTTGGCTGCGGCCACCAGTTTATCCATTAATATGTCAACGATGGTCTTTTGCAGGGAAGCACACAAATCTTCACGATGATGCGCCACAAAATCGGGATCGTTTTTAATATGATCTCTCAAAAAATAGAGAAATGATGTTTTCAGCCCACTAAAGCTGTAATCGAAATTGGCAATGCGTGGTTTGGCAAACTCAAAGGCTGTGGGGTTTCCCTCCTTAGCCAATTTATCTATCAGTGGCCCTCCGGGATAGGGCAACCCCATCACTTTTGCGCATTTATCAAAAGCTTCTCCTGCTGCATCATCGATCGTTTGCCCGATAATTTCCATCTTCAGGACGTCACGCACCAAGACAATTTGGCTGTTACCACCGGATACTAAAAGACACAAAAACGGAAACTTTGGAACCTCATGCTTTGACCCGGGTTCTTGTATGAAATGAGCCAATACATGCGCTTGTAAATGGTTCACCTCAATAAGTGGTATCTTACGGGCCAAAGCAAACCCCTTGGCAAAACTGGTGCCAACCATTAGCGATCCCATCAATCCCGGTCCCCTTGTAAAAGCTATGGCCGAAATATCCGATGGAACAACACCTGCATCCTTCATCGCTTTATGTACCACAGGTATAATATTTTGTTGATGAGCCCGCGATGCCAATTCCGGAACTACACCTCCATACTCTTCATGTACCTTCTGACCGGCAATTACATTTGATAAAATGGTTTCTCCTTTAATCACAGCTGCGGACGTATCATCACACGAGGATTCTATGCCTAATATAATCGGATCCATACTCTATTTCTCCTTATTTGGCGCTAAAGATAACAATTTCAATTAACACCCCTATCCACAACAACCGGATACGCTACCACCATACGACATAACATCATATTTCCAGAAATAAAAAATTAACACCACAAGATGCAAAAAACTATAAAATTATTATCTTTAAGCGGTTGAAGATATGAAACAATCACCATGCGCTTTAAATCGAAACCCCACAATTGGAAAATTATTTCCGGATTAACAATTTTATTGCTATCATTATTCTTCAGTCATATTACTGATCTATATTATTTAACTATTGCCATCTTAATGGGGCTTGGTATAATCTGCTTCCTCACAGGTTTTTTAGCGGGCAGAAAGGAGCAAGAAAAGCTTCAGTTCAAAAAAAGGAACATTCAAAAAAATGGATAACCGAGAGTTACGATTATGGAAATAACATTCGAAAAAGCAACATTAAACGACTTGGTGGCCATTAAGGAAATTTATGACTACTACATCACAAAAACCACCGCCACTTTTCACACACATCCCATCAGTTTTGAAGAATTACGCGAGATGATTCCCTTTTACGATAAAAAATATCCGTCATTTATAATCAGGGTAGATGAAAAGACGGCAGGATATTGCTATTTGGCACCTTTCAAAAAGAGACAGGCTTATAACCGTTCGGCGGAGGCCACCCTTTATCTGAAACCCCAATACTGTAGCAAAGGAATCGGATATAAAGCGGTCACTTTTTTGGAAGAAACTGCCAAAAAGCTAGGAATAAAAGTTTTGCTGGGAACCATTACTGGCACCAACGAAAACAGCATTCGACTCTTTGCCAAGTGCGGTTTTGAAAAATGCGCCCACTTCAAAAAGGTCGGACAAAAATTTGAGGAACTGTTGGATGTGGTGGTCTATCAAAAATTTATTGAGTAACCCCCCTTCCAACCTCCCAACCGATCCCTTAACTATCCATTAAATAGGCCTCATAAAGTTGAGATACGGATTTCGGATCTCCGATAAGAGTAAGGACATCATGCTCCTGAAGTTCTGTATCTCCATGAGGTGCGAAGGTTTCGGAATCCCGCTCTATTAGCGCCACTAACACACCTTCCGGGATCGGGATCTCTTTTAATTTTTTCCCGATTAATTGGGCTTGTTTGGATTGCGGAAGAAGCCGTAACGTAAAATAGCGCTCATTATGAAGCAAATACTCTTTAATCTTCCGTTCGCTTTTATGATCCAACACTTCTTCTACAAAATCTTCCCGCTCAATAATATCAATAAGTCTGGATAACATCCTCAACTGTTGCCGGGATTCGGTGAGGGGATTAACGAGAAAAAAGAAAACTCGAACATATTCCTCGGAGCTTATCCCGCCTTTCTCCACTGGCTTATTAACACCTCTGGTGGACAACACCATATGAAGCGAAGGATGATCTACCCCCTCACTTTTAGCATAAAGAATGGATACTTCCGGAATAATGAGTGCGGGTTCGATGGCTGAAGTGGTAAGAAATTCCCTAACAAGGGTCTCTTTTCCCACATGCATTTCCGTTGCAAAGGTTTCGGAAATATTTTCTACCAGTTCACCAAAATCCATTTCTCGATCATAACGACTAATTCGAGCTCGGATAATGGTTTCATCAAACGGATCTCCTTCCCGGAGCCCTTTCTCCTTCAGGATGGTCATAAATTCATTTTCCAATTCAGCGTACTGGTATTTTCCCAGAAGTGCAAACCAATGAAATATAGCCCCTTCCCTTTTTACTTTTTCACGGGCATAATAGTAATACCACAGCACCGCTGCAACGGTAATTAGAAAAATAAATAAAACAGCCGTCCAGCCCATATAGACGATCAGCATCAAGGATATAAAGATTCCACTTAGCTGCATCCAGGGGTAAAACGGTGATTTATACCCGGGATCGTAAGAATCAATATTACTTTTTCGAAAAACAATCACCGAAAAATTGATCAACATAAAGATAAACAACTGAAAAGCACTGGCTATCTTGGCAATACCCTCTTCGGTAAGAGTTAAAATCAACAACAAAACAATAACTGTGGTTAAAAATATGGATAAAAAAGGAGTACCCGACTTCCCCACTTTGGCAAATTGAGGAGGAAAAAGTTTGTCTCTTCCCATGGCAAACGGATATCGGGAAGAGGATAATAAGCCGGCATTACCGGTAGAAGCAAAAGCTGCCATTGCGGCCCCGACCATTAAATAGGTTCCTGCTTTTTCCGGAAGCCATTTAAATAGTTGTTTGGAAGCCGTCGCTGCGGGAGCCAGTTCCTGAGCAAACTGATCAGGCTCTATTAACGAGACCATCACCAATACACCCAGAAAATAAATAATACTTGTTATTACCAACGACAACAACATTCCCATCGGAATATTCTTTTCCGGATTCTTTATTTCTTCCGCAACACTTGCCACTTTAGTCAATCCCAGGTACGACACAAACACAAATCCGGCCGTCCGAATCAGGCCTTCAACCCCATTGGTAAAGAATGGGGTAAAATGACTGTTTTTAAACGGCGTATTGACTCTTTCAGTAAAAAAAATGGTATATAACCCATCGAAAATGAACATCCCCAACACCACCAAAAGAAATATGATAAAGAAACTTTGAAGCCCCGATGTTTTTTTGGCACCAATCAGGTTTACACCCATAAACACCATCGTTGCGGCTACGGCAACAATTTTCACCGGCACATCCCAAAATATGGAGGCATAGGCACCTATCCCGATGATGGCAAAGGCCGTTTTAAAGACCAGCGACAAGTAGGTACCCAGACCACCGATTGTACCCATCAGCGGGCCAAGACTTCTGTCAAGAAAAAAATAAGCACCTCCGGCTCGGGGAAGGGCTGTGGAAATCTCTGCAATACTAAACATTGCCGGTAAAATAAATAATCCCGAAACCAAATAGGCAAAAAACACTGAAGGACCGGTATATTGAGAGGCAAGACCAGGCAAGAGAAAAAAACCGGAACTAAACATAGCACCGGTACTTATGGCAAACACGTCAAATAACCCCAACTCCTTTTTTAACTTCCTTTTTTCCATAGGTAAATTTTATTATTTCTTTTTTGCAATGTCAATATTTCCCTGTGCCTGATGTTGAATGCGCCCAGCTCCCTTTGTAATCTCCATTGCCATCATTCTCCGGATGTCACGAACCTGCAGTTGTGCTCACTAAATGCACAATTCATTCATGAGATCCGAAATTTTATCTATCACCTCCCGGGAAATCTTTTCCATTTGGCAGCGTAAGCCCAAGTGTTCGATGACATACTGATGTTCCAAACCAACAGGAAAATCCTTGTTGTAATACTGCATTTCCTGCTCCTGAGTCTTAATCTTCTTCAACAACCTTTTCAATTGCTTCTCATAATCTTCAACAATCATCACTTCCACAACGTTTAACTCTGTCTCCCCCCGACTTCGGACGATCTCATTGTTTCGTTCGAGAATTATCTTAAAATCACGCAAAAACCATTCAATATGGTTTTTCCACATTTTGTACTCGAAGCTAAGGTCCATCAGATTTATTAAACCTTCTTTCATAAGAACACATTTTAGGATTAGATGGTTTGTTAAGATAATATTTTTTTCAATTTGAACAAAAGTGATAAAGGCGAAACAAGTGTGGCAATACTTCCCCAAAAAGAGCATGAAAAAACTTAAGACATGCCATACACATTACACTAAACCAATGAGTTAAATAAATTTCACACAAATAAAAAGGGGCAGCCTATATCAGGCAACCCCTTTGCGCTATTTGCTATGATAATTCTTCAACCTTTAACCATAGAAACCTCTCTGACAATTTCCATTCCCCGCTGAATAGCTTTTTCATTCATGGGCAGAAGATGGTGATGTCGCTCCGGAAGAGATTTCTTTAGTCCTTTTAAGACATTTTCGATATCCACAAGAGGTTTAATTTTCAAATAAGCCCCCAGAACTATCATATTCATGATTTTGGAAGATTTCATGCGAGATGCTTCCTCGGTGGCATCTACACAATAGATGTTGATATCCTCGCGTTCCGGATGACGGGTAATGCCATTGGAATCATACAGTAGAATTCCACCCGGTTTTACTTTGGGCTCAAATTTATCCAGTGACTGTTGATTCAACAATATAGACGTATCAAATACTTGCAGCATAGGAGAACTAATCCGCTGATCGCTGAGCACCACTGTAACATTCGCCGTGCCCCCCCTCATTTCGGGACCGTATGATGGCATCCAGCTCACTTCCATATTTTGCATAACACCGGAATAAGCCAGTATTTTACCCATAGATAGAACACCCTGGCCACCAAATCCGGCTATAATTATTTCTTCCTTCATAGTCTTAATTTTAATTTATTCATCTTTCAAGTCACCCAAGGGATAAAAGGCAAACATATTTTCCTCCATCCACTTATTGGCTTGTACCGGGGTCATTTTCCATCCCGAATTACAGGTAGACACCACTTCCACAACAGAAGTGCCTTTATTTTCTTTTTGCTTTTCGAAGGCTTTACGGATCGCTTTTTTGGTCTTGCGGACAGCCCCTGCAGTATGGACCGATTGTCTGGTAACATAGGCGGTACCCGGCAATTGAGCCAGCAATTCTGTTATTCTCAACGGATTTCCGTCATGCGAAGGTTCTCGTCCGTAGGGACAGGTCGCCGTTTTCATACCTTCCAAAGTGGTGGGCGCCATCTGACCCCCGGTCATACCGTAAATACCATTATTAATAAAAATAATGACAATATTTTCTCCCCGATTACAGGCATGTATGGTTTCAGCAGTTCCTATGGCTGCCAGGTCTCCATCCCCTTGATAGGTGAAAACATACCGATCGGGACGCAAACGCTTCATGGCAGTTGCCAGTGCAGGGGCACGACCATGCGCTGCTTCCTGCCAGTCTATATCCAAATAATTGTAAATCAACACCGCGCATCCAACAGGAGCTACACCAAGCGTAATATCCTGAATCCCCATCTCATCGATTACTTCGGCCACTACTTTATGCACCACCCCATGGCTACAGCCGGGACAATAGTGCATAATGTTATCGGTCAAAACTTTCGTTTTGCCGTAAACCATATTTTCAGGCTTTTTAATATCGTTGATCACTTCTGCCATTTTACTTTCCTCCTGTAAGTTTTTGTTCAAGGGCTTCGGCTACCTCTTCAGGTGAATGAACTACTCCTCCGAAACGCCCAAAATGTTCTACTTTAACACGGCCATCAACCGCCAAGCGTATGTCTTCCACCATCTGGCCGGCACTCATCTCTACCGAAAGAATTCCTTTTAACCGGCCTGCAAGCTCCTGAATTTGTTTTACCGGAAACGGGAATAGAGTTATGGGGCGAAGAAGACCCACTTTAAGTCCTTTTTTCCTCAAGATCTCTTTAGCTGCTAACGAAATACGTGCGCTACTACCATAAGCCACCAACAAATAGTCGGCATCATCGGTATCAATCGCCTCATAGCGCACTTCTTTCTCCTGTATTTCCTGATATTTTTTTTGAATCCTTCGGTTAGCTTCCTCATGTTTTTCTGAATCCAGCTCAACCGAAGTTATAATGTTGCGTTCCCTGTCATTTTTCTTGCCTGTAGTGGCCCAGGGATACATTTTTTCTATCTCTTCGTTGGTCCAACGCTTTTTTTGCGGTTTCAGTTCCACTTTCTCCATCATCTGACCGATCATACCGTCAGACAATATCATGGCCGGATTACGGTATTTGAAGGCCAAATCTAAAGCCAACTCAACAAAATCAGCCATTTCCTGAACCGAAGCGGGCGCCAAAACTATTAATTTGTAATCACCATGCCCACCTCCTTTGACCGACTGAAAATAATCGGATTGAGACGGCTGAATGGTTCCAAGGCCCGGACCTCCACGAACCACATTAACCACCAGACAGGGCAATTCTGCTCCGGCCAAATAACTAATGCCTTCCTGCATCAAGCTAATTCCGGGGCTGGATGAAGATGTCATAACACGCTTTCCACATCCGGCACCCCCATATAACATATTGATGGATGCCACTTCACTTTCGGCTTGCAAAACCACCATTCCGGTTGTTTCCCATGGCTTTAGTGCCATCAGGGTTTCCATAACTTCCGACTGAGGCGTAATCGGGTAACCAAAGTAACCGTCTACACCACAACGGATAGCTGCTTCGGCAATCGCTTCATTGCCTTTCATCAACCTTAGTTCACTCATTTGCTTATCGTTTCTTAATTCTGATTTCCTTTAAAGCTCTTTATTACGGCATCACGCCATTTCTAACTTCTTTCGGTATACCGTAATGCAACTATCGGGACATACCATTGCACAATTGGTACAACCGTTACAGGATTCCGGATGGGCCATAAACGCATAATTATAACCTTTTCCATTTACTTTATCGGACAATGCAATAACATTTGTCGGACAGGCTTCCACGCAAAGTGAACATCCTTTGCAGGTTTCTGTATCAACCACGATACTTCCTATCATTTTTGCCATAACAAATCAATTTGATTTTTTAACTCCATTACGAATTTAACCAAAATTTGTAATTCAACCTCATGACACCTGTCATTATTTCCTATAAACAAAGCAAATAAATGCAATTACAATTTGTAACCTTTTAAAAAATCAAGGAGTTAAGATAATTATTTATATGCATTCTATATTTTAGCCAAGCCAAAGAATACAGCACTGTTTTCCCCCGGTCCTTTGAATCAAAATTAAGCCTCCCGCCCAAACGCGCCAATGGCCAACGATCTTCGAAACAACCTCAAAAAAAATAACGATAAAACACTCTTTATGAATGCAATGATCGACTACCGGAAAATAATTTCAAACGGATGGCAAGGTCGTTCATTCTCTCTTTGCCCGTTTGCGATACACAGATCCTAAGTCCTTCGGTTCGAGTGCTGCCCGTTGTCGCTAGAGTGATGGCACTGATTCCGTATCGGATTAGTTCAAAAAGCAATTCTTCACCCGTCAAACCGGGAAAATAAATGGTAAAATAAAATCCGTCGGCCAAGGGTTGGTCTTCATCTTTGGAATAAACAAGCTTGAAACCGTTCTTCTCAAAAAGCTTTTTCATCCCAGTAGCCCGATCTCCATATTCTTTAATGTGGCTTATAAAGTCATATTTTCCATCATTTACCGATTTGAGAAGTGCCGCAAGGCCCCATTGTGCAGAGTAAGAAGTACCCGCAGTGGTCGCATACAGGGCTCCCTGCAATAAGGCGATCCCGAACCGCTCCGAATTAAACAAAGGCAAAAGACCTTCATAACGGCGCTCAAATAATTTATCGGATATCATTAAACCACCAATCCTCTGGCCGGCATAGCTAAATATCTTGGAACTGGAAAACAGCAGCACGTAATTGTCAGTATATTTTGCCACAGTGGGTTGACTGGGAGGTACGCCGGGTGTTCCGTAATGTTTGCGAAAATCCATTCCGAAATAAGCCAAATCCTCCATCACTATCACATCGTACTTATTGGCCATCTCACCTATTATGCTTAGTTCTTTCTCCGTAAAACAGATCCAGGAAGGATTATTGGGATTGGAATAAAGGATGGTACTGATATTGCCTTTTTTCAGATGCGATTCCAGTTTATGGCGCAGCTTGTCACCCCGGAAGTTATAAATATCGAAACTCTCGTACGGAATACCCTGTAAGACCAATTGCCTTTTATGAACGGGGAATCCGGGATCGATAAATAATGTAGTATTTTTTTGAGGATGACATCGACTCGCAACCATAAAGGTAACATAAGAGGCCTGCATAGATCCCACCGTCG
Source organism: Thermophagus sp. OGC60D27 (assembly GCF_052400625.1). Lineage (NCBI taxonomy): Bacteria > Pseudomonadati > Bacteroidota > Bacteroidia > Marinilabiliales > Marinilabiliaceae > Thermophagus > Thermophagus sp. OGC60D27. Next base: position 73,982 of record NZ_JBQTGH010000001.1, read on the forward strand.
GGATACATCCTTCGGGACTGAGTTCTATATCCAAAAACAAACGGGCAAACCTTGACAATTCCACTTTCAGTTCTTTCATCCCCTCAATCGGTGGATAAACAGCAGAGATGCCATGGTCCAGGCCTTCCTTTTCTGCCAAAACGCCCAACTCGGGTGTTTTAAGTCCAGGCACTCCCATTTCGGTTCGGATAAATTTCACATCATGCAGATCCTCCAAACGATTAACCAATTGCACAATCTGACGAATAGTGGAATATGAAAGACTGGTTATTCCATATTCGTTACATAATTGAGTGATAACCTCTTTACTAATTGGAAAAGGATTCTTCGGTGACATTAAAACAGTTTTTTATGGGATTTAATTATTACTCAAGGCAATTACTATCAATGTCTTGGGCATAGACCTTTTCTTTTCCCCGATTATTCCACATTTCGTTTATCTATCACCCTCCGGGCCTTACCCTCACTTCTTTTTATGGTTTTAGGCTCTACGAGTTTGATATTTATCGAAAGCCCAATGGTACTTTCAATCTGATTTTTAATCTTTTTCCCCAGGTTCTGCAGTTCACTGATTTTATCGTTATAAAAGCGATCTTCCACTTCCACATGCAATTCCAGCGTATCCAAATTATTTTTCCGATCCACTACCAGCAGGTAGTGCGGCGTAGTTTCATCCATCTCCAACAAGACACTCTCTATTTGTGAAGGAAAAAGATTCACACCCCGGATTATCAGCATATCATCGCTCCGACCGGTACATTTTTCCATCCTCACAAGAGTTCTTCCGCATTCGCAGACACCATAGTGAAGTCGGGTCAAATCTCGAGTACGGTAACGAATTATGGGAAGACCCTCTTTTGTAATAGTAGTAAACACCAATTCGCCCACTTCTCCTTCGGGCAATACTTCCAGAGTATCCGGATCAATGATCTCCGGAATAAAATGGTCTTCATTGATATGCAATCCCTTTTGACAACCACATTCGAAAGAGACCCCCGGTCCGATTATTTCACTTAATCCATAGATATCAAAAGCCTTTATTTTAAGTTTTTTTTCTATGTCGCGACGCATGTTCTCAGTCCACGGCTCGGCTCCGAAAATGCCCACTCTCAGTTTAAGTTCGTCTCGATCGATTCCGCTCTCGTCAAGGGCCTCGGCCAAATAGGAAGCATAGGATGGTGTGCAGGCCAATACGGTAGTACCAAATTCTTTCATCAGTTGCAATTGACGTCGGGTATTACCGCCCGATATGGGAATGACCGATGCCCCTACTTTCTCACCGCCATAATGAAGACCCAGTCCACCGGTAAACAATCCGTATCCGTACGCGATTTGAATAAAATCCTTTTTCCCCACGCCCGCTCCGGTTAATGTTCGCGCAATCACCTCCGACCAAACCGCAATGTCGCCTCGCGAATAGCCCACAACCGTTGGCCGACCTGTGGTTCCCGACGAGGCATGAAGACGAATTATTTCACTCATGGGAACCGCAAATAATCCGAAGGGATAATTATCACGCAGATCCTGTTTCGTCGTAAAGGGCAACCGTTTTAAATCGTCTAACGATTGAATATTCTCAGGTCCCAGACCTTTTTCCTGCATCTTTGACCGGTAATAAGGAACATTGAAATAAACCCTTTCAATGGTGTCTCGTAACCGGTCACGCTGAACCTGCCTCATCTCTTCTCGGGGCATGGTCTCAAAGTGCCGGTTCCATATCGATTGTTCCATAAAACTTTAAAATTTATACAAATCACTGGCAGAAATCAGCTCCAATTTATGCTTTTGAAGTTCCGCAAGCGCTTTCTCAATATTATCGCAACGCAATACAATAAAGGATTTATCGCCCGGCGAAAAGCCATAGAGATACTCGATATCGATACCAGCATTCGTAAGTATTTCAAGCGTTTTGGACAGGGCTCCGGGCGTATTGGGCGTGGCAAATGAAACAACCTCATTCATATTCACAGAAAAGTTGTGCTCTTTTAAGACCGACCAGGCTTTTTCAGGTTCGGAAACAATCATACGGAGAATTCCAAATTCTGATGAATCAGCGATGCTGCAGGCCGACACATTGATTTTGGCCTCTCCAAGAATGCCAAAGACTTCATTGAGGCGACCGGAACGATTTTCCAAAAAAATCGACAACTGTTTAATGACCATATAACGATTTCTTTTTTTGAATAAAACCACGGAAATTTACAAATTATTAACAATTTTTTCAATTTTTGAAACAAAAACTTTGAACCACCATCGGATCCCTTTTTATTTCTGCTGTCCATAGCCTCCAGATGCTATGATTCAATACATCTCCAACTAGATTATCTGCTAAAAGGGGAATATTTTATGCCCTTTTCCAAACTTTTCTCCTGAATAGGACATTTTTGTTTGGTAAACCTAAACTCTTTGCACTATTTTTGCTGTGTACAGCAAAACAGTAACCTTCAGGCAAAAGAGTTTAGCATTTCGTCGCGAAGAGCCAGCCCCCTAACAAAAAATAAAAATTCCGTTTTCAACCATTTACAGATTCTAATTCAGGATCTGAGGGTTTTCTGTTTTGGACATTCCGAATTACCGAACAACAAATGCGTTTCGCCACATTGACCAGAAATTACAACAAAATACTAATCATACTCCTGGGAATACTGATAGGCCTCCCTCTGGTGGGATCGGTATTTTTTATGCTTCCCGGCGTGCAAACCAGGATTGTTGCCGGCATCACCCAGCGACTGAGCAACGATTTGAACACAGAAATATCCATTGGTCGGGTTCAGGCCTTACCATTTTCAGGCATTCGACTTGATAATTTTTTGATCCGCGATTTAAACAACGACACCCTACTCTTTTCTCCGGGCGTACATGCCGAAATCGACTATTTTTCACTTCTGAAAAAGCATTTTTTCATCGGAAGGGTGACGCTAGACCAACCTCAAATAAACATCAGCGAATACAACCAAAAATTGAACTTCTACTTCCTGATTGATTCCATTGGCTCCAATCGTGCCGACACCTCTCAGTGGCACTACTCGGTCAGGGGCTTCCGCATCAATGACGGAAATATCTCCTTTACACATTCCGTGCTTCATAATCCCAACCTCAAACACGATACCCTCTCCTTTAATCAGGTAAACATCGATCTGGAAAGAACATCGGGTGTGGCCGATTCACTTAACTTCAGGCTCAACAACCTAACCCTTCATGAAAAACTGGGCCTTTCTATCCAAAGCGGGGGCGCCCGGGGACAAGTACGCCCGGATAAAATCTCCATTGATGATTTTTTCATTAAGACTCCTTTTTCCGAAATCAACATCGATCGTTTTGAAATACCGGTAAATCCGGAAAAAACCATTGCAGGAAGCAACAACCGGTTTTTGGCAGAAATAAAAAAGATCTATCTGTCGCCCAAAGAGATCGCCCTCTATCTGAAAAAATTCCCACAAATTGAAACATCCCTCGGACTCTCGGGAACGGTTTTTGGCTCCGGACAAAACCTGAAAGGTCGTGACATCTCTCTGCTTCTGGGCCGCGAAACCAGAATCAACCTCTCTTTCGACATCAGCGATCTTTCCAACTATCAGGAAACTTTCCTGTTCATGGATATCAAAAATCTGGAAACCACTCCTTCCGATCTGGTTCGAATAGCGGGTCGTGCTCAAAGCCTGCAAGGCAACCATTTACCGGCTTTGGGAACCATCCAATACAGAGGTAATCTCACCGGGTTCATCACAGACCTGGTTGCATACGGCAATTTCACCACCGCCATGGGGAGTATCAGTACCGATATTGGAATAACATTCAACCAGGATCAATCAATTTCTTATAGCGGGGCATTGAAAACCATCAACTTTAAGCTGGATGACATTCTCGGACGCAAACATCAATTTGGAGATCTATCGATGAATGTAGACATCAACGGTTCCTGGAAAAATAAAACCAATTATGCCACTTACATAAATGGGAAAATTCAGAAGTTTGAATGGAACCAATACTTATATCAAAACATTGACATTAACGGCTTGCTCACGCACCAGAGATTTGATGGTGCCGTGGCTGTTGTTGACCAATACGGCAATCTGAACTTCAACGGCGAAATAGATCTGTCGGCCCACATCCCCAGGTTTCAATTCACGGCAATGGTGGAAAACTTTATGCCCGATCGATTAAATATTTTACCCGGATTGGAAGAGGGCATTATCACCCTCACTATGAATGCCAATTTCGAAGGTGATAACCTTGATGATCTCTCCGGATTGGTGAGTATTTCGGATGGCTTAATTTATACCCCTCACACCTCCCTCGAGATAGACTCTCTCTCCCTGAAAGCTTTCAGAGATGACAATACGAAACGATTATCTCTCCGGTCCGACTTTATTGAGGCAGACCTGATCGGAGAATACCACTTTTCAGGAATTCGTCAATCCTTTCTCCAAATGATTGCTGATTATCTTCCGTCGGTCCATCCCACCACGCCCCATCTACCAATATCAGAAAACCAATTTAAGTTCGATGTGTCCTTCGATGGTTTTGACAAGGTACTGAAGCTCTTTTATCCCAATCTTTCCTTTGCCAACAGAGGAAACCTTAAAGGAGAAGTGGATTTCCGCAAACATATCTTTGATATCAATGCCTCATTTGAAAATCTGTCCGTTAACAACATCATTGCCAATGACATTCAGATCTATGCCAACACCAATAGATCCAAGAACCTGCAAATTGTAACCCGCGCCAAACAGATCAACTGGAACGACAAATTAAATCTCTACAACTTCTCCATTCATCAAATGGCCGGGAAAGATACGCTGGACATGAACATTTTCTGGAATAATTGGGATGCGGTTACCAACAGCGGGGCCATCTACACCACCACAGCCTTTCGGAGAGAAAAGAACGAAGGATTCTATTTCGCCACCCATTTAAAGCCGTCAACCATGATTCTGGAAGACTCTCTCTGGAACATCAATGAAGCCAGACTTCTTTACACCCCACAATCCATAAGTATCCAGGGGCTTGATATTCATCACCAGAAGCAGCGCCTGGCACTAAACGGTTTTCTCCATCGGAAGTCAGAAGACGGGTTGCGCCTTCTCATGGACAACATTGATATCTTTCAACTCTTTAAAGGAAGAAAGGAAGAAGGCCGACACTATTTCGGGGGAATGATTAACGGGAGTCTGGAAATTAAAAACTATTATCGTGAGCCGCTCTGGAAAGCCAATCTTTCCATCGACGATTTCAGTTTTGACGGCGACACTGCCGGGTTCTTCTCTATTGCTTCCTGGTGGGATCAAAACAAAGAAGCAGTGGTTGTCAACACTTCCTTGAAAGATGGAGATCGCACACCCCTTACCGGACAGGGAACCATCAATCCACGAGACAACAGTTTAGCCGTTGATCTGCAACTGGACCGTCTAAATGTCTCATTTCTGGAAACGTTTATCGGAAAGATACTGCAAGACTTTAAGGCTACCGCTTCCGGAAATTTAAATTTAACCGGCCCTTTGAGCAAACCCCTGTTTACCGGACAAGTCAATGTTGACGAAGGACAATTCAATGTAGACCTCCTTCAAACTTCCTACAGCATTAAAGATTCGGTTTGGTTTTACCCCAATGAAATACGTTTCAGAGATGTTACTGTTCAGGACGAATACGGAAAAACCGGATCTTTCAATGGATCGATCTACCATACAGGGTTTAAAAACATGGTATATAACCTTCAGGTAGATATCAACAACCAGCTGGTTTTGGATACAAAAGCAAAAGACAACCCCTATTATTACGGTACCGTTTTTGCCAAAGGGAAATTGTTGGTTACCGGCACCACCGGTAGCTTTGACTTATCCATCAGTGGCACCACCCTTGACAATACGCGTTTCTTCATCCCCATGAACGACACCGAAGAGGCTGAACAAAGCAATTTTATCCGGTTTGTTTCTCCTAAGAATTATTCTTCCGGCAATAATACTTTGTCGGCCCAAAACAACTCTCAAAAATATACTGCCGACCTCTCGGGGATGGAACTCAACATGGAAATCGAAGTCACCCCTGCCGCACAGATTGAAATCATTTTTGATTCTGCGGCCGGAGATATGCTTAGTACCACCGGCAACGGAAATATTCAAATTCTCCTCGACCGACAAGGGAATCTCAACTTTTTTGGAGAGTACGAAATCAATGACGGAGAATATCTCTTTTCTCTACAAAACCTTGTCAATAAGAAATTCATCATCAACCAGGGGGGGAACGTAACCTGGCAGGGGGATCCCTACAAAGCGCGAATCAACATGACGGCGGTCTATAAAGTAAAAGCCCCGCTCTCCGATTTGGTTGGGCCCATCTCCGACGGCGTTTCAGGAGATAATCAGGACATTTACCGACGGATTCCGATTTATTGTAACCTGAAACTTTCCGGACCTCTTGAAAGACCCGGTATTAAATTTGACATCGAGGCTCCTACCCTCAGCGAAAGCCGAGAAAGTTATATTCTCGATTTAATTTCTTCCGAAGATGAAATGAACCGACAAGTGCTCTCGCTGCTGGTCCTGAATCGTTTTTACACGCCCGACTATCTGCGGATGGAAAATACGGAGAGCACACAAACCAACAATGCCGCCCTGGTAACCACCACCGAGATGCTCTCCAATCAGCTGAGCCGTTGGCTCTCCAACATCAGCAGTGATGTGGATGTGGGCGTCAGCTATCGCCCCGAAGATAACCTTACCAGCGAAGAGATTGAAGTGGCCCTCTCCACCCAGATGTTTAACAACCGGGTGACCATCAACGGCAATGTGGGCTATGGGAAATATCAAACCAACACCAGTAAAATGGTGGGTGACTTTGACATGGATGTTAAACTCAATCCCGTCGGCACCATCCGCGCCAAAGCATATACCCGCTCCAATGATGATATCATCTACGAAACCTCACCCACGACCCAGGGAATCGGGATCTCCTTTAAAGAAGAATTTGATAAATTCACCGACCTACTCCATAAATATTGGAAAGCCATCACCGGGAAAAAAGAGGACGAAGACACAAGCCAGAATCCACAGAGTAGATAATAGGAAAAGAAACATGGTGTGTCTGGTTGCTGGCCTCTAGCTTCCGGTCTCTGACCACTGAGCGGCCTCTTGATCCAGCAGCCAAAGGCTTTTTTCTCGGTTTACCCTTGCAGCCGGATAGCTCAAATATTGCCCTTTTTGATTGAGGATCTCATGAACCTTGGGAGCCTTCTTTTCTCCGGTAACCAAAAAGGCGATATCACGGGAATTATTAATGACCCTTCCTGTCAGTGTGATTCTTTTTTGTCCGGATTTGGGATGGGTACCAATCTCGCACCATTCGGGCGAATCCCAAAGGGCTATTTCATGCGGAAAGATGGAGGCCGTATGTCCGTCATCGCCCATTCCCAGCAACATCACATCAAAGCAAGGTAGGCCGTTGACTTTGGGCAGCTCACGTTCCAAAATGTGACGATAATCCGCCCGCGCCTCCTCCGGTGACAATTCTCCTTTAATCCGGAAAATATTTTCCGGCAAAACAGGTGTATGATCGAAGAGATGTTCCCGGGTCATCCGATAATTACTCTCGGCATGATCGGGGGGCACACATCGTTCATCCCCCCAGAAAAACTTTATCCGGTCCCATTTGATACTCTTTTTATATTCCTGCGACAACACATCGAAGATGGTTTCCGGCGTGCTCCCGCCCGAAAGGGCCATATGAATGAGCTCATTCTTTTCTGTTAGTTCGATCAGACAATCTCCAAAATAGCGGGCCAGCTGTTCTTTAGAATAGAATATTTTAGTTTCCATAATTCGTCTTGGTTAAGTTTATTGAAATGACCACTTCCCTTCTCAAAGCTCACAATAAGTGCCATCTGAGAGATTCTTACAGGGATATCTCCAAGTCATTTCTCCTTCAATCAGATCATCGCTCTCTTCTGGGCCCCATGATCCTGCAGGATAACCATGAACCTTGATACAGGGTTGCTCTTTCCAGGCTTGAAGAATGGGATCAATAAATTTCCAGGCGGCTTCCACTGCATCGCCACGGGAATAAAGTGTCGGATCGCCCAACATACAATCCAGCAACAGACGTTCATACGCAGAGGGTAAATAGGCATCGGCCAATTCGGAATAATGAAAATCCATATTCACCTCTTGCACACGGAAGCCTGCTCCCGGAACTTTCATACCAAATTTCAGCAGCAGACCTTCATCGGGCTGAATACGTATCACCAGCTGGTTTTGATTTCGGATGATGGCCTCATCATCGGCAAAGAGGTGATGCGGTGTAGGCTGAAAATGAATCACAATCTCCGTTACCCGGGTGGGCAACATCTTACCGGTACGAATATAAAAGGGAACGCCTGCCCAGCGCCAGTTATCGATAAAAAACTTCATCGCCACAAAGGTCTCAACCCGCGATTGGGGATCAACACCCTGCTCCTGTCGATACCCTTTAACCTGCTGCCCCCGAACCTGAGATTCTATATATTGACCACGAATTACATATTTTTCCACCTCCTCTTTGGAAATAGGCCGCAACGACTGCAACACCTTGACAATCTCGTCACGAATACTTTCAGCATTTATCAGTGCCGGTGGTTCCATGGCCACCAGGCTGGTGAGCAATAAAAGGTGATTTTGAACCATATCTCTCAAAGCCCCTGACTCTTCGTAATATCCGCCGCGTCCTCCGACCCCAATGTCTTCGGAAGAAGTCACCTCCACATGATGAATGTAATTGCGATTCCACAGAGGTTCATAAATTCCATTGGAAAAACGGGTTACCAAAAGGTTTTGAACCGTCTCCTTTCCCAGATAGTGATCTATACGATAGATCTGTTCCTCTCTGAAATACCCCAATAGCTCCTTGTTGAGCTCCAGGGCACTCTCCAGATCACGACCAAACGGTTTCTCCACAATGAGGCGTCTAAAACCCTGATCATCTTTATTTAATCCCTGCTCAGCCAGATAACGTGGGATCAGAGAATACATACTAGGCGGTGTTGCCAGGTAGAAAATAAAATTATTTTGGCTGCCCGTTTCCCTGTCCAGGGCCTGCAATCGTTCTTTAAACCCTTCATACTCACCCCCCTCTTTGGTATTAAAAGCATAATAATGCAGCCTTTCTAAAAACCCTTCGGGAACTCCGTCTTTTTTGGAGGCAAACTCACTAATCCCGGTACTCATCTTTTCACGAAACTGATCGTCGGAAAGAGGAGTCCGCCCCACGCCCAGCACGGCAAATTTCTCAGGCAAAAGTTCTTGTTTATGCAGATCGGCCAGTGCAGGCACCAGCTTGCGCCGGGTTAAATCACCCGAAGCGCCGAATATTACTAAAATATGATTGTCCGGTCTCTTCATTCGTATAAATTTTATCTCATTTATTGCTCTAATGAAACTCACATACCTAAGTTTTTTGTATGGTCTGTGGTGAAAACCACTCCTGTCATGCTCGTTTCAATGTCAACATATTTTCTGCTATTTGTTTTACTGATACAATCTGTTTCAACCTGCGGGACGTCAGGTTATGTCCCGCAACGACAGGAGATCTCCTACCGTTGCATTCGTTTAAAATAATGGGGTGAATCGCCCCACTGATCATATCCCGGATGGTGACCAATCATTTCCAGCCGAATGGACAAACAATGGGAACAATCGTCGGCCCCTTCATCGGTACACGGCTTATTTTGATACAACAAATAATCTTTTCTGTGGTTCGACGGGGTAATGTTGGGCATGATCACATTGGCACCGGCCTGAATGGCTTTTTCCCGTCCCACCGGATCGATGGCCTGCATGGCGGTGGTTGCCGCGATGTTGATATCAGGCATCATCAACCGCAAACAAGCCACCATGTTGAGCGAAGTCAGAAACCGTTCCTGCAGGCTCCAAAGCTCCGATCTTCTGTCGTAGAGCGGTGTCTCTTCATGCTCTATATAGGGGCCCATCCCCACCATGTCCACATCAAAAGTCTTTATAAAAAGCAAATCTTCGGCCAAATGGTTCAGTGTCTGTCCCGGTAAACCAATCATCACCCCCGTACCGGTCTGATACCCCACCCGTTGAATAGACCTCAAACATTCCATTCTCTTTTGAAACCGATGTTTATCATTGTCGGGATGCAGTTGCCGGTAAAGGGTTTCATCCGACGTCTCGATGCGCAACAGATAGCGGTGGGCACCACTGTTGAACCACCTGCGATAGGTTTCCGGACTCTGTTCCCCCAACGAAAGGGTGATGCCCAATTTTCCATCTGTCTCCTTTTTGATGATTTGTAACAGACGATCCATTCGATCCACAAAAGCAGGATCATCGCGCTCACCCGACTGCAGCACCAGCGAGCCGTAACGGTGTTCAAGCGCAAAGCGCGCCGCTGCTATAATCGCCTCATCCGGCAAATCGTATCGCTCTGTATGGCGATTGCCCTTTCGGATCCCGCAATAGAAACAGTCTTTAGTACATAGGTTCGAAAACTCCACCAACCCACGATAATAAACCTCCCTGCCCCGATAGTTCTGAAGATACTCTCCGCCCAGCAAGAGCAACGCCTTTTGCGCCTCGCCACGTAACGACAGCAACTGTGAGAGTATTTCCACACTCCATCTTCCCGACTCTGCTATTTCGCGGATATCCCGTTTCATCCGTATAAAATTAATTTAAGTTATTGGTTGGATGGAACTCGTATGCCAGAGGGTCTATAACTCTTGTTGTGACAACCCTACGTTGTCATGTTCATTTCATCCTTATCTAGCTCATTGGCCCAATAAAACCGGCAGTCCCCTGTCTTTATCATTCTTTATTGTAATCTGATGAATAGTCCCTGCTCGTTTAATTGGGCAACATTGAATCTTCGAAAATAATAAGAAAAATCTTACCGACCGACGATAATGTGTGGCTTTTGAGCAGTGACAACGATCATTCTCATCGATCCCAATAACGAAACACTCATTTTTCCTGACAAAACTCAAAGCATATCTCTTAGATTAAAAGTATTTTTGAATATTCACAAAATGAAAAAACAGCCATGATCAACGAAAGCCTGCTGAATCCGAAAAGTATTGTCGTCGTGGGTGGGTCGGAAGACATTACCAAACCCGGGGGTAAAATACTGAAAAACATTCTGGATGGGGGATACAAAGGCACCCTGTCGGTCATCAACCCCGGCCACGATAAGGTACAGGGCATCACCGCCTGGAAATCGGTGGCCGATTTGCCTCATACGCCCGAGCTGGCCATATTGGCCATTCCCGCCCAACTGTGTGTTTCAGCAACGCAACAACTGACACAAAAAGGGACTCGTGCATTCATTGTCATTTCTGCAGGCTTCAGCGAAGATGGCCCCGAGGGACAAAGGCTGGAAGAAGAGCTGAAAAACATCATCAATAAAGTCAACGGCACCCTGATAGGGCCCAACTGCATCGGCGTATTGACACCCACATACAGTGGTATTTTCACTTCGCCCGTACCACGGCTTGATCCCAAGGGATGCGATTTTGTGTCGGGGTCGGGCTCCACGGCTGTCTTTATTTTGGAATCGGCCCTGCCCAAGGGACTCACCTTCTCGTCGCTCATCAGTGTGGGCAACAGCGCCCAGCTGGGCATTGAAGAGGTCCTGGAATATTGGGATAACGCCTACGTGCCGGGCGAAAGTTCCAACATCAAACTCATCTATGTGGAACATATCAAAAATCCCGACAAGCTGCTCAAGCATGCCTCTTCACTGGTCCGCAAAGGATGCCGCATCGCTGCCATTAAGTCGGGCATTACCGAGGCGGGACAACGCGCCACCGCCTCTCATACCGGTGCCATGGCCAGTGCCGACTCGGCCGTCGAAGCCCTCTTCCGTAAGGCCGGCATCGTTCGGTGCTTTGGACGTGAAGAACTCACCACCGTAGCCTCGGTCTTCAACTATCCCAGACTGGAAGGCAAGAACCTGGCCATCATCACCCATGCGGGCGGTGCCGGCGTCATGCTCACCGATGCCTTGTCGCAGGGCGGACTGGCCATACCTCCCATTGAAGGCAAAGATCGTGATCATCTGCTGAGCTTGCTGAATCCCGGCGCATCGGCCTCCAACCCCATCGACATCCTGGCCACCGGAACGGCAGAGCAGCTGGGTCGTGTCATTGAATATTGTGACACCCGGATGGATCACATTCACGGGATGATTGTCATCTTTGGCAGTACGGGCCTCTCGCGCGTCTTCGATGCCTACCAGACCATTCATGAAAAGATGAAACAATGCCGTAAACCGGTCTTCCCCATCCTCCCTTCTATCAGCAGTGCCCGAGAAGAGGTGGAATTTTTCCTCTCGCACGGACACATCAACTTCCCTGACGAAGTGGTGTTGGGACGCGCCCTGACCACCATCAATCAGGCGCCCGATCCGGCCGATGAGAAAATCTTTAAAGATGATATCGACATCACGGAGATACGCACCATTATAAAAGCGGCACCCGAGGGTTTCCTGGATCCCGGCACCATCAACGACCTGTTGCGGGCGGCAGGCATTCCGGTGGTTCAGGAAGGGGTGGCCACCTCCCGAAAAGAGCTCCTCTCCCTGGCACGTCAGTTCGAATACCCGGTCGCCCTGAAGGTCATTGGGCCGGTTCATAAATCCGACGTGGGGGGTGTGACGCTCAACATCAAATCGGACGAACACCTCATTTCCGAGTATAAGCGAATGCGGAAAATCAAAGGGGTAAGATCGGTGCTGATTCAAAAGATGCAGACAGGCACCGAGCTTTTTATCGGCGCCAAATACGAGCCCACCTTTGGCCATGTCATCCTGTGCGGATTGGGTGGCATCTTTGTGGAAGCCCTGGGCGATCATTCCAGCGGACTGGCGCCGCTCACCTTCAACGAAGCACGGTCTATGGTGCGCAGCCTCAGAAGCTATCCCATCATACGTGGCATTAGAGGGCAGGAAGGCATCAACGAAGATCAGTTTGTGGAAATCATTGTACGCCTCTCTACCCTGTTGCGCTTCGCCACCGAAATAAAAGAGATGGACCTAAACCCACTCATCGGAAACAGCAAAGAGATCAGAGTGGTAGATGCCAGAATGAGAATTGAAAAATAAATTTTGTGGAATACATTCCTCATTTTTACTACTTTTTTGAGGAATCTATTCCCCATTTTAAGGCAATTTTTGCTCCATGAATTCCACAAAATAAAACGTAAAGGCACAACCCTTTGCTAAAAAAGAATAAATCAATTAAGGCCGAAAGGCAACAATGGCCTTTATTTAGGGGATATCCCCATAAAAAATTGATGCCGATAACTTTATTTGCCATTGGCATCTCACCATTATTTCGGAAATAGCAAAACGAATAACGTTACTCAATGCTAGACAACCAATTCCAATTCTGTCTGCCGATAAACTACCTTCATCAAAAAAAACCTTTATTTAGTCCTTTCACAATGGGTTTTTCCTCATTTTTTGCAATCTTCGCGCCCTCAATTGGTGTATAAAGAAAGTAAAAGAGTTTTTTACATTTGACAATTAGTCACTTAATCATAATCCCTAAGTAGAATAACCATAATGCGCTTAAGGACTAACGCATCAAACAAACATGAAAAGATCGAATACTTAATGAAACAAGCATGACCATCTACGATGAGCCAAACATGAACATTTACAAACTGAGTCATGCAAGTTCTGTCTGATCTTGCTAAATAAATTTAATACGGATGAAAAGAGGGATTGATATAGATACAACAAACAATAGTAAAAAACACTACCGAGCACCTGTCCTGGAAGTGGTTAACCTGGACAGAGATATTATTTTGATGGGGAACAGTGGCGTGATTGGTGATCCTCCAATAGGAATGTCATCAAACAATTTTTCAGAAGGTTTTACAGATTCCGAAAATACCTCATCCAAACAAGAAGGCATCTTCCCCGACAAGCAAAATCCTTTTGGAGGAGGCACGCCTGATTACCAACGGTAAATTAGGTATCGCCAACGCATAAAGACCAAACACCTCAACACCAACTCAAAAAATAAAACAAACGAGGCCGAGCCCCTTGACCCGACCTCAGCTATCAAAAAAACGCTTTAGCCCTCACTGATCCACCTCTTCCTTGGTTCCGGAGGTAGAAGAACGGGTTTCCACCACACGGTTATACTTCTCAATCACTTCATTGATCTCCTTTGCCACCTGTTGATAAGAATCGTTGCCCGACACAATAGCATTGGCTTCCAGGTGCTGCAACAAGGCGCGGTAAACACCGATAATCTCCTTCCTAAGGTCGGCCATTCTCACTTCGGGTTTGGCAGCCTCTTCTTTTACTCTTTTCAGATAAGCCTCATCAAAGAGCTTGTTAGCCTCCTCCATCTCGTTCAGCCATTCGGCCAAACCTTCAATCTTTGCCACCGCCTCCACCAAATCGGTATCGGTCCGAAATTTATTGATGATCCCGGCAATGGTGCTGGTCTCTGCCTGATAATTGAGCCGGGCAACACCGCCGCCAAACAACAAGATGGCATCATAAAGCCGGGTGGCTGCCTCGCGTTTTTCCGCATCAAAATGGTAAGAAAAGGCATCAATAAACCGGTAAATACCGGTAAAGGCGCGGTCGCGCCGCTCATCCAGTTCCTGAATTTCCTGAGTAATGTCACTGCCCGTTTCGGGCTTGTACAATTCGGAAATCTGAGAACTCAGAGCCGACAGGTCATCATAAACATTCTTTACATTCAGCAATTCTGGGTCATGACTCCCCACAATGTTCAGTATATTCTTAATAAACTGAACAAACTCGCTGTTCCTGAAATTGTGAATTAACGCGGCAATAAACATATTCTTAACTTTTAAAGGTTAAAAACTAAAGTTTATTTCACACGTCTCCAATTTAAAATTTGAACAAAAAATTTTCAAGTTTTTTTATGAAATTTTGTGTTCATATCTTCTAAAATCCATTAATAAATTGGAATCTCGCCACAATATTAAGAATTATTAATCCTGCTCCAACCCCATAAAATCATCGATCCAGCAATGGGAATGCGCATTAAATGGCGTTTCCTTGTCACTTTTCTGATAGGGACACTGTTCCGTGAATATTCTCTGAATATTCTCCTCTGGAGGCCGTTACATCGTTGCAGCGAGCTTTCAAATCACTCTGGAAGCTATTACATCGCTGCAGGAAGGTTTCAAATCACTCTGGAGGCTATTACATCGCTGCAGGAAGGTTTCAAATCACTCTGGAAGCCGTTACATCGCTGCAGTGAGGTTTCAAATCAATCTGGAAGCTATTACATCGTTGCAGCGAGGTTTCAAATCACTCTGGAGGCTATTACATCGCTGCAGCAAGGTTTCAAATCACTCTGGAGGCTATTACATCGCTGCAGGAAGGTTTCAAATCAATCTGGAGGCTATTACATCGCTGCAGCAAGGTTTCAAATCAATCTGGAGGCTATTACATCGCTGCAGCAAGGTTTCAAATCAATCTGGAAGCTGTTACATCGCTGCAGTGAGGTTTCAAATCACTCTGGAGGCTATTACATCGCTGCAGGAAGATTCCGGCAAACAAACACATTAAAAGCTCAAAAAAAGAAAGCCCTGTTCCGACGTTTCGGAACAAAGCTTTCAAACTTCACAGGGATATACTTTTATAGATTGTTAGATGTAAGATGATTAGATGTAAGATGGCTAGATGTAAGAGCACTTAAAATACTCCTTCATGTTTTACTTGGCATGTCAGAATATCGATCTCCTCAATTCTGATCGCAACTTTTATGTGCATCTAAGGTCATCCTTTAACACAGACTACCCATCCCCAACAGAGATGGAAAACCCCATCCAAAATTACCCACCAACGACATCTCTTTATCTATATAATATCTATCTGTAACTACTTTTTGCTACCTATATCTATTCATTAATGGTCTATCCACTTAGTGGTTTGGTGTCCCACACGCCATCGGTCTAATTACCGAACAACCTTTTCACTCTCCACTACTCCGTTGGCAGTAACGCGAATCAGATACACACCACTATTTTCCGGCAGTTCCACTTCGGTTTCGGTATTGTCGGTCATAATGGTATTGATCCGTCGACCATTGAGGTCGGCCACTTCGATGGTGGCTTGTGAAGCCTGCAACAGTTCGGGACTAATTTTCACGAGCGCATCGTTCTGACGTCCCACAATCCGGATTTGATAGGCTTCTTCCTCTTGGGGGTGTTCTATCACCGTCGGGACCTCCTCAACTTCAGCAAAGTGAAGAACAAAACGATCGTGATCATCGCCCAACTCAACAGGAGTATAAACATATCCACTGGCTTCTCGAAGATTAACCATCGCTCCGGCGTCCCGATCTTCCAGATAAACATCATAACGGTCGGTAAACTGTTCCAGGTCGACATTCAGCGTCACCTCTCCTTCTACCCGGTTGCGAACACTCAAAGGGATCTCAAGGGTATCGGCAGTAATAACCGGCATACCGTTGATGGAAAGAGGTTCACCTCCAATGACCGTATATACTTCCGGTATATGGAGAGAGCTGTTAAACCGTTTTTCTGAATCCTCAACCCCCTGTTCCTCTAAGAAAGATTCATGGAAATAGAGGACTGTACCATCTATTGCCACTCCATTATCGGTTTGAATACGTATCAGGTTGTAATCAGATGGCTTCGTCGTTGAAGCACTTTTTAACGCCACCGCGTCGGACTTTACTCGAGCAGCCCGTTTAATGGTCAAGGACGCGTTGGGGGTTTCCACTTTCATCTGCACCGCCTGATAAGGTGCAATCAATCCCACACTACTTTCATCATATCCAGGTGGGATAATGCTCCAGACTCCAGGCAAATCATCACCATTATTATTGTAGGTCTGAATAATCCGTTCTCCATCCACCGTTATCCAGCTCCAAATGGTGTTGGATAAATTTTCCCGTTCCCATCCGGCAGGATCTTCCCAATCAATTGCTGTGGGGAAAGGATTTCCAACCAAGTAATATCCTTTGGTCAGACCATTCAAGGTTACATCCTCATTATAGACTTCACCTTGAAAAAAGAGCTCTTTACCATTCAAATATTTGGCAAAAACGGCTTCAGCAGTAGCCAATTCAGGCTTTTCACTGAGATAACCCTCATCGACCTTATACCATTGCCATTTGTCGTTTCCTAGTTCATCGCGGAAAACAAAGACCAAATCGTTATCAGGATCACCATCGGGATAGAACCACTTCAATTGAGAATTCCGGATCGGACTACTTAAGTAAAAAGCACCATTGGCTTCAAGGTTTAATTTAACATTCACATTCCCAGACTTCGTGGTGGATTCAGGCAACAAGAGCGATGACAAATTATCGTTGGTGGATTCAAGGACAATCGTCCCATCATTATCCACATCGTCAGTTATTTCCAATGAAGCACCGGGTTTGAGGGTCAGCGTTTTTCCGACATCGATGGAGAGACTTCGACACCAAGCATTTCTATCTTGTCCAATCACAGGATTATTGGAAGAGTATGCCGACTTAATAAGAACCGGGTTGGCCACCGATGGTACCAGACCACCACCCCAATTGGCACCGTCGAACCAGTCGGTCCCGTTGATTCCGATCCAGGTATAATCATCAATTGTTTTTAATCCAAAGGTGAAGAGTCGCACGGTATTATGATTCAGGGGCTCGGTGGTTACCAAACCGCCGTTTATGTCGCCCGATTTATTGGTATACTCCACCTCTTCCCATGCAGTGGGTTCATAACTGATAACCATGAAGTCGGGACTGTCGGGATTGATACCGCTTTCACTATCCCATCGCAGCATCACTTGCGCCTGTGCGGCACCTGGAGCTTCCACACGCCAGTATTCACTCTGACTCACAAAAGTGACACCCGCTTCCGTAAAGCCATCTTCCGAAGCGGCATGATCGAAATATTGAACGGTCCATAATCCGGTAGCATCGGGACGGATACCAATATTTCCATATCGGTAGTTATCCCCCACGGGGAAGTCGAAGGTAGTTCCCGCATTGATTCGTTTTTGCATGGGGCCGTCCACATAGCGGAGTCTGGAAGCTCCTGCCACGGCAGAATTACCGGCATTGAGGACGGTGAGCAGGGCATCGTCGGCAGTATTGATAATACCATCATTAAAAGTCAGCACATTGGTCACATCCACCGGGCCACTGAGCACAATACCGGAATTATTATCGGCAATGAGGTTGTATAACGCGCTGGCAGCTGTGAAATCACCACTAATGGTCTGCATGGCCTCGCCCTGCAGCCGGGCATCTCCCTGACGCATCTCCAGGGCGCCACCGGTGCGTGACACATCGCCACACAGGGTCAACAGCCTGCTTTCCTCATTGACCACCGTTCCACCGTCAATGGAAAGGTCGCCCAGCACTTTGAGATCGATATTGGGCAGGATCCGTTCTCCGTCGCCGCTAAACACCAGATGATTGACCTGCGGCATCTCGGACAGAACGGAATAATTGCCACTTCCTGAGAATTCGAGGGTCCCTCCCTCTTTCGACAAGAACTCGGTATATTCGCCGGCGGGCAACGATCCGGACTCCAAGATCATTCGGCCATTTCCGGAAACTTTACCGAGTCGGTGATTCAGGGTGGAACCCACCCCCAGAGTGCCTGTTTCGGTTAGGTTGGTTATGTAGGCTTCATGCCCGTTGGTACGCATCTGCACCTGATGCTTAATCATCACGATGGCCCCTTTAGGACCACCGCCGGGCACTTCTCCTCCGCCTACGACACTCCAGGTGGAAGGTTCATCCCAGTATCCATCATTTTTTGAAACAAATACCTGTACCTTATCGGGGATCGCTGCATCGGTACCGGCAGTATAATCGCCGTCGATACCGGCATCGTCGGTTCCTTCAAAGCGGTAGTTGAGAATGGTGTTGACCTCATCGAAGTCATCCACCGAATATTTATTCCAGCTGCCCGTCAGATCATCCAAGATACGGGCGGTGATGTAATCTTCGGCATTGTCACCGGGCACATCGTCGGGATGACCGTGCATGGCCACGGTAGCAGAAAACCCTTGAATACCTTCGGCGTCCAGCGTCCAGTTGTATTGCAACACATTATCTAGGTCTTCGGCCGGGATGGTGATATGAGGTTCGTTGGCCGCTTTCACGCGAATGGAACCGCCGGCCCGGCCATTGGCCGTAACCGCCATCACCACCGGGGTATATTTACCGGAGGATCCGATCGGGAAGGTAATATGGCCAACCGCACCGGCCGGCAAATATTTCCTGATTCCGGCATCGGTAAACGACAGGTTGGTTTGCACCATATTGGTTGGGGAGAAGCTGTCGGTGTCATCACCTGCAAATTGGGCCTGCTCTGCCAGTACCAGCAGATTGCGGCCTATATCCAAAACCCCGTTGTTAAGTTTCAGCACATCGGTGATGGTGGTCGCAGCCGACTGGGTGGGGATCACCACACCCGAAGCATTGTCGATCATCAACTTGGCAATGGCTCCTCCGCCCAAAAGCTTTTGAGATGCGGAACCATTCATGACGAGACCATGACTATTGTCACCACTCAAGGTAGAAGTCCCTTCCGCAACCGTGACATCGCCTTTTACCGAAACGTTATTTTCGACGGTATTAAGAGAGCCGGCAGCGAGGGTAAAGTCGTTTTGGATGACGATTTCGGTATTTTCGTCCATGTTCAGAGTTCCGTTTCCACCGTTTTTCACCAGGTTGTAAAAGGTGGTACTGCCCTGAATGGTCTGGCCGGCAGAACCACTGAAATAGGTCGTATTTTCGTTGGCAGTGAAGGTGCCACTATTGTTCATGTCGCCACGAATGGTCACATCCAAGCCTTCGGCATCAAAAAGGGATGATGCGCCAATGGTCAGATCACCGTTCAGCTCCAGAGGAACGGTTTGCAGACGGGCTTCCACACCTCCTGAAAGACGGAGGTTCTCCAGAGGTTGATTCACGTAGAGATCGAAGGCGCCCGTTTCAGCCCCATCGGCAATAAGAATGGTGCTTCCCTGTCCCAACGAAACCGTCTCGGGATCGAAATAAAAGTCGGCCAACCCGGAAGCTTTGCTGTTGTGAAGGGTGAGGGTCGCCCCATCGGCCATGGTAAAGGAACTGCCGGGATTGAGAATTTCGAAGACGGCGCGGGACGATTCGCCCCAATCATTAATTCCAACCTCTACCACCGCTTCACTGCTGTTCTGAGAATAGGTGAGGATGCCTGCTTCGGTGAAGGATGAGCGACGAATCTGCGAGCCCACGTAAAGCTCACCACTGCCGTTCACCTCTATTTCGGAACGACCGGAAGCCGTATATTCAATGAAGTTGTTGGTACCCCGGTCGAAGCGTGCCACCCCGCCATCGTTGATGGTCAGCTTACCGTCGAGCCACAAGCCGCCATCATCGGCATCGTCGCCACCCAATGAGACTTCCCCCTGATTAACAATCAGCTCAGCAGTGGAAGGAATTTTAAACAGTCCTCCGCCGGCGCTGAGTTCGAGGTTGATGTTGGGATGGTCGAGACTTACAATTCCCGAGGATATGGTAAGCGGTTTCCGCACTTCATCATTGGGGGCATTGAGAGTAAAATCACCCATAAAGAGGACCGAATCGGTCTCAGCCTTATTGACCATCACATAGCCAAAACGACTATTCCCACTGCCCGATTTAGTGAAGAGAGAAGAACCGTCACCGGTAAAAGAGACCGTTACCATATTAACGTTATCACCGTTTGTCTTATACAAATTTAGAACTCCATCTCCCTGATGAATGTCACCATTTATCTCCAGATTATGTTCTAACGAGGCGGTGCCGGCATTTTGCACAATCATTCGTCCATTCCCCGAAAAAATCAAACTACCCTTTATGGTGACAAAACGTTCGTAACCGGAATTTCTAAACTGAATGCGTCCCGTATTGATAACCACATCATCTTCCACTTCCATATCACCATATTGGTTTGTGCTCATCAGGAGCAGGGCATCATCCACAAAGAGACTTTTGGCTTTAAAATTCACATTGGCCACCGTTTTATTGCCCGAACCAGAAATCACTAAGTTGGGATATTGGTCCAGCTGATTGGTAAGCGTATAATTATCATCTCCATAATACTCAAAAATGGCGGTATCGTTGGTCACAAATTCACCAAAGTTGGCATCCGGAACATTTCCTGATGAAATCCGGAACTTACCGGCGCCATTAACCTCTGAAAAATTATGATTTACTGTCGATGCAATATCCAATACGGATCCATCTTCGATGATAATCTGTGCGGCTTCAGCACCATTATTAGTGATGTATACTGAATCATTATCGCCGATGATGACGATGTCTTCGGGACCGGGGGGATAATCCCAACGTCCTACCCTTCCACCGTTATGCCCGTCAAAGGACCAGGTATCTCTTTCGTTCCAATTACCTCCTCCATTACGACTGTAATAGGTATCATAATTAAGAAATGCTAGGTCACCCCAAAACCAATTGTATTCAGCAGCGGTAAAATCTCCTTCCGCAAGGTAACCGATATTTTGGTAAGTTATATGGTCAAACCGGCGACCTAAATCATCCTCGAACCAATACCATACCCCATCATAGTTTAAATAACTTTTGCAATTATCATCAAAATTGGTGGTTTCAAAATAATCAAATCGGATGGAAAGATCTTCAGATTCCAAAGAAGAGAAGCCATCCATATTTGTTTTCCAATAAAACGGCAAAACATCATATTCAAAACTGGGATTAGTAGCAGGATGCTCCTCCGGCACGGGAATCACTGCAAAAGCCCCGGACTCCCCAATCGCATTATTAACTATCAAGGTAACGGGAACATATTCATCACCCCCATCAACGTCCACCCCCACCGGATATACTACATTTCCGGTTTGGGACAATGAAAAATTGTATTGTAGTCCTTTATCGGCGGCGTTACCACGGGTTTTAATCATTTTGGAAGCGGAAAAGTTGCTGCCGGCAATCCTGTTGGTATCCACCCTCATCAGGTATTTATCGATATACATGATACCATTGGTAAGGGTAAAATAGCTGAAACGCACATCGCTGGTAAGAGAAGCCCCGTTGTTGTTATCCAGCTCGACCGATCCCATGGTGTAAGCGGTGGAATAACTATCCAGTGTTTGGTTTCCCGAGCCGTTTAGGACAATTTTTCCCAGAGTAACATCATCGGTAACAATATTTCCTTTTCCCAGGTAAAGGTCACCGCCCAATGAAACGGCTTTATTATTGAGATTCAAATCACCCCGCTCTACCGACAGGTTATTTAAAATTCGACAGCTGCCGTTCCCAAGAAACAGATTATTGGATTCGCTTTCCTTACTGATGGTTAAGTTATAAAACTCAAGGTCAGCTCCGGCATTATTGGTGAGGACAGAACTTTTGTCTCCTATAAAAGAAGTGGTATTATTTCTAAGTTCAACATTTGAGGTACTATTCTGCAGAGTAAGATCCCCCCCAATATTCATCGGATAATTGTCGTCGGACACATCGAGCGTCCCGTTTGTTCCGATGGTTAGGTCGTTAAGGATGGTTAGTTCGCTGCTGAGGAAGGCGGTGGCGGTATTGCTTTGTCCGGATATTTCG
This sequence comes from Thermophagus sp. OGC60D27, assembly GCF_052400625.1. Taxonomy (NCBI): domain Bacteria; kingdom Pseudomonadati; phylum Bacteroidota; class Bacteroidia; order Marinilabiliales; family Marinilabiliaceae; genus Thermophagus; species Thermophagus sp. OGC60D27. The sequence goes on from NZ_JBQTGH010000001.1 coordinate 96,543, forward strand.
AAATTATAGAAGGGTGCAGAAGAAGAGATATGGAAATTTCCTGAAGCACTGCCTGAACGTTTGATTCTAATAGTACCGCCGGTGACGCTGTATTTCCCTTCACCCGATTCGATATTGATGGCCAGTTGACTGGATGTAGCGGCGTCTTGAATTTCCATGAGTCCGCCGGTCATGATAAAGACGTTATTGTTGCCCTTGATGCTAAAGGTTGCGGCGCCGCTGCCTGATAAGTCGCTGCCAAGGTCGCCGTACATATAGACGGCACCGCCCGACTGGTTGTAGGTCCACTTGCCGGTATTACCGCCGGCGCTGCGGAATCCGGGGGTATAGATGGTTCCGCCTTCGATGAGCACCAGGGCATTACCGCTATCCCATGCCACGAATCCGTGGGTACGGGTATTAAGTGTTCCGGAGGTAATCCGAAATTTACCCAGAACAGAAAATGACTGTTTTCCGGAGGCGGCAGTGGTGACCCCGTCGGCTGTGAAGAGGCCGTCGGCATTGGCATTATTGGCGGTGGTATTGACCTCCACGGCACTGCCGTTGAGCCACAATCCTCCGGTTGACGGCACATAAAAATCGTCCCCTCCCTCGGTCAGAGAATGGATATAGGTGGCGCCGGTAAGTTCCAGCGTTCCGTTTTTAATGTAGAGGGCTTTTTCGGTTCTGTAATTGTTGTTTTGTCCAAACAGTCGGAAATATTGCCGTTGTGAAGGGTTAACGGTAAACCGCCAGGTGGGATCGTTCCCTTTATCGATGATGAGGCGTTGCAGAAAAGTGGTATTATTGGCCTGCAGCACATTATGTGATTCCCCCTTGGCCGTCAGAATAACGTAACCATTTGAAGGGGTGCTGTTGTAATCGGGGTTGGCAAGATTCGTAAGACGGATGGTCCCATTATTAATGATATCGCCCCAGGCCAAGAGGTTATGGGCAGCGTTAGCCGTATTCACGGTAATGGAAGCCCCGGCATTGATCGTAATATCTCCGAGGACGTTAAGCGTTCGCGAAGTCGTATTGTTTCCAAACCGGAAAGCACCTTTCAGAACAGAAAAGTTACCATTCACGGTAAGCTCACCCGCCAAAGAAACGGTTGAACTGCTATTGGTGAGATCGATTTCCACATTATAAAAGGTGTGGGATGATAGATTATAGTCCGAACCTTTATAAACCACGGTGCCTTTTCCTTCATTGGTGAAATGGGAAGCATCTCCCGCAGGGAAGTTGTCGCCTTCCATGATGATGCGCCCCGAACCACGAATCTCTGAAAAGAGATGTCCCGAAGTATTTTTCAGGTCGAGGCGTCCCTCGACGGTCAAGACCTTGCAGTTGGCAGAAAAGGGGGCATCTTCGGTGGGCATGGTGATGGTTTTCCCGCTTTTAATGACGACGTTATCCCCGTCCAGGGGATATCCCTCATCTTCTGTAACATAAACAGCTGCGGCAGGATCCAGGGTCCAGTTTTCCGGATTGTTCCATTCACCCGAATTGATGGCATACCAGGTTTGTTGGGCCTGCGCACTCCATCCTAAAACCAATAACAAATAAACGAGGTAAAAATGCTTCATATTCTTGGGTTTTCATCTTTTGTTTATGGCGTCATTACTGAGCACACCTCAAACTGGTAGATTATACCCAAGAAATAAAATATTGTTAATAAGCTTTGAGGAACAAGAGGTGAGGATTGACGAAAAGAGCTTTATTGAAGATGAAGTTTGGGAAGCAACACCCCATTAATAAGACACTCAGCAGAGGCGGATTAACACCTTTAAAATAAGCACATGTGGCACATACAGAGCCCCCTGTCATATACCAACACCTGACATTCGAAAAAGGGGTGGATCTTTGTAATTTAACGAAAAGAGGTTGTCCTTGCGAATAAGGACAACCTCTTTTCATCAGAATTAAATTAGGTTAAATCATTGGTCTGATAGAACTCGCATGATCTTAAATTTTATACATTCACTTGTTGTGACAAACTTAGTTGGTCATGCTCGTTTTATATGTTTATAATTTTTCTTTCAAAGGCCGTATGGAACTCGCCTAAATTAATCATCCCTCTGTGTGTGAAATAATTCCCATGGCTCGTTTCATATCAATATATTTATACTGAAAATATGAAACACTTCCAATCTCGTAACCGATGATTACCGCGCCACCTTTTGGGTTTTCACCAGCCCCCCGGCCGCAACGCGTAACAGATAAATACCACTTTGAGCGGGTAAGTCGACCTGAGTTTCGGTATTTGCGGTTTGATAAGCGCTCACCAGATGACCATTAAGATCCAGCACCTGGATGGTAGCATCCGCATTTATCAGCAGGTCGGGACTGATCTGCAGCAAAGCATACTCTTTTTGCCCGATGATATGAATGCCATCCCAGTCGTTATCTTCCTCGATCTCTTCCACTGCTGTAGCTACCTTTTGTACTTTTTCCAAATGCAGCACAAAGCGATCGTGATCATCGCCCAACTGAACGGGGGTATAGACATATTGGTTACTATCATTAATGTTGATCAGAACGCCGGTTTCTTTATCTTCCAAAAAAACATCATAATCAGCATTAAATTGCTCCAGGTTAACCTCTAGCGTCACTTGACCTTCCACATTATTACGGACACTGAACGGAAATGAGAGCGTATCCGCAACCAGTTGGGACAATCCATTGATGGACAGGGCCTCTTCATCGATACGCGTATATACCTCCGGGACATTTTTTGAACTGTTAAATTTTTTATCGGCATCCTCGTCCCCCTTCTCTTCCGAAAGCGTCTCATGAAAATAAAGAACGGTTCCGTCAAAGGCAAAATCATTAGTTACCTGGATCCGGATAAGTTCCATATCGGAAGAACTTTCAGCCGAAGCACTTTTCAAAGGGGCACTGCTGTTTTTAACCCGAGCCGATCTTTTGATCGTCAGAGAAACATCCGATTCTTCCACTTTTATCTGAAAAGCTTGATTGGCCGCGATATGACTAACATTATCCCAATCATACCCAGGGGGAATGATTGCCGGAATACCGGGTAAAAAATCACCACCATTATTATAGGTTTGTACGATACGCATCCCATTATAGCTAATCCAACTCCAAATCGTGTTAGAAATTCCGTCTCTATCCCATCCTTCCGGATCCTCCCAATCTATGGCAGTGGGGAAAGGATTGCCCAGCAAATAATACCCCTCTGTTAAGTTGGAAAGCGTCACCTCGTCATTATTAACTTCTCCCTGGAGGCTTAGCTCTTTCCCATTTACATACTTTACAAAAACAGCTTCAGCCGTTTCCAATTCCTCATTTTCACTGATATAATCATCATCCACACGATACCACTGCCATTTATCGTTGTCTTGTACGTCTCTAAACACGTATGCAAAGTCATTATCAATATCACCATCGGGATAAAACCATCTTAATTGCGAGCTCTTTATGGGACTACTTAAATAAAAAAGAGAATTACTTTCCAAAGACAGTTTAACCTTTACGATTCCCGACTGCTTCATGGTTTCGGGCAACATCAAAGAAGCCAGGTTGTCGTTGGTGGATTGAAGGATTATGGTGCCGGCATTATTTACATCGTCCGTCACTTCGAGGGAAGCGCCTTCACTTATAGTGATGGAAGCTTCGTTTAAGACTTTAAGCTCTTTAACAATTAAATCATCCTCAATAACAGGATAATGATCGGCTACATCTATAATTACCAAAGTGGTTTCATCGGGAATTTCGTTATTTTCCCAGTTATCCTCATCATACCAGTCGGAACTTTGATTCCCGACCCACCGAGGACCATCGGATAAAACGCCTAAATCAACCACTAAATCATACAAATCAGAATCTCCCTCATCCTCAATAAAATCATCCAAGGTGCCGTACGCTTCCTCAAAAGTAACACCCCATCCCGGTCCGGAGATTTCTGCATTCGGATCCAGAATATAAATATCATCTTCCTTGCCTTTAAGACCACCTCCTAGATGAGAAAAATCTCCCCCCACAATCAAGTTACCGTTATTTTGAACCTGCGTACTTGATGAAGTGGAAAAATCCCCCAACACAATTAAATCGCCATTTACCTGAAGCGATGATCCCGTAGAAGATAAATTTCCGTGGACAATCAGAGTGGCATCTTTAGCTACAGAGATGCCAGCCGATCCCGTCAAATCGCCAAAAATCTCCACGTACGCACCTTTTTTAAGAGTAAGCCCGCCCCATTGATTATTGGTATAGTTTCCGGTAACGATAAAGGACCCATTGACCACAACATCTACAGGATTCAAATCCCCATTTCGGGTAATGGTACCGTTGATGAACATTTCCTTGTCAACATTTCCGTCGGCTGATGGCATATCCCCATTCCAACTGTCGTCACTTTCAAAATCACCAGTATAATTATTATAACTGATATAAGAATTCTGTTGTTTTTTAGCATCAACAACCTGCAGTGTGATAATCAAGCCCAACAAAATCAAGTAAAACTTCTTCATATAAATATCATTAACCACGTACAAAAATGCTTCCCCACTTTCTCTTTTCGCGCTGCAAGTATACAGTTGAAAAGTATTCAGGCTAAAAACCTTTGAGGAATGACCGACTATTTCTGACGAAACGGCAATATTATCCGACAACTGCGTCAGTGACAAGGCAAAAAAACAGCTAATAAAAAACTCCATTTGTTAAAAAACGAGGGAAAATTCCGATCTTAGCAACCAAAACCTAAGTTGTGACCTACGAGCTTCATCAATACCACGAGTGGATCGACCAGCTGCTTGAGGAAGGCAAAACAGTACAAGTCACGGTGCAGGGGATGAGCATGTTTCCCATACTGTTGCCGGGCGACAGTGTGCAAATCCGTAGAATTGGTTTCGATGAGATGCGGCCCGGCCAGGTGTTGATTTTTGAAAGAGAAGGACAGTGGATTGCCCATCGGCTCATGGTAAAAGAAGAGAAGAGCCAGTACCTGACCACACGAGGCGATGGACTGCCTCGACAGGATCATCCAATTCCGGCCACGCAGGTGAAAGGAATGATAACAGGTGTGGTCAGAAGCCGCTCTCCTTTTGCCCGAAGTATCAACACCTCCGCAGATCGATGGATGGTTTGGCTGACCCCGCTAACGGGTCGTCTGTTTTGGTATGCAGGCCGGATGGTGGTATGGGGATTGAAGAGATTGAAGAGATTGTAGAGATTGAGGGGATTGATGTGTTAAGGTGCTGATGTGCTATGGTGATGAATTAGGAAGCAAGTACATTTCTTATATCTTACCATCTAACATCTATAAATCTAATAATTTGGATTAAGCCGATTAATGAAATTGCATTAAATTAGTCATCTCAAAAAAGAAGAACAATCAAACACTATCGTCAAATATTAACCATACTGCGGTACATCTGGCAAAGCTCCCCCGGGTGGACGCTCCTCAACGGCGTTTTGCTCCTGGTAAGAGGGGTACTTCCACTACTGCTGCTTTATCTGGTAAAGTTGCTGGTGGATGAGATTCAGTTTGTGGCGACCAATCCCGGGGGCGAAGAGGTCCTGCACCGCCTAATTGGACTGCTAATTATAGCGGCGGCGGTTTTTCTGGCCAATGCCCTGACGGCCTCGTTGGGTACTCTGGTGCGGGAACGTCAGTCGTATGTCATCTCCGATTATTTCGATAACCTGATACACAACAAAACTACCCGAATAGAGTATGGTTTTTTCGAGCATCCCAAATATCAGGATATTTTTTTCCGGGCCCTGAACGAAGCATCGTTTCGTCCCTCACGGATATTCTACGGCATAATCGGTCTTTTACAAAACCTCATCACCCTCGCCGTGATGGGTGGCATATTATTGATGGTCCACTGGTCGGTATCCATCGTACTGTTACTGGTAACTGTGCCTGTGGCTATTATTCGTCTTCGGTATGCCCGCTCTCTGTTTCTGTTCAGGCGTAAAAACACGGAAAAAGAAAGAAGAGTTAACTATTACAACCGGTTGCTAACGTCCCAATCCTTTGCCAAAGAACTGAGAGTTTTTGATTTGGGCCATCTCTTTCGCCGTCGGTATCATCAGATAAAAAACGACTGGAGAAACAGTCAGTACAAGATGCTCCGAAAAAAAACGCTGCGGGAGATAACGGTGCAAATAATGGCTGCTCTGGCCGTATTTTCGCTATACGGGCTAATCGCCTACCGTGCCTTCAAGGGAAATATTTCTATCGGGGATGTGGTACTCTACTTCATGGCACTGCAACGAGGATATGCATATTTACAGGAATTTCTGGGGCGCATATCCGGATTATATGAGGACTCTCTGTTCCTGAACAATCTATTTGAATTTCTTCATTTGCCCGAAACGGGATTCAAAAACCGGAACGAAGGGAAAATCCCATTTCCGGCAAGGATGAAAGAGGGACTTCGACTGGAAAATATTGGATTTCATTATCCCTCCAATGAACGGTGGATATTACGTCATGTTTCATTTGAAATTGGCGCAGGCGAAACCATAGCACTGGTGGGTGTAAACGGGGCCGGTAAAACCACTCTGGTCAAGTTACTTTGCGGTCTTTACCGGCCGCAGGAAGGCTCTATTTCGGTGGATGGTATTCCTTTGGACAAGATTAGCTGGAAAGAGAGAATTGACAACATCAGCGTTATCTACCAAGATTTTATGCTCTACAATGTCACTGCACGGGAGAATATTTGGTTTGGCAATGTCAGACGGGCAACCACTGATGAGCATATCCAAAGTGCAGCTCAGCAGGCCGGCATTCATGAGATCATCGCCAACTTTGATAAAGGTTATGACACCATTCTGGGAACCTTGTTTGAAGATAGCGAACAGCTAAGCCCCGGCCAATGGCAACGACTGGCTCTGGCCCGTTCCTTCTTCAACGCATCATCTCAAATTGTTCTACTGGACGAACCTACCAGTTCACTGGATGCCTTCTCTGAAGCTAAACTGCTGCAATACATCCGAGGCATCACCGAAAACCGTACGGCACTGATCATTAGTCACCGGCTCTCAACCATAAAAATGGCCGACCGGATAGTGGTTCTGGATGGTCAGCATGTGGCTGAAACTGGCCCGTACAAAACATTAATGGATAAAAAAGGCGTGTTTTACCTGATGGTCCAATCACTAAATTCGTAGACAGGCTTTAGCCAATGGGTGGGTATCACCATTCATAAAACAGTCCGGTGAAAACGCCTAACGAGTAGGGACGAAAAGAGCCGGGCGAATCTTCCCCGATATCAAAAATAAAATAATCGATGCGAGGCTCCATTCGCAGACGAAGACCTTTAAATACTGGCACAGAAAGAGCAATGCCGGCATGGGTGCTAATTCCCATATCCCTAAGTCCTTCAGTTTCTCCAATCTTTTGTTTTTGACCGGGACGCTTCAAATAGGCATTGTTGCGGATCAGCCAGTTGGTGCTGAAACCTCCGGATAGGGAAACACCTAACCTTTTGTCCGGAAACAATAAATACCGAACCGTTACAGGAATTTGCATATAACCAAGACTTTGCTCCAACACGGGGATATCACTATCTTCCATAAAAGAAGGTTTTAACTCAATAAACTCATTGTCTGCCACTTTAAAACCAAGGGGTTCATCTACTTTAACCGGCGACAAATCATAATTGACCCTTCCCAGAGAATTATCCAGGCTTATCTCAGTAATACTGTTCGAATAATTATTTCCGGACATGGATTCATCCGCGAAACTAAAAACTCTCTCGGTGCGTGCTTCTGTTGCTACCTCCTGTCCCATGGCGGCATACCTCACTCCTGTTTCTATTTGCCACCTTGATCCCACATGCATGGCAAGGGTAAGTCCTCCTCCGGATGCATTCAGACCACTTTCATTAAAACGACTTGGTGCTGAACCGGAAACTGACCTGAAAGAATAGGTGGGCGAATAGTCCCCTCCCACCAACACCTGCATCGTCTTGGATTTGTCATTGTTTTCCTCCGGCAGGGCGATTGCGAAATTGTCGAAAACAGATTGGTTGGCATACAATTTTTCAGGCGGACGCACACTTAGGTTCTTCGCAATGCCGGAAAGAACAAGCGGTCTCATTTTAGCCATTGTCGGTTGAAGATCTTCCAGCGGGCCCACCTCCGATACATCGTCAGAAGGGACGACTGTTGAACGGGTACCGGCATCGGAAAACAATTGATTTTGGGAAACATGAGGCTCATTCATCACGGTTCCATCCACCTCCGTTTGTTCGGGCAATAATGCTTGCAGCTCCCTGTTTTGTTCTTGGTGAACAGGGGTCTCTCGGCTCAAATCATCTGTTTCCTCTATGGATTCTCCGGTAGGGGCAGACACCACAAGAGGTCCCTGCAAATGGTGAACAACCTCATTGTTAAAAAAGAAGAGTAGTCCTGCAACCAGAGCAATGGATGCAGCCGCGCCAACCCTTAAAAATAAAACCAGACGCCTCTTCTTCTGTTGATCGAGCCGGCGTTCAATCTCGTTCCAGACCATAGGTGAAGGTTGTGCTTCCAGGTCTTTCAGCTTTCTGAACAACAAATCGTTTTTATTTCCGGACATCATCATAATTTTATGGTCTCCAATTTTCTTTCCTCACGAATTCTTTGCTGAAGCCATTTACGGGCACGGGACAGATTGGACTTACTGGTCCCCGTGGAAATTCCCAATTTTCGCGCAATCTCATCATGCGTCATCTCATCAATCACATACATATTAAATACCAGTCGGTACTTCTCGGGTAATCTTTGAATAAGGGCCAGCAACTCATCGAGAGAATATCCCGATTTTTCCGATTGAAAAGATTCATTATCACTTTCCAAATCCGGGAACTCATTGGTGATCTCGGTACTGAACTTGGCCTTACGGAACGATTCGATAATCAAGTTAACCATGATACGCCGCATCCATCCTTCAAAGGATCCTTCAAAGCGGAAATTTTCAATTTTCTCAAACACCCGGATAAATCCATCTTGCAAAAAATCTTCCGCCGCCTCCCGACTACCGGCATAGCGTAAACAAACCCCAAACATTTTGGGCGCAAAAATCTCATAAAGTGCCTGTTGAGCACTTCGATCTCCTTTCTGGCAGCCAACAATTAATTCGTTTATATCTCTGTTTACAGACACTGAGAATCGCTCCTGTTAATATTTTGCACCAAGATACACCACTAAAACAGACATTTCAACAAAAAAGGGAAAGGGTAATTTAGAGCATTCGTTTTCTACATGTTAGAGCTTTAAAAATAAGATTCAAACCAACAGATTTTGACCTGATTATATGGTTGGCATGCTTATACCTGCGTCCCTCAAAAACACCGGGACAATAACCTATTGTTAAATCTCAACAGGCCACTAACATGAATAAAAGACGATAAAAGCGAAGATGGTTGCGTGGTGCGTATCAGAAATTTTTCCGGATTCGATCCAGCTCGCGCTTAGAGTCTTTGGCTTTAAGGGCCTCGCGTTTGTCGTGTTGTTTTTTACCCTGAGCCAGCCCAATTTCCAATTTTGCAAATCCCCGGTCATTGAGAAACATTCTCAGCGGTACAATTGTGAGTCCCGACTCTTTTGTTTTGCGCTCAAGTTTTTGAAGTTCTTTTTTAGTCAGAAGCAGTTTACGTTCCCTAAGGGGAGCATGATTATTAAAAGTACCGTAGAAATACTCGGAAATATTCATTCCCTTCAACCAGAGTTCACCTCTTTTAAAATAGCAGTACGAGTCTACCAATCCGGCACGTCCGTTCCTGACAGATTTGATTTCGGTACCAGTCAGTTGAATTCCGGCAACAAATTTATCAATGATTTCATAATCAAAAAAAGCCCGTTTATTGCGAATATTTATTCTGCTTGTTGCCATTTCAGATGGTTATCAAATTCAATAAAACAATTCTGATCAAATAAGGAAATCCTAATATTGCCAGTCCGGCAACCAAGGAAAACCAATTTTTTTGCACCTGAGAAGGCCCTTTCAAGAGCCTGACGCCAATCCACATCAAATATATGGCGTAAAAGCCAAAAATCTGCAGAAAGAAAACCTCCGGGACCAAAGCGGTAATCAGCAAAACCAAATAAAGAGAAGAAGAACTGTAAATGGTTAATTTGGCCGCAGTCTCACGCGATGGCTCAAAATGAAAATATTTCATTATCCACAAAACAAAGTACCAGGCCACAATAAGACCTAAAAACAACGCAGCGAATTCCACGCCCACTTTTTTCAGAGCCAGTTCTAACAAGAAGGCTTGCTGATTAATCAATTGCGAGATAAACGTTCCCAAAGCCACCAGTCCAATCAGAGGCAGAGCAAAAGAGCTCATCATTTCGTTGAAGGTAGTCTCTTCCCTATGAATGGCAGGCCATTCCTGACCGGGATTGATTGTCAGATTCCGCAACCTTAAACCAAGTAGCCGGTACATCTGAGCTGTATTAACAGGTTCATTTGACCCCATAAAAGTTTCCATCAATTTATTAGGTCCGCTATTATCTGTGCCGCCACCACGAACCCAAAAACCTATAGCACAATAATTAAAAAAAATGCACCAGATATAATCTGTTGACAAAATTAAAAAATATTGCCAAGGTTTCAAGTAATGACATTAAAATGGCGGGCCTCATCACCCGGCCTTCATATTCTTTTGCTATTTTTGAACGAAATTGAAAAAGTAAGATGCAGAAAGAAACCCCATACAACCTGATAGTAATTACAGGCCCCACAGCCAGTGGGAAAACACGTCTGGCCGCACACCTTGCCGCTCGAATCAACGGAGAGATTATCAGTGCCGACAGTCGGCAGGTTTATGAAAAAATGAATCTTGGTACCGGAAAAGATTACGATGACTATATTGTAAACGGACAAAAAATTGCCGGCCACCTCCTTGATATCAGAAAACCCGGATATAAATACAATGTTTACGAATACCAAACCGACTTTTTCAAAGTATTTGAAGAGATAAAATCGCGAGGCAAATTTCCCATAATGTGTGGAGGAACCGGCTTATATATTCAGGCAGTCCTCGACCAATACAAGATGGTACATGTTCCCCCGAACCCTTCATTAAGGGAAGAATTGCAAAACAAATCCCTGGAAGAACTCACCAACATATTGCAACAATTCAAAAAACTTCACAACACCACCGACACCGACACAAAAAAAAGAGCCATCCGAAGCATAGAGATTGAAACCTATTATCAAAGCCATCCAGAAATCGAAGTCGAATTGCCCAAAGTTGTCCCTCTCATTGTAGGCATTGCCATTGACCGGGAATTGAGACGAAAGAAAATAACCCAACGGTTAAAGGAACGATTGGAAGAAGGGATGATTGAAGAAGTAAAAAGGCTTATTGACGAAGGCATCGACCCGCAAGACCTGATCTATTACGGTCTGGAATATAAATACGTAACGCTCTACGTCACCAATCAAATCACCTACGACCAAATGTTTGAACGATTAAATATTGCCATTCATCAGTTTGCTAAACGACAAATGACTTGGTTCAGGGGGATGGAACGAAAGGGACATAAATTCAACTGGATAGATGCTACTAACGAGATAGACTCTAATGTTTTAAAAATAATTGATATGATGTACGACTAATCTCATACAAAAGTCCATTAAACACAAGAAATCAATACATTAATCAAATTACAGTCACCTTTTTCTTCACTATGCGTATAATGATTTGTGCGAAACCATCGTGACAGAAATGTTTCGCTGACTGTCCCAACCTTTCGGGAAGCATCGGTAGACAAAAAGTCAAATTAATTTTAAACGCATGTAACGCACATGACAAGCAAAGCGTTCCCCGCAACCACATGAATAAAACTCGTCATGCGAGTTCCATCAGAACAATGGTTTAATTGAATTTTTTACTGATGAACAATTTAGAACGGCACATACAACAGATACAAAAACTTGCCCGGCGCAACCAGGCCCTCAACAGCCAGCTGAAAAACCTGACGAGCCAGTATTCGGCCATACAACAGCAAGCAGAAAAATATAACCAGTTATTAAGTCGCTTTTCTGAATGGGGCGTGGCCGAATGGCCGGAAAAACCTTCCAAAAAAAAGGTGGAGCACCTGAAAATGGTTTCGCTGCTGTATGTATCCATCTGCGGATTCGAAGCACTTACCCAAATGGACAATCAATCTCACCATATTGATATTTTGGACGAGATATACATATCCATCAACAAGATTGCTCAGGAATTCAACTTAACCAAGATCAAGAGTTTTGGCGACAACATGATTTATGCGGTAGGACTGTCCAATAAAAACCGCACCAATCCCATAGATATCACCATGGCTGCCATCCGCATGAATTTAGCCATTCAGAATATCTATAACCAGCAGCGATGTGAACCGGTGTGGAAAGTAAAAATGGGGATCCATACCGGCCCCATTCTTGCCACCGACAAGAGTCGGCGCTATTCTCCCTTTTCCATTTCAGGCGATAATATTAATGTGGTATGTCGACTGGGAGAAAGCTGTCCCCCTGCAAAAATCAACATGTCGGAAATGACTTGTGAGCTGGTAAAAGAATTTTTCCAGTTATCCTCTTTAGGAACAATACCGGTTAGATTCAAAGGTTCCCTGAAAATGTTTCTGGTCAACGGACTGAATGAGGAACTCCAAAAAGAAAATAATCCCTTTGAAGGCAATAAAACTTTTGCTGTACGCTACGGCCACATTCAATTTCTGGACATCCAGGAAAAAGTATTGGACCTGCTGGAGAAAAATCTACCTTCCAATCTATACTACCACGATGTTAAACACACCATTGATGTCATCACGGAAGTAGAATTAATCGGATGGGCCGAAGGACTCAGTGAGGAAGAGATCCTGACCCTAAAAACGGCAGCTTTGTTTCATGATGCAGGACATATGGTCGATTACCGCACACACGAGTATCAGGGCATATTATTAGCCCGTCAGATTTTGACCGATTATCAATATCCTCCAGAGCGGATAGAAACCATCTCCCGGTTAATTATGGCGACAAAATCACCGCCAACGCCAAAAGACAAATTGGAAGAAGTGATTTGTGATTCAGATCTCGATTATTTGGGACGAACCGATTTTATTCCTGTTTCCAACAACCTCTACCGAGAGCTTAAAGAACGCCAAATGGTGGGATCATGGAACGATTGGCTCCAATTGCAGCTCAACTTCATCCAACGACATCAATATTACACCCAAACAGCCCGAAACCTTAGGGAGGTAAATAAACAGCAACAAATTGAACGGATTCAGTCACTGATCAATAAAAACAAAGTCAGAATTAATTATTAATTTTTTTTACTTTTGACCACTTAAACCAAAGAATTAAAAAAATCCATTTATGAAAAGTTGTATCGCTTTTTTTGCCGCTTTGTTAGTTTTAACCGCATGCCAGCCAACCCAAAAAAAGCTTAACGCTTCCATCTCCGATCTGAAGGAACGAGTTGATGCTTATCAATCCGTCCGGCTCACTACCGATGTATCGAATTTGTCTCCAGCACAAAAAGAGATGCTGCCTATTCTTTTCGAAGTGGCGGATATCATGGACAACCTGTTCTGGCAACAAGCATGGGGAGACCAAGAAACCTTGCTGAAAAATACGGAAAGCGAAGAGTTAAAACGATATATTGAAATCAACTATGGTCCATGGGACCGTCTAAACAACAATGAACCCTTTATTGAAGGAATTGGCCCTAAGCCTGCCGGAGCACGTTTTTATCCGGAAGATATGACCAAAGAGGAATTTCAACAGCTGGCCAATCACAGTAAGCTGGGGCTCTACACGGTGATTGAGCGCAACAGCGAAGGAGCCTTGACCGTTGTCCCCTACAGCAAAAAATGGGAAAAAGAATTAACCAGAGCCTCTGAACTGCTCATAAAAGCCTCTGAACTGGCCGAAGACGAAGGCTTTAAAAGATATCTGAAAGAGCGGGCCAAAGCGTTTCTTTCCAACGACTACTATAAAAGTGACCTGGCCTGGATGGAGATGAAAGATAATCTCATTGATTTTGTGGTAGGTCCTATCGAAACCTATGAAGATGGTTTGATGGGTGCAAAGGCCGCCTTTGAATCTTACTTGCTGATCAAGGATACCCAATGGTCTTCACGTCTTAACCATTACTCAACGTTGTTACCCCAACTTCAGACAGCGCTACCGGTCGATCCCAAGTACAAGACGGAGATGCCGGGCAGCGATTCCGACTTAAATGTATATGATGTTATCTATTATGCCGGGGATTGCAATGCGGGCAGCAAAACCATCGCCATCAATCTTCCCAACGATCCGGATGTGCAGATGAAAAAAGGAAGCCGTAAGCTACAACTTAAAAACAGTATGCGCGCAAAATTTGACCATATCCTAATTCCCATCAGCGAGTTACTAATTGATCCCTCGCAACGGCAATACATTGATTTCAATGCTTTTTTTGAGAATACGATGTTCCACGAAGTAGCACACGGTCTGGGAATCAAAAATACCATCAACAACAAAGGCACGGTACGTGAAGCACTAAAAGAAACTGCTTCTGCCATTGAAGAAGGAAAAGCCGACATTTTAGGATTATACATTGTAACTCACTTAACCGAGATGGGTGAATTAAAAGATAAAGATCTGAGGACCAATTATGTCACCTTTATGGCCAGCATCTTCCGCTCTGTCCGTTTTGGTGCAGCCAGTGCTCATGGAAAAGCCAATATGATTCGCTTCAACTACTTTCTCGAAAAGGAAGCCTTTACCAGAAATCCTCAAGATGGCACTTATAAAGTGAATTTTGAAAAAATGCAGGAGGCGATGAAACAACTTTCTGAAGAGATTCTTGTTTTACAAGGTGAAGGAGATTATGAAAAAGCCCAACAGATGATAGAAAACTTAGGCGTCGTCACTCCCCAACTGAAGAAGGATCTGGATCGCATTAACCGGGCCAACATACCGGTAGATATTGTTTTTGAACAAGGTCCTGCCGTTATCGGTTTGTAAAGACTGAATTCATTATCCCATTCCAAACCTGTTGATCTTTGAAAAATCAAAGTCAACAGGTTTTTTATGAATTAAAAAAGCATTGAATTAAAAATCATATCAACGCAACCATATGAACGCAAAAAAATTGTTTGCCGGCAATCCGGTGACTGAATTATTTAACATCCAATACCCCATCATCCAGGGGGGCATGGTGTGGTGCAGTGGCTGGAAGCTGGCATCTGCCGTCAGCAACAACGGAGGTCTGGGCTTGCTGGGGGCCGGAAGCATGTATCCCGACGTCCTTCGTGAGCATATTCATAAAATGAAGCAGGCCACCACCAAACCGTGGGGGGTGAATGTTCCGCTTTTATATCCGGATATTGAAGATCTGATGAACATCATCGTTGAGGAAGGTGTAAAAATAGTATTCACCTCAGCCGGTAGTCCTGCCAAATGGACCCCATTCCTTAAGGAAAAAGGCATTACGGTAGCCCATGTGATTGCCAATTCTCGCCTGGCCAAAAAATGCGAAGATGCCGGGGTGGATGCCATCGTTGCCGAAGGCTTCGAGGCAGGCGGTCATGAAGGACGTGAAGAGACGACCACCTTGACGCTCATTCCGCTGGTACGTAAAGCTACCCGGCTACCGCTTCTGGCAGCCGGTGGCATCGGTAGTGGCCAACACATCCTGGCCGCCCAAGCATTGGGTGCCGATGGCGTTCAAATTGGTTCACTGTTTGCCCTTTCGCAGGAATCATCGGCTCATCAGGCATTTAAAGAATATGCTGTAAAGGCCAAGGAAGGCGACACCATGCTAACCCTCAAACAACTGGCACCTGTCAGACTGTTAAAAAACCATTTTTATCATTTGGTGGAAGAGGCTCAAAGACAGGGCGCTTCAGTAGATCAACTCAAAGAGTTACTGGGACGGGGACGTGCCAAGAAAGGGATGTTTGAAGGGGATCTGGAGGAAGGAGAACTGGAAATAGGCCAGGTGGCTGCCATGATCAAAGAAATTAAACCGGTAAACGAAATCATGAAACAGCTGCTGGAAGAGTACCGATCGGCCAGAGCCCTTTTTTAAGCAACGAAGTCATTTACATTACAATCCACGGCCTTTATGAATGGGCCATCCATGGATAAGAGACAACCTAATGATACAATTTGAAAAACATACACTGAAAAACGGACTGCGAGTCATCGTCCACAGCGATAAAACCACGCCCATGGTGGCTGTAAATGTTCTTTATGATGTGGGAGCCCGCGACGAAGATCCGAATCGCACGGGTTTTGCACACCTTTTTGAACATTTAATGTTCGGCGGCACCAAAAATATTCCGTCGTACGATGAGCCGGTACAACATGTAGGTGGCGAAAACAATGCCTGGACCAGTAACGACTTTACCAACTATTATGTAACTGTCCCCGCGGTAAATATTGAGACAGCCTTCTGGCTGGAAGCGGACCGCATGACAGAGCTCAACTTTTCCGAAAGCAGTCTGGAAGTCCAACGAAAGGTCGTCATCGAAGAGTTCAAACAACGTTACCTGAATCAACCCTATGGCGATATACCGCTGCTTATTCGCGATCTGGCGTATAAGGTACATCCCTACCGCTGGCCCACCATAGGAAAAGATATTTCACACATCGAAAACGCCACCATCGAGGAAGTCAAAGCATTTTTCTATAACCATTATGCACCGAACAATGCCGTCTTGTCGGTGGCCGGGAACGTTGATGCGGAAGAAGTATTCCGTTTGGCCGAAAAATGGTTCGGCCCTGTACCTCAAAGAGACATTCCGGCAAGGTCTTTACCACAGGAGCCCCCACAGACTGAGCCCCGTTTTCTGGAAGTAAAACGGTCCGTCCCTGCCCCATTCATTCAGATGGTTTTTCACAACGGTCGGCGAACCGATTCAGATTTCTATGCCGACGATCTCTTGTCGGACATATTGTCAAACGGCCCATCTTCCCGGCTTTTCCAAACACTCATTAAAGAGCAGCAGCACTTTTCTGATGTTAACGCTTATATCGGCGGCGATCGTGATCCGGGACTGTTCACAATAACAGGGCGGCTCATGCCCGGGGTCAAAATGAAAACAGCGGAACACAGCATTCGAGCGGTCTTGGATAAGCTGATACAAACCCCGCCATCGGATTATGAATTGCAAAAAGTTAAGAATAAAGTAATTTCTAATCTTGTTTTTGAAGAGATCCACTATCTTAATAAGGCCGTAAATCTGGCCCAATATGAATTATTGGGGATGGTGGATGAGATCAATCAGGAACCGGAGAAATACGGTGCAGTCACCCCTCCGGATATCCAAGAGGCTGCAGCAAACATTTTCCGATCGGAAAATTGCTCAACACTGTACTATCAGCCTCTTTAACACAGCCTCTTCCAGCCCAAATAAAATTTCATTAATCAGAAGCATTATGTCAACAACCAATCATACGCCGCCACAGTTCAAAACCATTGAAAAGATAGATTTTTTGCCGGTGGAACTATTTCATCTTGACAACGGGGTTCCCGTATCGGTAATTCGGGCGGGCAGTCAAGAGGTTACCAAGATCGACATTGAGTATCCGGCCGGTGCGGTTCAAGCAGGCATCCCATTACTGGCATCAGCCACTGCTAATCTTATGCAGGAAGGGACCGGCAGTAAATCTTCACGGGAGATCTCCGAAATCATTGACTTCCATGGCGCCTATTTTAACACGCAAACCTATCATCACCACACGGTGGTTACCCTTCTTTGTCTGACAAGCCACCTTCCCCGGATGCTGGAATTAATTCATGAAATCATTTCATTTGCTTCTTTTCCTCAAAAAGAATTTGATATCTATCTTCAAAAACGGTATGAAGAGTTTCTGCTGGAAGGCGAAAAAGTAAAAACTCTGGCCGCCCGGCTTTTCGGCGAAACCATTTTTGGTGCTGAACATCCGTACGGACGACCATTACGCAAAGAACATTTCGACCAAATAACCAACCAACAGATCCAAACATTTCACAACCAACATTACAGGTCAGAGTTGGCCAGAATATATGTAGCCGGACAACCCGGCACCGAGATTGACCGTCTGCTTAACCACCACTTTGGACAAACAACCGGTGCCGGGCCCGAAAAAGATACCCGGATAGCACCTCCCACCCCCTCTGCCAACAAAAAAATAATACTCAAAAAAGATGGCGCGATGCAGTCTGCCATACGAATCGGCCGGCCCCTGTTCAACCAACATCACCCCGATTTTATCCCATTGCAGGTACTAAATACAGCACTGGGCGGTTACTTCGGTTCGCGCTTGATGTCAACAGTGAGAGAGGAAAAAGGTCTGACCTATGGAATCGGATCCTATATCATGCCGCTTAAGCATGCGGGGGTATGGATTGTCAGCAGCGAGGTAGCGGGAGAAAAACGGGATGAAGCCATTGATGCCATTTTCGAAGAATTCCACAAGCTCCAAAACGAGTTATTACCTGAAAAAGAGTTGGAAATGGTGAGAAATTACATGATGGGCGAATTGCTTCGCAGTTTCGACGGTCCCTTTTCCACGGCAGACATCTACCGCACCTTAAGTGAATACAATCTGGATTTTGATTACTACCGTCAAATGATTCGATATTTACGTCATGTTTCCCCTGTCAACATCCGTGATTTGGCAAGGCAATATCTTATCCCGGATGCGTTTTGGACCGTTGTGGCCGGCGTATAAATCCGGATAACGGCAGGCACTATTCAACCGAGAAAAAGGAATCGGTCGACTCAGCAATTGGAATAATTTGAATTATAACCATTTCTTCTTTTCAACCTTATTTATCCTACCCCGTAAAAGACCCGTGCAATAATTACGCAAATCCCATTTTATTCATTAATTTTAAACCGATCGGGAGATAGTCAATATGAGTGAAACGGTGAATAATTTAGAAGAGCAGGAAATAAAAAACTACTTTAACGAGCTTTTGAAAGTATGTCCCCGTTGTCGGACAGAAGAAGGCAAGAAGCTCGTCCAGAAAGCCTTTGATTTGGCGCACGAAGCCCATAAAGGCGTAAGAAGAAAGTCAGGCGAACTCTATATCTTCCATCCATTGTCTGTTGCCCGTATCGTGGCTGAAGAAATTGGACTCGGTGCCAAAGGGGTAGCTGCCGCATTACTCCATGATGTTGTGGAAGATAGTGAATATACACTGGAAGATATCGAAAGCATCTTTGGTGAAAAAGTAGCCGGCATTGTGGACGGACTCACCAAGTTGGAAGGGGTGGTAGATCAAACCCGATCCAAACAAGCCGAAAATTTCCGAAAACTTCTGCTCACAATGGTCGAAGACATTCGGGTGATTCTCATCAAGCTGGCCGACCGTCTTCACAATATGCGTACGCTCGACTCCATGCCTGAGCACAAAAGATTGAAAATAGCCGGTGAGACACTCTATCTTTACGCCCCCCTGGCTCATCGGCTTGGTCTCTACTCCATAAAATCGGAACTGGAAGATCTGGCTTTTAAATATGAACATCCGAAGATTTTCCAGGAGATATCCTCCAAACTGGCGGATTATCAAAGTAGGACAAAAAGTCTTATCACTCGTTTTTCCCTTCCCATCATCGAACGGTTGTCCAATGAGGGCTACGAATTTGACATAAAGGGACGTCCCAAGGCGATTTACTCCATTTGGCAAAAAATGCAAAAGAAACAAATCCCTTTTGAAGAGGTCTACGACCTGCTGGCCATACGGATTGTTTTCAAGCCCAAACCAAATATACCGGAAAAGGCGCAATGCTGGACCATCTATTCGCTGGTTACCGACATCTACAAACCCAAGCCCGATCGATTGCGCGATTGGGTAAGCACCCCTAAAGCCAACGGATATGAAGCACTGCATGCCACCGTCATGGGACCTGAAGGGAAATGGATAGAAATCCAGATCCGTACCGAACGGATGGATGAGATTGCTGAAAAAGGATTTGCCGCCCACTGGAAATACAAAGGTGCCAGCGACAAAGAATCGGAATTGGATAACTGGCTTCAGAGGATCAGAGAAGTACTGAACAATCCGGAATCGGATTCTTTGGAATTCCTGGACGATTTCAAACTGAACCTTTTCAGCCAGGAGATTATGATCTTTACACCCAAAGGGGATGTTAAGGTTATGCCCAAAGGAGCAACCGCTCTCGACCTCGCTTTTGAAATCCATACCGACCTGGGATACAAATGTATTGGCGCAAAAGTAAACTATAAACTGGTCCCCCTCAGTCATGAATTGAAAAGTGGTGATCAGGTAGAGATCCTTACCTCAGAAAAACAAATCCCCAGGTATGAATGGATCAATTTTGTTACCACTGCCAAGGCAAAAACAAGGATTAAAGATGCGTTTAAAAAGGAACGCAAGGCGATCATCCGCAAGGGAGAGAAGAGACTGGAAGAGGCGCTTAACCAAAAGAAACTCACCACCAACGCCAAGATCCTGAAAAAACTCTTAAAGTACTACAATCTGACCACCAAAGAAGAGCTCTATTTCCGAATAGGGAAAGGAACCATTGATCTGAAAAACCTGAACAAAATATTAAGTGACAAAACAGCCAACAAATGGGTCCGCTATTGGCGGCTTTCATTTGGGAAAAACAAAGACTTTATCCCGACAGGCAAAAAGAAAGCAACCAAAGAAAGCAACCCCAAGACCCAAATGGTGGTTTCTGATGATATGGATACGGAGGATTACGTTATTGCACCTTGTTGCAATCCTATTCCCGGCGATGATGTGGTGGGTTACCTCGACGAACATGACAAACTGATTCTTCACAGCCGAAAATGCCCCATCGCCATACGTCTCATGTCGAGTCAGGGCAACCGAATCGTCTCGGCCGAATGGGAGTCTCACAAGATACTTTCCTTTCTGGCCATCATTAATCTTTCCGGCATCGATCAAATCGGAATTGTCAGCAAAATCACCAAAGTCATCTCTGAAGACCAAACCGTGAACATGCGGTCCATTCATGTAGAAAGCCATGATGGTATTTTTGAAGGCACCATCTATCTCTACATCCACAATACGGAGGACTTAAACAACCTCATCTTCAACCTTATGAAAATCAAAGGCATTCACAACGTCACCCGTCAGGAACGAATTCACACCAACTGGTAAAGGCCTACTAGAGATATGCCGTCTTCCCGCATCGAGGTCAATCTTCCGCCTCCGTGCAACTGCCTGTCTCTTAATTTGGTTTTATTCTAAATAAAATTTTTATCTTTGCCTGTAAAGGTTCAATTTGTATTATTTTTATCGAATCAGGTTATGAACAAACCTTCCAACAAAGAAACGGTCAGGCAAATTTTTACGGAGTATCTGAAGAAAAACGGACATCGTAAAACCCCTGAAAGATATGCCATATTGGATGAAATCTATTCGCACGACGGCCATTTCGATATAGAGTCGCTCTATATTTCTATGAAAAATAAGAATTACCGGGTTAGTCGCGCAACGCTTTATAACACCATTGACTTGCTGCTCAATTGCAAACTGGTCATTAAACATCAGTTTGGGAAAAACATTGCCCAGTTTGAAAAAGCTTTTGAATCCAAACAACATGATCATTTGATCTGTACCAATTGTGGCAAAGTAATGGAGTTTTGTGATCCAAGCATCCAAATTGTGCTCAACAACGCATCTAAAAATCTGGAATTCACCGTCGTTCAGCATTCTCTCTATGTTTACGGTCTGTGCAAGGAGTGTCAGGAAAAAATAAACCAATCAAAAACCGACATCCCATCCCAACCGAAATAATTGAATCGGATCATTTCTGGATTCGCTGATAGTCGTAATCGTTGGCAGGTTAAGAAACAGGAATGGGCCACTACCCGCTTGCGCCCCATTCATTCCAATGATCCTGTTCTATTAGTTGCCAGGCAGTAGCACCAACCTATTGAGCCCCTTACCGCCAAAACATGGACGCTAAAAATTTTCAATTAATTCAAGCAAATTCAGGTTTTACGGTTTTATTTAATTAATTTTACACATCGGAAAGTCGACCATAGCAGTTGGCCTTCCGATTTTTATTGTGCCTAATTCTGACCAAACACATTCCAAAAATAAAAATCAAACGATATACAGATGAAGGTTGATGTTCTTTTAGGATTACAATGGGGCGATGAAGGGAAAGGAAAGGTGGTAGATGTATTGACCCCCAAATATGATGTGGTTACCCGCTTTCAGGGAGGCCCCAATGCCGGTCACACACTTGAATTCGAAGGTAAAAAATTTGTTCTTCATAACATTCCGTCGGGGATATTTCAAGGGAACAAAGTCAATATCATCGGCAACGGAGTTGTGCTGGATCCCATCATTTTTAAGCAAGAAACCGACGAACTGAAAAAACAAGGCATTGATTTAACGGAAAAACTTTTCATTTCCAAAAAGGCCCATCTAATTCTGCCGACTCATCGAATATTGGATGCTGCTTCGGAAGCTGCCAAAGGCAAAACCAAAATCGGGTCCACCCTCAAAGGCATTGGGCCTACCTATATGGACAAAACAGGCCGTAACGGCATAAGAGTAGGCGATATTCTCAACGACTTTGATAAAAAATATGCCGCCCTCAGGGAAAAGCATTTGCAACTCATCGAGATGTATGGGTTCGAATACAACCTGGAGGAATATGAAGAAGGCTTGAAAGAAGGCATTGAAACGCTGAAGCAGTTTACCCTTATCGACAGCGAACTTGAACTGAACCGATATCTGAAAAACGGCCAGTCCATTCTTGCGGAAGGTGCCCAAGGTACACTTTTGGATATCGACTTTGGCTCCTATCCTTTTGTGACATCATCCAACACGGTCTGTGCGGGAGCATGTATCGGCATGGGCGTTCCACCCCGAAGCATCGGCGAAGTCTATGGTATCTTCAAAGCCTATTGCACTCGCGTAGGGGCCGGCCCCTTCCCCACCGAACTCTTTGACGAAGACGGTGAACGGATGCGTAAAAACGGCAACGAATTTGGAAGTACCACCGGAAGACCCCGCCGCTGCGGATGGCTCGACCTGGTGGCCCTAAAATACAGCGTGATGATCAATGGGGTGTCGCGTCTCATCATGATGAAAAGCGATGTCCTAAGCTGTTTTGATACCATAAAAATTGCCACCGCCTATAAAATTGGCAACGACGTTGTGGAAGAGTTCCCCTTTGAATTGCCCGAAGGACTGGAACCCGTATACAAAGAAATGCCCGGGTGGAATTGCGACCTCACAGCCATTAAATCGGAAGATGATTTCCCGGCCGAATTAAAAAATTACATCCGGTTCATCGAAGAAGAGACAGGTGTACCCATTACCATTGTTTCGGTTGGCCCGGACAGGGAACAGACCATTCAGATCGAAAAATAATGGAGGGTTTTAACCCGCCCTCCCCGGCAAAAATTTAGTAGAGACGGGTTTCGATCCGTCTCTATGCTATATATCCGGATTCAACCCATCTGGATCAACAAAGCCCAGTTTTAACCCAAACCATGGAATAGACCGATGAAAGTTCTGGTTTTTTACACAAAGAAATTTGCCTACAAAACGGCCGAACAAAACCTCAGCGACGAAGATCTGAAGTTATTTTATCCTGACAAACAAGAAATAATACATCAGGGAGAACACACCAACTGTATCACCGCATTTGTTCAGGTGGAAGCAGAAGATGAGGAGAAAGGACTGAAAAGCCGCGAAAAAAAACTGGCCAACCATCTGAAGTGGGTGGCACGAAAAAACAACACCCAATCCATCCTGCTTCATTCCTTTGCACATTTATCTGCATCAAAGGCATCCCTGAAATTTACCGCCGATCTTTTAAAAGCTACCTGTGACCGATTACAAAACGGCAACTATGCGGCCGCCATTACCCCATTCGGTTTTTTTCTGGACCTGAATATGGAGGCACCGGGATTTTCCATGGCAAGGGTATGGGGAGAATTGTAACAGATTATCGTTTGGGCCACCAACCATCAACAGAAAAATGACACCAACTCAAAAGCATACCACTTAAGTCAGAAAACAGAAAAAACAAAAACCATGAAGCCAACATTGCTGATACTTGCCGCCGGAATGGGAAGCCGCTACGGAGGATTGAAACAAATGGACGAACTGGGTCCTAAAGGGGAATCGATCATCGATTACTCGGTATATGATGCCATCCGTGCAGGATTCGGAAAGGTTGTTTTTGTGATCCGTTCATCCTTTGCCGAAGCATTCGAATCACGCTTCGAACCGCGGCTCAAAGGCAAAGTGGAAACCGAATATGTATTTCAGGAATTGGAAAACATTCCGGCCGAATTCACCGTTCCCGAAGGCCGTGAAAAACCCTGGGGAACCGGACATGCCATGCTTATGGCCAAGGATGTGATTCATGAGCCCTTTGCCATCATCAATGCCGACGACTTCTATGGCCGTGAAGCCTACGAAAGTGCGTTCCGCTTCATTCAACAACATCCGGACGCGAACCAATATGCCATGGTTGGATACCCGCTCAAAAACACTCTTTCCGACTACGGAACGGTATCCAGAGGCGTTTGTGAAACAGATAATGAGGGCTACCTAAAAGATATTACCGAACGGACAAAAATCGGAAAAGAGAACGGAGACATTTTCTTTTACGAAGGAGAAAACAAAACCAGACTTTCCGGTAATGAACCTGTCTCCATGAACTTCTGGGTCTTTAAACCTTCATTTTTTGATCACCTGCAGAACGGATTTAACAAGTTTATGTCAGAGAAAGGTCAGGAACTAAAATCGGAATATTACTTTAATACCTGTGCCGACCAAACGATTAAATCGGGACTGGCCACCACAAAAGTAATTACCACCAATGCTCAATGGTTTGGAATAACCTATAAAGAAGATAAACCCAAGGTTCAAAACAGCATTCAACAGTTAACCCAACAGGGGATCTATCCGGCTGACCTTTGGAGACCATAAACTGCTAACACATCATCTCCCCTTGCATAAGGGGTAAGCACTGATCGGATGCGCATCAAGGTTTAAAATGATGCGCATCTTTTTATCATTTCATGCGGAAGAAAAAAAAAATGATGCGCATCAAATTTTTTTTCTTCCGCATCATTTTTTTTTTGATGCGCATCAAATTTTTTTTGAACGGCATCATTTTTCCAATTCATAAGCATCAATATTGCCCCACATTGCCAGGGAATGAAAAAAGCCAACACCTGTTACTACAATATCCCAAAAACGCTTTTTACCTAAACACAACCATAAGAAAAGCATAAACCCCTCCTCTATGCCCCCCGTTCCCTCATTAATTATCTAACAATTAGAATTTAAAAGCCTAAAAACTACTGTCATATCATTGACTTTGTTATCCTTTAATCCTAACTTGGACCTTTAACTCATTAAATTATAAGGTCATGGGAAAGTATGCAATGAAAACAGCCAAGAACGGACAATTTATGTTCAATCTAAAAGCAGACAATGGTGAAATCATCTTAACAAGTGAAACTTACACTTCTAAAGCCGGTTGTGAAAACGGAATTAATTCGGTAAAAGAAAACTCTTCTGTTGATACACGATATGAACGAAAAGTTACCAATCAGCAAAAGCCTTACTTCGTTTTAAAAGCTTCCAACGGTCAAATTATCGGAAAAAGTGAATATTATTCTTCCAATAGTGCCATGGAAAATGGTATTCGTTCGGTCAAAAAAAACGGGCCAATTTCTTCGGTGGTGGAACTCAATTAAATCATCCATGGAGATTACAAATCAACACTTTAACAAACCGAATCACGGAACATTACTTTCCGTGATTTTTTTTTACGGACATCTCAGAGATAACCATTGAAACGAGCATACCAATTATTTACAAACAGAAGAAGATGGACAGAAAATAAACCGGACAGAAGGGGGTGATGTAAGACGATGAGAAAAATACCGGATATAAACGAATAAACGGTTTACCTACCATTTTTCGTAAAATATTTGTACAACACCTACCCTCAAACCGATATAAAACAACCCTTTTTCACCCAACAGAAAAGGCCCTGAATTCCTTCAGAGCCTTTGATTTTATTGACTTTCGGTGCGAGCCGATGGGCGGATTCGAACCGCCGACCTGTTGTTTACGAAACAACCGCTCTAACCAACTGAGCTACATCGGCAATCTTTCTTACCTCGGAAAATTGCGATGCAAATTTAATCTTTTTCCGGATATTTTCGAAGACAAAGTTAGATTTAAGCTTTTTAGATATTAGATGACCAGACATGCGCCGGATTGTTTGACATGAGAATACCATTCTTCCGATAACGTCAGCCCAAGGCCATCCTATTATCCGTGTAGGGGTTAGCAATGTCATATCTCAGACCTGGGCCCACATAGCATCCCTGTGTTACCATTACCTCCCACAGAACAGCATTTTGCACCAATCTGTCCTTTTTTTCATCCGTATAAAAATTGGTTAATCCATTGGTTGGATGGAACTCGCATAACCATTCGTTTATACCGGTTCTTGTTGTGCCCACCAAGGTTGGTCATGCTCGTTTCATTTATTCACATGCCTTTTTTAGGACCAGTCAGTTTTCTAACTTTTACCTTCAAGCTTCTGGAAATATTTACACCATTGTTTCAGTCCGCATTGATCACACTTGGGTTTACGAGCCAGACAGACATATCGGCCGTGCAGGATCAGCCAGTGGTGAGCAATAGGGATCAATTTCTCGGGCAAATAATTCACCAGCTGTTTTTCGGCCTCAAGAGGAGTTTTGGCATTATGGGTTAATCCCAGGCGTGCCGAGACGCGAAACACATGGGTATCGACCGCCATCGCAGGTTTCTGAAACACGACCGAAGCAATAACATTGGCAGTTTTTCGTCCCACTCCGGGGAGTTTCTGAAGCTCTTTGATGTCATCCGGAACCACCCCGTTAAATTCATCCCTCAGCATTTTGGCCATTCCCACCAGGTGCTTACTCTTGTTATTGGGATAGCTGCAGCTTTTGATCACGTCCAAGACTTCCTCGGGCGTTGCTTCTGCCATTTCAAGGTGCGATGGCCATTTTTCAAATACTTTTGGGGTGATCATGTTTACCCTTTTATCGGTGCACTGGGCCGATAAAATAACGGCCACCAGAAGCTCAAAAGGATTGGAATAGTGCAGTTCCGTTTCGGCAACAGGCATATTCTCCTGAAACCAGTCTGTTATTTTCTGAAATCTCTCTTTTCGGGTCATAAAAAATACTATATAAACATAAGCAGGCTCACAGCCATCACCGCCATACCGGCAATGAGGCCATAGACCGACAAGTGATGTTCTCCATACTCTCTGGCTGCCGGAAGCAGTTCGTCAATACTGATAAAGACCATAATGCCTGCCACTCCGGCAAAAAGAATTCCAAATACCAGTGGACTCATAAAAGGCATCAGAAGTAAATAGCCCAGAATAGCACCAACGGGTTCTGCCAGGCCGGAAAGAAAACTCAAAATAAAAGCTTTACGCTTGCTGCCGGTAGCATAATACACAGGTACCGAGACAGCGATTCCCTCAGGAATATTATGGATGGCAATGGCCACCGCAATTGCAATTCCAAGATGGGGGTCATTCATTGCCGCAGTAAAGGTGGCCAACCCTTCCGGAAAGTTGTGGATAGCAATGGCCAGTGCGGTGAAGCCTCCCATGCGCATTAGACGTTTGTCATTATGTCGTTTCCGCTCCTTCTCGGTCATATGTTCCACCAACTCCACCTCGTGAGGATTTTCAGCCTTGGGAATAAACCGGTCGATCAAAGCGATCAAGGCAATCCCTCCAAAAAATGAGAGAACCGTAATCCACGTTCCCGATTCAGTTCCCAGAAATCCGACAAGAGAATCCTGCGCTTTAGCAAAAATTTCCACGAACGAAACGTAAATCATTACCCCTGCCGAAAAACCCAAACTAACAGATAAGAAACGCGTATTGGTCCTTTTGGCGAAAAAAGCCATGCTGCTACCAATCCCGGTAGATAAACCGGCAAACAATGTCAGGCCAAAGGCCAAAAGAAAACTGTTTTCTTCCATATCATTATTCCCTTAAGATGTTGCGAGTCTTGATAATGCTCCGAAATAATTCACCTTGATTAACCTGTTCCTGCGACTTCTTATGTTCTATCCGTCAATATTTTGATTAATAACAACAGAGTCCGGAAAATAATTTGCAAACAAGAAAAGAATGAAGTAGTTCCGGGAACAGATAGAACAAAACTACAAAATTTAAAGAATAACCAAGAATTGACATATCACAATAAGACTATTGCACCATGGAAAAACAGATAAAATCCAACCATAGAAAAACGAAATAAACGGAAACCGATCCCCCACACCTCTAATACATCACTCATATTTATAAACCCTTACCTTGATAGTCTTCGTCTATAAGGCATAGAATTAATTGATTTGACTTTAGTTAGTATGAACCTTAAATTTGCTTTTGTAAGATTCAATCATTCAAAAAACCATAAAATAATTAATATGATGAACGAACAAGAACAAATGCAACAGGAATTTTATCCGATGCCTCGCATCGGTGATCAGGCACCCGATTTCTCGGCCATGACCACAAAAGGTCCGATAAAATTTTCGGAATTCGCCAAAGACAAATGGGTGGTATTATTTTCGCACCCTGCCGATTTCACCCCGGTATGTACCACTGAGATGAGCGGCTTTGCTTTGCGGAAAAAAGAATTCACCCAACTGAACGCGGAACTTCTGGGGTTAAGTATTGACAGTATTCACGCCCATTTGGGCTGGGTTGCCAACGTAAAAGAAAAGACCGGCGTTTATTTTGATTTTCCCATTATTGCCGACCTAGACATGAAGGTTTCCAAACTTTACGGAATGCTGCAGCCCAATGAATCGGAAACGGCTGCTGTCAGAGCTGTATTTTTCATTGATCCCGCCAAGAAGATTCGGCTGATCATGTATTATCCGTTGAATGTGGGCCGTAACATGGATGAAATCCTTCGAGTGCTCAAAGCGTTGCAAACTTCCGACAAATTCAAAGTGGCTTTGCCACTCGACTGGAAACCCGGTGAAAAAGTAATCCTGCCACCACCCAAAACCTTGGAAGAGATGGATGCCCGCAACAAAGAAACCGGAATCGAGCGAATCGATTTCTATTTATCTAAAAAAGAGCTCAAGGTTTAATCTCACATCATTAGACTTTCTTATCGATTAAGAGCAACCGGGACGGATTATTGAGTCCCGGTTTTTTTTTGTTGATTTCTTCTTCATACTTTTTATATTTGACCGTAAAAATGAGATACCACGTATGAATATGAATTACTAACATTCATATTATTACAAGAAATGTAATTAAACCCAAATCATAAAAATCACACATTATGAAACGAAACTTGTTTGCTGAACAGCCATTATTCAATTGGCGCCAGGCCATTGAACGCCCAACCGCCAAAATCGTAACGTTGCTCCTGTTGGTTTTGAGCACCACTCTATTTTCGGGATATTCCCAGACGACGATTTCGTTTCCGGCCCCCGACAAGGACGGCGGCATTCCACTGATGCAAGCACTCAACCAGCGTCAAAGCAGCAGAAACTTCAGCTCTCGGGATTTGTCGCATCAGCAACTCTCCAACCTATGTTGGGCGGCATGGGGTTTCAATCGTACCGGAGAAAAAAAACGCACAGCTCCCTCTTCCATGAATAAACAGGAGATGGAACTTTATGTGGTGATGAAAGAAGGAGCTTACCGCTATAATGCCCAAAAACACGAACTGGAACTAATCAAAAAAGGAGATTTGAGATCCTTTTGCGGGAAGCAGGATTTTGTTGCTGAAGCACCCGTCAATTTCATTTATGTGGCCAATATGAGGAAGGCAGGCGTTGAAAAGGCCGAAGCGATCACACCGGAACATTTAATGACATCGCATGCCAATGCCGGTTTCATCGCCCAAAACACCTATCTGGCTTGTGCCTCGGAAGGGCTGGTCTGTGTGGTTCGAGCCTGGATCGACAAACCGGCGCTGGAGAAGGCTTTGGGGCTTTCGCCGTTTCATAAAGTCATTTTGGGGCATACCATAGGATTTGAGAAATAGCCTACTGAACGACTAACCTCCTAAAAGTCAATTAAGCCGTCAAACGCTATTCAAGAAAAAAAACCGAGGTATTCAATTCCGTAAGGAACAATACTTCGGTTTTTCAATTTTTTATCTAAAGTCGATCACAAAATTTTACGGGTTAACCCTCAGCAATTATTCTTTAAAAGGGATTACAGCGGCAGGATCAATAACCCGGAAAGTGAAAGATTCGGTGAAATAAAGCTGAACGGTTTTACTGTTGTGGGATTCATAACCGATAGAGATGTCTTGTCCTATAGTCAGTTCAAAATCACCACCTCTCTCCGAAACCATGAAAGCACCGTCAATAAAGGGGGCTGCAATAACAGCACCACCCAGCAAAACCTCCACTCTTTTCCGCAAAGGATAACCTTTCCCTGAAGCATTAAATCGTTCCCACAACGCCATATTCAAGACTAAAGAATAGGGTCCCTGAATGGAAGCATTTTTAAATTTAGCCACAGCTTCCGAAATAGTTTTAATAAATGCCTCATCGTTCTCCGGCAATGCGATGGGGTCGAAATCAGCGGCCTGGCTAAGGCCTTTTATACCGGAAGGATTAAATCCGTTGTATATAGCGTTCTCTTCAAATCTTGCCAATTTTCGCGCTGCTTCCTCCAGATTATTCAAATCGATGCTTTTGGCACCTCTGGCCATATTATCCAATTCCCAGATGTTTAATTCAAAGGGAACCCTAGTTTCAACCAAGGGCAATACCTGATGCATTCCGTATTGCACTTCTTCTTTTTGATTTTCGGGCACGTGAAGGCGCCCCAATGAGACAGCCGAAAAATTGAGCCCTTTAGGGCCATCCACATCCACAAATTTTCGTGCAGACAAAACTGAAGTAAAAACTTCAACTGCCGTGCTGTTAATTTGGTCCCATGCTTTATCGCAAATGGGCGCCATTGATTTTCTTAAAATATCCATAATTACATTAGATCATTAAAGATTTAATTTTTAGCCGTACGATGATCGTAAAACATCGTTTTATGGCCCTGAATGATTAACCGCCACAAATCACAAGCCACTAACTCCTAATCAAAAAAGCCCGGAGGATGTATCGTAACCGACTATCCTATTTTTTAATTTTCCCAATTCCCAAAGAATTGGCGGAAGAGTTGGTCCCATCGCTTTCACCTTCTTCCAATTCGGTAATATCTCCTTCCGAAAAAAGATACGTTCGCAATTCCTCGTCCCATCCCGGCATGTTACGTCGTAACCACTCCAGGGTCATGCAGGCATGTTCAATTTCTTCATCACGGTTGTGCGCCATGATCTTCTTCAACGATTCATCCTCCGTAAGATCAACACGTTGATGATACCAGTCTACGGCTTCAATCTCTTCTTTCAGGCTGTTAAGCGCTCTGGAAAAATTACGAGCCTCAGCGGATAATTCTTCGGCAGGTTCATGATAATTTGACATAGTTCGTTCCTTTTATATTTTTAATTCGAAAACTTTTCACATCAATTATCCCAAAGATAGCTAAATTGAACAAAATCGAGAATTAATTGAGTCATTAATTATGATCAAATCAAAAACATTCTAGTTCTGAAATTTGTCTCCATTTCATCTTTAACCCGACCATCTTTTACCGCCCACTTAATAATTCACGAACATCTATTTAAATTGATTATAACCAGAAAAGACCATAAATTTCAAATATTTACTAAGATCAAAATATGATGTCCAAGAAAAAACTTACCACAGCATCCGGCCGCCCCTATTTTGAGAAGCAAGACAGCATGACGGTCGGTCCCAAAGGCCCTGTACTTCTTCAGGATTATTATCTTCATGAGCAGATGGCCCACTTTAACCGGGAACGAATTCCCGAAAGGGTTGTACATGCCAAAGGTTCTGGCGCATTTGGAACCTTTAGGGTAACTCACGATATAAGCCGCTATACCCGAGCCCAGTTATTCAGTAAGCCGGGTAATGAATGCCGGGTATTTGTTCGATTTTCGACGGTAGGCGGCGAGAAAGGAAGCGCAGACACAGAAAGAGATCCCCGTGGTTTCGCCGTTAAATTTTATACCGAGGAAGGCAACTGGGATTTGGTAGGTAACAATACGCCCGTTTTCTTCATAAAAGATCCCAAAAAATTTGCCGATTTCATACATACGCAGAAGCGGGATCCCAGGACCAATATGATCAGTCAGACCATGCGATGGGATTACTGGAGCTTAAACCCCGAAAGTTTGCATCAGGTTCTTATTCTCTTCAGCGACAGAGGGACACCCGATGGTTACCGAAAAATGAACGGCTACGGCAGTCACACCTTCTCAATGATCAACGCAAAGAATGAACGCGTATGGGTAAAATATCACTTTAAAACATTGCAGGGAAATCACACCCTTACCGCCCAACAGGCAGACGAATTGAAAGGAAAGGATCCGGATTACGCCCAAAGAGATTTACTGAATGCCATCGACAAGGGCGATTTCCCACAATGGGCTCTAAAAATACAGGTCATGACAGAAGAACAGGCCAAGCATTTCCGGTGGAATCCTTTTGACTTGACAAAGGTATGGCCGCATAGTGAATATCCACTGATAGATGTGGGTATCATGGAACTGAATGAAATACCTGCCAACTATTTTGCAGATGTAGAGCAGGCCGCATTTAATCCGTCCAACTTAGTTGACGGTTTGGATGTCTCGCCAGATAAAATGTTGCAGGGCCGATTATTGTCTTATCCCGATGCCCACCGCTATCGTCTGGGGGTCAATTACGAACAAATTCCGGTAAACCGACCGGTTTGCCCGGTACATAATTACCAGCGTGATGGTGCCATGACGGTAAACGGCAATCAGGGGAGCTCACCCAACTACCATCCCAACAGTTTTGACGATATTGAAGTCGATAAAAAGTATAAAATTCCATCGTTTAATCTGGATTCGACCATTGCCGACACCTACGACCGGAATGAAAACGATGACGATCATTACACACAGCCCGGTCTATTATTCAGGAAAGTCATGAACGACCAGGAAAGGAAAAATACAATTTCAAATATCGTTGATGCCATGCGACAAATAAATGGTCCAAAACGCGATGAAATCATAAAAAGACAATTGATTCACTTCGCCAAAGCAGATCTGGAATTGGCTACCGGAGTCGCCAAGGGATTGAATTTTAAATTCGAGGTTTAATCATTTCCTCTGCCATGCAGCTCAAAGATTCAATGACAGAGATTATTTCGGTCGTTTAATGCCTTCTTCTGTTTCCGGAAGTAGGACATCGACAATTCGCTATTGGCCCTCATAAGGTCAAGACAAAACAGGCCATTGCTCCATTAAAAGCAAAAGGCCTGTTTTGGTATATCCATAAATTTTTACATGGCCAACACCAATGAGCATCTAGGCAAAAGAATAAACTTCCAGCAATATTTTCAATTAACAGTCATGTGTATTTAAAAGTTAAACAATCTATTGAAAATAAATTCAGGCAAAAAAATCAAGTATCTTTGCATGTATTATAAGAGAGGCTGTTTAAATGATTAATCCTCAAATCGAAGCCAATGGAATTTATGATACTCAAAGATATTCTCATCATCTTCGCTCTCTCGACACTGGTCAATTACATCTTCACCAAGATCAAGGTTCCCACCATTGTAGGATATCTACTCACGGGGGTGTTGGCCGGCCCCCATCTTGGAGGCATCATCACCAATATTGAGAACATCGATGTATTGGCAGAAATAGGCATCGTATTGCTGTTGTTTACCATAGGCCTGGAGTTTTCATTAAAACATTTGATAAAAATCCGCAAACTTGTTTTTTGGGGTGGCTTTCTTCAGTTTTCATTAACCACAATTATTGTGCTTGGGGTTGCCCGAGTATATGAATTGGATCTGAAAGGTTCTTTATTCGTAGGCTTTCTTACAGCTTTAAGTAGTACGGCCGTCGTTCTAAAGATTCTTCAGGACCGCTCTGAAGTCACCTCCAATTATGGCCGCACAGTACTGGGGATTTTGATTTTTCAGGATCTGATTCTCGTTCCTTTGTTGCTTCTAATACCCATTATGGGAGGCAAAACGGAAAATGTAAGTGGAGAAATATTGCGCATGGGATTGAAATCTGTGGTTATTATCCTATTTGTCATTTTTGGCAATAAATGGTTTATAAACAGGATTCTTCATGCCATTGCCATGACTAAAAACCAGGAATTATTTCTAATGAGCATTCTTCTAATTTGCTTATCAGTTGCATTCTTAACGTCTGAAATGGGCATGTCGTTGGCCTTTGGGGCTTTTTTGGCAGGGTTAATGATCTCCGAGTCGGACTATAGCCACCATGCTTTTAGTCACATCATACCGTTTAAAGACACTTTTACCTCATTTTTCTTTGTATCCATTGGGATGCTTCTTGATTTACAATTTGTAATGGCAAATCTCCACATTGTCATCCTGACGGTA
This sequence comes from Thermophagus sp. OGC60D27, assembly GCF_052400625.1. Classification (NCBI taxonomy): domain Bacteria; kingdom Pseudomonadati; phylum Bacteroidota; class Bacteroidia; order Marinilabiliales; family Marinilabiliaceae; genus Thermophagus; species Thermophagus sp. OGC60D27. The sequence continues at coordinate 130,968 of NZ_JBQTGH010000001.1, forward strand.
TTGATGGTTATCATCATAAAAATCATCATAGCGAGCGGTACGGCCTTTATGCTTGGGCACACCATCCGCGGAGTCATTCTGGTAGGTTTGTCTTTGGCCCAGGTGGGTGAATTCTCCTTTATACTGGTAAAACTGGGACAGGATTACCACCTCATTTCCGATTACTATTACCAGTTGTTTCTGGCTGTAGCTGTCATTACCATGTCGGTATCCCCCTTTCTGATTATGGTTTCAAAACCGCTCTCCAATGCCGTCATGAAGCTGCCTCTTCCCAACAAAATAGTTGAAGGTATTTTCCCATTACGTCAAATTGAAGTTCCTGAACTAAAAAATCATTTGGTGCTAATAGGTAAAGATCCTCGGGTGTTAAGTATGCCGATTATGGCCAGACACGTAAAGATTCCTTATGTATCAATAGTTTTTGATCCAGCCATCGTCCGGGAGAGACAACAGAAAGGAGAGATCGTCATTTACGGAGATGCCCAGAACACGCCCATATTGGAAACAGCCCACATCCATACCGCCTCCGTAATTGTCATCTCAATAGGGGATGTAGTAACCGCCATGTCCGTGACCGAAAAAGTAAGGAGTCTCAACAAACACGCAGCCCTCATCGTCCGAACCCGGCAAATTGATGATGCGGAATATCTATACAAATTAGGAGCTACGACTGTTATTCCCGAAGAATTTGAAACAGCCATTGAAATGTTCGAACGGGTTCTCAATAAATTTCTGTTACCACACCGACAAATAGAAGCAACCATCGGAGAAATCCGAAAAAACAATTACGGACTGGTTCGGGACATAAAAAAACGGCCCCGAAAATCGATATTGAGTCACCTTCCCAACCTGGAAATCTCAGCCTTTAAAGTAGACGAAGGCTCACTTGTTGCAGGGCACACTCTCTCCCACCTGGCCTTTAGAAGCACCTTCGGCGTTACGGTTGTGGCCATTAAAAGAAATGACAACCTGATTGATCATCCGGGACCTGACACTGAGCTCATTAAAAATGATATTGTTTATGTCTTAGGCAGGCAGGACCAGATCGTCCATGCGGTCAATCTCTTCGAAAAGCAAAGAGGGGAAAAGGCAGCCCACAAGACCTGAGTCTTAGAGCGATTTTGTGGTATTGGGAAAAGTTGATGTTATCCCCCACTTCAACTCGTCAGACAAAAGCATCCTGTTGGTTCTACTCCATTCCCCTCTTTGTCAAAAACATTGAATGCTTCAGCATTCTTTATATCCAGTGATTTTATTTCACTTCCCAAACTTCACCGGAATTCACCAAATCATGAAAAGATTTAATTTTTGATGTTTTCTTAATTCTCTCCATTTGTTCTTCGGCACATTGGTCATATACCGGGGCATCTGCATCTCTTATCACTCCCAGCGCTACAGGAAATTCCGGATATTCCATATCCGCCAGTTTCAGATGAATCGTTGGGTCTTCAGTATGGGCATCATGAACAAGAATATCCTTTTCGGAAATGCCATCTTCCCCAATGTGAACCACCTTCAAAGAAGTCCCATTCAGCACGAGTCCTTTGTTTCGTTGTTTGCCAAAAATCATAGGTTTCCCGTGTTCCAACACAATGGTTCTATCCTCTTTGAACTGCTTATCGGTAATTTCTCTGTGGGTATTATCGTTGTAAATCACACAGTTCTGTAGCACCTCCACAATTGAAGTTCCTTTGTGCCGCGCTGCTGCTTTCATGACTTCTACCGAAAGTTTAATTTCCTTATCAATGGTTCGGGCAAAGAAATAACCCCGTGCACCAATGGTTAATTCTCCCGGCCGAAAAGGGTATTCTATCGTTCCATAAGGAGATGTTTTTGAAATAAACCCACGTCTGGAAGTTGGTGAATATTGTCCTTTGGTTAAACCATAAATCTGATTATTGAAAAGAATCACATTAAGGTCCACATTTCGCCGGATCACATGGATAAAGTGATTGCCACCAATAGCCAAGGCATCCCCATCCCCGGTAATTTGCCACACACTCAGCTTAGGATTGGCCAGTTTCACACCTGAGGCGATGGCTGAGGCACGGCCATGTATGGTATGGAAACCATAGGTATTCATGTAATAGGGCAGTCGGGAAGAACAGCCAATTCCGGAAATCACGGCTATATCCTTTTGGGGAATATTGAGTTCCGCCATTGTTTTTTGCAGCGCATTCAAAATGGCATGATCACCGCAACCGGGACACCACCGTACATCCTGGTCACTTTTATACTCAAGAAATGGAAGTTTTTTGTTCTCAGCCATAGCTTATTTATCTAAAATTTTTTCAAAATGGTTTTTCAGCTCGGCCACAGTAAAAGGCTGGCCCTCCACCTTATTGTATTGTCTAAATGTAATATCAGGGAACTTACTTCTCAAATAGTTGGCCAGTTGGCCCAAATTAAGTTCGCACACCACAATTTTGGAGTATCGTTTCAGAATCTCATAACTATTTTTGGGCAAAGGATTAAGATAGCTAAAATGTGCCAAAGCAACCTTTTTGCCATCCTTTTGAAGTTCTTCCAGGGCGGTAAAAAGATGGCCGAAGGTTCCACCCCATCCGACAATAAGAAGGTCAGCATCCTCATCTCCGTGTACCTCAAGAGGTGGAATGAAATCAGCGACCCGTTCTACTTTTTCCTGTCTGGCTTTCACCATTTTAAAATGATTACGGTGATCATAGGAAACATCCCCCGATAGGAAATCCTTTTCAAGCCCTCCTATCCTGTGTTGATATCCGGGAGTACCGGGAATCGCCCAGTACCTGTTCAATCGTTTAGGATCTCGTTCATAGACCTGCCATTGGTCAGCACTTTTTTCCACATATGGTGGCTTAATATCGGGAAATTCATCCTCATTGGGAATACGCCATGGTTGCGTCCCATTTGCCAAGAAACCATCGGAGAGCAAAATCACCGGCGTCATATGTTCTATGGCAATTTTTGCGGCATAAAAGGCATAATCGAAACAATTTACCGGAGAACTGGCGGCCATGACCACCAACGGACTTTCCCCATTGCGTCCATAAAGAGCCTGATTAAGGTCGGCTTGTTCGGTCTTTGTAGGCAATCCAGTACTTGGACCTCCCCGCTGAACATCCACAACAACCAGTGGCAGCTCAGCCATAACGGCAAGCCCCAGGGCTTCTCCCTTGAGCGCCAAACCGGGTCCGGAAGTGGATGTAATCCCAAGGTTGCCGGCAAAACTGGCTCCTATAGCGGTAGAGATGGCAGCTATTTCGTCTTCAGCCTGAAATACTTTAACGCCCAAATCTTTTCTGGCAGACAGTTCCTGTAAGATTTCTGTAGCAGGAGTAATGGGATAAGAACCCAAAAAAAGATCCAATCCACTCTTCTGGGCAGCTAGCAAAAAGCCCCAAGCGATGGCTCTGTTGCCATTTAAATTTCGGTATATCCCCGGTTTTATTTCTGCCGGAGAAATGTGATAAGAAGGCGTAACGGCCTGAATAATCATTCCATAGTTATATCCTGCTTCAAGCACTCTTACATTAGCCTCAGCAATACGCTCGTTTTTCGAGAATTTCTCCCTAATAAGATGCTCCGTATCCTTAATAGGGCGATTAAAGAGCCAGAAAACCAACCCCAAAGCATACATATTTTTACTTCGCAGGATAGACTTATTGTCCAGATCCATGTTTTTAAGGCTCGCTCGGGTCAGAGTAGTGATAGGCGCTTTAATAATATTATAACTTCCAAGATTATCTTCTTCGATAGGATCATTTGATTTATAACCGGCTTTAGCCAGGTTTTTATCATCAAAACTATCCACATCAAGAATAATCGTAGCACCCGGCTTAAGCCATTCAAGATTAGCTTTAAGGGCAGCGGGGTTCATGGCAACCAAAACATCGGCACTATCACCGGGGGTATAAACTTCACTGTGCCCGAAATGCACCTGAAATCCGGAAACCCCTCCAATTGTTCCTTGCGGGGCCCTTATTTCAGCGGGAAAATCAGGAAACGTAGAGATATCGTTTCCGTAAATGGCAGATGAAAAAGAAAAAAGTGAACCGGTTAGCTGCATTCCGTCTCCGGAGTCGCCCGAAAACCGAACAACAACTTCATCTTTTTCAATAACTTTAGATTTTTTAGCCATAATTTTGCTAATTATTGGTGGTTCTCTGGTTAAATAAAAAAAACACCAGAACCTTTTACCGGTCCCGGGGTTAAAACTTAAATTATTGAGTAAAGTTAGAGACTAAATAACAGCTGAAAGTTGATATTTGTCAGATTTCAGGGTATTAAAATGTGCTTTGCAACAGTTGCTTTATATTTGCATGTTGAACCGCGAAATAATTTTAAATTTAACGGTTTATCACATCAGATTGTTTAATCTTATCACATAAACTATAAATCATTATGGCATTAATAAAATCAGTAAGGGGATTTAGCCCCAAAATCGGCAAAAATGTTTTTCTGGCCGATAACGCAACCATCATTGGAGATACAGAAATCGGCGATGATTGCAGCATATGGTTCAATGCGGTGCTGCGTGGCGACGTCAACAGTATTCGTATTGGAAATAAAGTAAATATTCAAGATGGATCGGTCTTGCACACCCTTTATCAAAAATCCACCATTGAAATAGGGAATAACGTCTCGATAGGTCACAATGTAACCATACATGGTGCAAAAATTGAAGATAATGTATTGATAGGCATTGGAGCCACAGTGCTAGACCATGTAGTAGTTGGTTCCAATTCCATTGTTGCGGCCAACTCACTGGTTCTGTCAGGGACTAAAATAGAGCCCAATAGTATTTACGCAGGGGTTCCGGCAAAAAAGGTAAAAGACATTGAGCCCGAACAAACCAAAGAAATGATCAACAAAATTGCCAACAATTACCTCATGTATGCCGAATGGTATAAATAGCGCACAATTATAAGAACAAACGCTCCGATTTCACAGGAAAATCGAGGAAAACAGAAGATGCCTCGTCAAACTTATCGGGATTTTCGGTTGTAAAAAAACTGCAAGTCCCGTTTTTTGAACACTTTCGGTCCATCTCAGGATGCCGCTTTAAATAATCTTTCAAACTGGCAGACACAATAGAGCCTTGAGAAAGAATATTCACATTAGGACGGACATATTTATTAATTAGAGGTAGTAGTAGAGGATAATGAGTACACCCCAAAATAAGGGTATCAATCATCTCATCCTGAGAAAACAACAAATCCAAATCCCGTTTTACAAAGAAGTCTGCACCATCAGAATTTATTTCATTGTTTTCGACCAATGGCACCCACATTGGGCAGGCCTGCTGACTAACAACAGCTTTTGGAAGAAATTTCTGGATCTCCAAGATATAGGAAAGGGATTGGACGGTTCCGGAAGTTCCAACAATTCCAACATGACCATTTTTAGTAACATTTACGACTTTTTCGACACTTGGACGTACTACCCCCAAAACCCTTCTAGACAAGTCATAGTTAGGAAGATCTCGTTGCTGAATAGAACGCAACGCTTTGGCAGAGGCAGTATTACATGCCAATATCACCAAATGTACGCCCATTTCAAAAAGCTTTAGGACCGATTGAAGGGTATATTGATAAACCATATCAAATGATCTGGTCCCATAAGGGGTACGAGCGTTGTCACCTAAATAAATAAAATCATATTCAGGAAAGTCTTTAAGGAATTCATTGAGTATTGTTAAACCGCCATATCCCGAGTCAAACACTCCAATAGGCCCCTGATTAAAAGCTATTTCCCCTGTATTCATCTAAAATTTTACCGTTTAAGATACGAAAATAAAAAAAAATCCTGAGGTAATTTGAATACAGATCCTTGATTCTCTACCAGACTAAATCAAGAAAAAAAGGAGAAAAATCTCAAAATAGAGGATGGGAAAATGATACCATTGGGTAAAAAAAAAGGCTGATAAATTATACCAGCCCTCTTCCGATTATATTTCTTGATATGTTTCTTTAAGCCGTCACAGGCAAATATTTCACTTTACATGGACTCACCTGCAATATTTCTTCAATTCCTCATTTGCTGAAGCTTGGCTTTCACCAATTCCTCGCAGTCCATACTTTGTTGTGAATGATACAAAACCACATTTGATCCGGTATCAAAGATATATATTAAGCCCTGCTCTTCTCCAACGGCATTAATAGCTTTTTGGACGTTTTCAACAATGGGCTGTAATAATTTTTGCTCCTTTTGAGTAAGAGACTGCTGTGCCAACTTATTAAAATTCTGGATTCTTTGATCATAATCCTGAATTTCTTTTTCTCTGGTTGCACGAATCAAATCAGATAACGAATCCCTCCTAACCATATAATCTTTATACTTTTCATCCAATTCCTTGGTCATAACTTCTAATTGATCCTGCAACTTTTTGGCTTCTTTTTGCAATTCTTGGTCAGCATTAATTTTTTCTGGCAGTTCAGAAATAAGTTTCTGGACATTCAAATGACCAAATTTTAATTCCTGCGCAAATGAATTCACAGAACTCAATGCAAAAAAAATCAATATAACGGTAAAAATCTTAAAACCTTTCATATTAAATAAGTCTAAATTATTAGTCTTATGGAATTAGCACGAGAATAAACCTGTTGTTTATCAATCAAAATTAGTTAATTCCCAATTTCTTTTTCACCAATGGAGTCACATCCACACTTCGATCAGATTGATAAAGGGTAACACCCGAGTTCGCTGCAAATATATAAATAAATCCGCCTTCCTTACCCACCTGTTGAATAGCATCTCTCAACTTTTCCATCACGGGTTGTTGCAACTGTTGTTGCGTTTGTGAAAGTTTTTGTTGTGTAGCTTGATAGAAAGTTTGAATTTTTTGGGACGTTTCCATCAATTGTTGTTCTTTTTGCTGACGCTGCTCCGCCCCCAGTGTATTATTGTTCTGAATATATTCCTGCTCCATTTTTTTATATTCTTCCTGCATGGTGGCAAGCTGATTTTCGAGTTTATTATACTCAGTCTCCATTGTTTTTTGCATCTCCTTAAATTCAGGCATTTCCTGCATAATTTCTTGGACATTAGCATGACCGAATTTAAGTTCCTGAGCATTTGTACCTGCAGAAAGGATAAGGAATAAGCTTATCAAGGCGGTAATGGTAAATCTTCTCATAGTTGTATTTTTTCTACTACAATATTTAAAACTTTATTTTGAATATCCAAGGATCTCTAACACCTCATCACTAATATTTTGACGTGGATTAACATAAACCACACCAGCATTACTCGCCATATCAAAAACAGCATCTAAATTGTCGCGATCTGCTATTTCCTTGATTGCACCGGAAACTTTTTCCTGAATAGGCTGAATAAGTGCTTGTTGTCGTTTCATCAATTCCCCTTCCGGGCCAAAATATTGTCGCTGAAGTTTTTTTGCGCTGTTTTCCAGTTGAATTATCTCCTCTTCCCGTTGGGTCTTCATGTCCGGTGAGAGCAAAACACTCTCTTTTTGATATTTTTTATACAATTGTTCCACATCGGCATATAAATCCTGAATTTCCTTTTCCCATTTTTGAGACAGCTGGTTTAGTTGCTCCTGCGCAGCTTCATAAGCAGGGATGTTGGACATGATATATTGCATATCCACAAATGCATATCTTTGAGCTGAAACTCCTGCAGCACTCAATGCAAAATAAGCTGCAGTCAATAATATTATTAAATAGGTTTTCATTTTTCTCCTTATTAAGTTATAAAAAACAAATTCAGGTTACTTATTACAAAAACCAAACCACGCTATTCATTTGTCGATCAAAAACTTTGACCAATAACAAAGTGGAAGTTGCCACCATTGGCATCAGGGCTTCCAGGAACTTCATCAAATCCATACCCCCAATCGATTCCCATAAGTCCGAATATAGGTAAAAATATCCTAACCCCTAATCCGGCGGACCGCTTTAACCCAAATGGGTTATAATCTCGGAACTCGGACCAGGAATTACCAGCCTCAGCAAACACCAACCCATATACTGTTGCAGAGGGCTGTAAGGTAAGAGGATATCTTAATTCCAAAGATAACTTATTGTAAATATTCCCATCTTGTCTTCCATTTGAAAGTGGTGTTAAGGAAGCATTTTCATATCCTCTAAGTCCAATGGTCTCACTACCATAATAACTATAACCTGCCATTCCATCACCTCCTAAAACAAATTTTTCAAAAGGTGATTTTTTATTTTCATCATAATATCCCAAAAATCCGCCTTCCACCTTGGTCATCAGCACCAATTTTCTAGCGTTATCAAGTGGTTTAAATACACTTCCTTTAAAGGTCCACTTATGATATTCAATCCATTTATAGCGTTCAGAATCAGGAAGGTCCTCACTTGCATAATCTATATCATCAAAATAGCTGTAAGGAGGTGTCAATTCCAAGCCCAAAACAAAATTAGAACCTTGTCTGGTATAGAGCGGGTTGTCTATAGAATTTCTGGACAACATAAATTTAAAGCTAAGATTGTTACTATTTCCATCTTGCATCAGGAAGTAAATCCAGTTTTTCAGATCATAACGCTGATAGCTTGCCTGGGTAAAAAATTGAAAGAAATCATCCGGCCAACTTAACCGCTTTCCAAATCCGACAGAAATACCGGTCACTTTCATATGCTCGTCGGGATCTTCTTCAAGAGGGGGATAGTAGCTTCCATAAGGATATCCGGAACTACCATAACCGTATCCACCATATACATTGCTGTATGGATTCCCGTAATAATAACCTGAACTGGTTCCAGTCTGGATAGATCTGTAAACAGAAAAACTAAAGGAATTAGGTTTCTTTCCCCCCAGCCAAGGTTCAGAAAAAGAAAAACTATAGGACTGATAATACTTCCCATTGGTTTGAGCTCTTAATGAAAGAGTCTGACCGTCACCTGTAGGTAAAGGTCTCCAGGCCTCCTTATTTAAAATATTGCGTACCGAGAAATTGGTAAATTTCAGTCCGAGGGAGCCCACAAACATACCACCCCCCCAGCCTCCGGAAAGTTCTATTTGGTCGTTGGCTTTTTCAACCAGATTATATTCCAGATCGACCGTTCCTTTTTCCGGATCAGGAATGGGAACAGGATTGATATTTTCCGGATCAAAATGTCCAAGTTGGGATAATTCACGAACGGTACGTATCAATTCGGATTTATCGAACAGTTCACCAGGTTTGGTTCGCAATTCACGTCTAACAACATGCTCATGGGTTTTAGTATTTCCTTTAATAATTACTTTGTCGATAGTAGCCTGTTGTCCTTCATAAACACGCATCTCCAAATCCACGGTATCGTTATAAACCTGAACATCCACAGGTTCTATGTTACTAAAAAGATAGCCATTATTCATATAAAGGTTATGAACAGCATCTTCGTCCATATATAACCGTTCTTCCAACAAGGTTTGATTGAAAACATCCCCTTTCCTAATGCGTAATTTTTCACTAAGATAGGGGCCGGGATAGACCGTATTGCCAACCCAGGTAATATTTCCAAAGTAATATTTATTCCCTTCTTCAATACCAATCACGATATCCACGCTATTATCCGGATTTCTGGCAATGGAATCATACACGACATATGCATCCCGATATCCATTTTCATTATATTTTTCAATAATAGTTTTCAGGTCATTTTCAAATTCCTCTTGGACAAACTTTTTAGTTCTGAAAAAGTTCTTAATCTTGCCTTTTTCATTGGTTTTTTTCATGAAGCGGTTTAACTTGTTGTCAGAAAACACCTTATTTCCGTCAAACTGCAAGCTACTAACTTTAACCTTTTCTTTTTTATCTACTTCCACATCCAAAAAGACATGATTCGGTTTATTGGGGTCGTCACGCTGGACAATAGTAACTTCGGTATTGTAAAAACCTTTTTGTACAAAATGTTCCTTAATATACCTTTCGGCCCGATCTACAAGATAGGGAGTCACCTGTGTGCCTTTCATCATTGAAATTTTCCCAGAAATATCCTCAATTTCAGATTTCTTAAGTCCGGAAAAATTAATCTCCGACAATCGCGGTCGTTCTTGAAGATAAATATTTAGAAAAATTTTATCCCCTTCAATTTTATCCGCAGAAATTTGGACATCGGAAAAGAGACCATATTCCCAATACTTTTTAACAGCATTGGTAATATCTTCTCCTGGGATAGTAATTTTTTGCCCCACTTTTAAACCGGATAAATTGGCCAAAATTTTGGGATCATTGTTTAAATCTCCGGTAACAATAATATCTGCAACAATAAATTCTTTGGGTTTACCGGAATAGGATATTACAGGTTTTTCTTCCTGAGAAAAGAGAGTTACAAAAGAAAAAATCAGAAAAAAGTATACTAAAAAAGTGCGATTCAACATTATTATAAATTTATTTTTTAACCTGATCACTTATTTTTCCGAAACGTCTTTCCCGACCTTGAAAATCGAGTAATGCTTTAAAGAAATGTTCCTTGCGAAAATCGGGCCATAATACGTTACAAAAATACAATTCTGAGTAAGCAATCTGCCAAAGAAGAAAATTACTGATTCGCAATTCCCCACTGGTTCTAATCAACAACTCAGGATCAGGCATATACGACGTTTCAAGATAATGGCTAAAAATATCGGCATTGACCTGATCAACGTTCAATTTCCCATCCAACACATCTGATGCAATTTTCTTAACCCCTTCCACAATTTCCCAACGGGAACTGTAACTCAATGCCAGCACCAATGTTAGTCCATCATTATCTTTTGTTTGATCCATACAGGCGGTCAGCTTATCCCGGACATCACCAGGCAAATTCTCTTTGCACCCAATGGTTTTAAGTTTGACATTATTATCCATTAAAGTCTTGGTTTCAGAAGAAATGGTTGAAACCAACAAAGACATTAATGCATCCACTTCGGTTTTGGGGCGGCTCCAATTTTCAGTGGAAAAAGCGTAAAGTGTAAGAAATTTCAACCCCAATTCAGCGGCGGCTTCGGTCACCTCGCGTACCGATTTCACCCCTTGTTGATGTCCAAACACTCTGGCATTACCTCGTTTTCGCGCCCAGCGGCCATTTCCGTCCATAATAATGGCCACATGTTTCGGCAATTTTTTCTTATCGAGCTGCTCTTTTACTGACATAGAATACTCAAATTCATACAAAAAACTCTTTGGCCTTTATTTATTTCAGGCCTGAAACAGGTCTCCCTGAATAATACGTTGAAGCAAGGAATAAAGCAGAAATAGAATTAACTGGCAACATCACGTCGAAGAGAACTCCACAACAGTTAATAACCGGCATTACACGTAACTCTTCGATGGTATAAATCAAACGTAACCAATAATCCTGCAAAAGAGTACCAATCATTGTTGTGCATAAAAGACGACTGATTAAAACCATAGGGATCAGAAGGATCAATAGCTCCATGTCCCATCAAATCCAAATCATCCGCAAATGTTTTTCTAAAATTCCATTCCACTCCAACATGCACCCAATCAGAAAGTTTCCATTTTATTCCTATGCCGATCGGCAAAGATAATATAAAATGTGGTTTTTCAGAATTATCCTCGTCACCTGAATTGTAACGACGATACAATGTTGATGCCATGCCAGTAGATATGTATGGAGAAAAACGTGTTTCTTCAGAACGAAACGGATGGTCATACTGAAAAAAATTAATTTCTATTTGAGCCGCAAAATCAGCCATACTTCTCTTAAATCGATATTGTGAAGAAGTATACCCATCTTGAAGAGGATATCGAACATTCTGATCCGGATAATTTCCCTTTAAGTTTATCACTGTCAATCCGCCTTTAAAAGCTATACGACTATTGGCCACAACCCTGATTACTCCTCCCAATGATGGTTGAGCACGGTAAAATAATTGTCCAGGATTCAAATCTCCATAATAATAAGATGCCCCTAAAAAAAAACCACCTTCAATTCGATCCTGTCCCAAACTTCCGGAAGGATGCAAAAAAAGTGCTACCATCAATACAATACAACAAATCCGGTAAAATAGAAGCATTAACAAATAGAATTAAATCCTGACTTTCTCAAAAAACGTTATCCAATGCTCTTTATTGCTGAAATCACAGATACATTTCAAAAAGATCAGTTACGCTTATCTGCTCCCCACATTAATTTATTTCTCAGCGTGGAATAGAAACTATGATTGGTTCTTTGAACCATATTAACAGTAAAAGCAGCCTTCCTGATCTTGATCTCTGTTTCCACATCCACAACCACGCTTCTTGAGTCGAGCGAGGCTAAAAATTTTCCACCTCTTGCTTCCATTTTTAGAGTCAGCTCCATATTATCAGGCACCACCAAAGGCCGAACCGTCAAATTATGAGGTGCAATAGGGGTAATTATCAACCCCTGCGAGGCGGGATGCATAATAGGGCCACCGACACTTAAAGAATAGGCTGTGGAACCGGTTGGGGTGCTCACAATAAGTCCGTCTGCCCAATAAGAATTCAGGAATTCATTATTCAGATACACATGAATAGTAATCATTGAGGAGCTGTCCTGCTTATGGACTGCCAGCTCATTTAATGCAAAATTAAAATCGCCGATAAATTTTTTGGGTGATGTTAACTCCAGTACAGAGAGATTTTTAACATCATACAATCCCTTTTCAATTTCCTGAAGTGCGGCCGGAAGTTCATGACGGGAAATATCAGCCAGAAACCCTAATCTTCCACTATTAATTCCAACCACCGGAATTCCCGTATCTCTCACAAAAGTAACTGCCTGTAAAAATGTACCATCCCCACCAATACTGAACACCATATCCACCAGAGGTAGTTCTTCAGGAGTAGAAAAAAAACCTTCCACCTCCGGTTTTAAGTTCACCTTTTCCACCAGGAATTCATAAAAAGGCTTGAAAATTATTATTTTTATGGACTTTTGATGGAGATAATCAAATAACTGATGACAATTATTAAAAAAAATTTCTCCAAAACTTTTTCCAAATATGGCAACTTCCATTCTTTTTTGAGAACGAAGATAAACAATTCGGGATGAAATCAATCTCAGATACTCAGGTATTTCATCAGGGATTCAAAATTACGACGGGTCGTGTCATCCACTCTTGGTTCTCCCACATAGGTTGACCTGATATTATAACCATATCGTACAAAAGCATTCTCTACCGAACTGATATCGACCCGATTCAACTTTATGGTAATTTTAAGTTGCTCATCTCCCTGTTTCTGTGACACATACAAACTTAAGATTTTAGCATTCGAATCCTCTACAATACGAGAGATTTCTGATAAAGCATAATCACGAGGCCCCACTTCAATTTCGATGATACCACCCGGGGTTTGCGCTGCAATCAGCTCAGAAAATCTGATCAACAAATCGTTTTGGGTGATTACCCCCATGTACTCTTGTTCCTCACTCAATACCGGCACAATTGTTAATTTAAGACGCGCAGCAATTTCAATCACCTCATATATATGCTGATGCTCGAACACATAAGGCACAATAAGTGACAGTTTATGATTTCCCAACGGTTCATCCACTGCATTCAAATCATAGATATCAGCATCTGAAATGAGGCCAAGAAATACTTTATTGTTGACAATTGGCAGGTGTGAGACTCTGAACACCTCCATCCAGTTCAGTGCATCAGCACCTGTATCGGACGTTTTCAGAGCAGGAACAATTTCGGATATTAAATCTTTCGCCAACATAAAAATACGCTTTCACGAAATACTTTGTAACTTTACCATTTTAAAAGAAACTGGCCAATGTTAAAGAATCTCTATTGCTGAAAATTACATTCAATATTTTAAACATACAAGCCATTTGGGTGTTTTATTTTCCGATAATTTAATTTTTAAGTCGCATTCCAATTATGACAAAACTAAGTGTAAATATTAATAAAATTGCAACCCTTCGAAACTCCAGAGGGGGTAATACTCCCAATGTTTTAAAAGCAGCCATCGATGTCCAAAACTTTGGGGCAGATGGCGTCACAGTTCATCCCAGGCCTGATCAACGCCATATCAAGTATAAGGATGTATATGAGATTCGACCCATTATCAAAACTGAGTTTAATATTGAAGGCTACCCTTCTCCCCAATTCATGGAATTGGTTAAAGCCGTTCATCCTCATCAAGTAACACTTGTCCCTGATCCCCCTGATGCTCTAACATCGAATTCAGGATGGGATACGATCAATCATCTTTCATTTCTACAAGACATTATCGGGGAGCTTAAAGAGTGCGGAATTCGAACATCCATTTTTATGGACCCAGATCCGGACTTAATTATTAATGCTGCAAAAACCAATACCGATCGAATAGAGTTATATACAGAGCCCTATGCAACCATGTACCCCCAAGACCCTGAAAAAGCCATTGCCCCCTTTATAGAGGCTGCAAATATTGCGAATAAAGCAGGGCTTAGAATAAACGCCGGACACGATCTCAATTTACAGAATCTAAAATTCTTCAACGAACGAATTCCTTTTTTAAAGGAAGTTTCCATAGGTCATGCATTAATTAGTGATGCCTTATATTATGGTCTGGAATTAACCATTAATAAGTACAAAGAATTACTCATCAGGGAATAATAAAAATGGAACTTTTCTATCGCGATAAAGGTCACGGTAACAAAACCATTGTTATCGTGCATGGTCTTTATGGATCTTCTGACAACTGGTTGACGGTCGCCAAGAGTTTTGAAAATGATTATAGAGTAATCCTCGTTGATCAGCGAAACCATGGTCGATCGCCTCACAGTGAGGAACAAACTTACGAAGCAATGTCAGGCGACATTTATGAACTTTTAAAAAAGATCAATCTAGAAAAAGCGATTCTTCTTGGGCATAGTATGGGCGGAAAAACAGTAATGCGCTTTTGTATGGACCATCCGGAAATGACAGAAAAACTGATAGTGGTCGATATTGCGCCAAAATCGTATCGTTCTTTTTCCAATTTTGCAGAAGTAACCGCTGACCATCAAAAAATCGTAGAAGAATTAATATCATTAAATCCGCTCCAATATTCAGATCGACGAACCATTGATGAGATTCTGAAAGCTTCATTTCCTTCACAAAAGTTGAGGGCTTTTCTGATGAAAAACCTGAAAAGAAATAAAATGGGTAAATACTTTTGGCAATTAAATCTTGAAGCCTTAAAGAATAACATGGATGAAATCATGGACGGTTTTTCAGGGATAAAAAAACCTAATCATAAAATGCCGGAAACCATTTTTATCAGAGGGGAAAAATCCCCCTATATTCATGATGAAGATGCACTGGTAATCAATCAATTTTTTCCAGGTTCACAAATTGTCTCCATTCCAGGTGCCGGACACTGGGTCCATGCCGAAAAGAAAGAACTCTTTGTCAAAACCGTTCGATATTTCCTGGATGAGTAGAGAGGCTTCGGTTAAATTTTATACAATGAATATCAGACATTTCAAACAGAAATTACTTTTTCTGTATCCAATAATTCTTCCCCCTTTAACCTAAGGAATAGTTGCACCGTAGCCAACACATCTTTTTCACAATATTTGGCGATTCGTTCTACATCATTATCTTCATAATAAACTCTGGCCACCTGACTTCCATCAATATCATCCTTTGGGGATGGGATTCCAAGAATGTGTGTCAACAAATTAAGCGAGGTATAGTGCTTGTAGTCACCAAATTTCCAGAGATCCAGAGTATCGATAAATTTCACCTCCCATGGTTTTTTGCCAGCTACATCAAGAATATCTGGTAACGGTAAACCATTCACAATCATTCTTCGGGCAATGTAAGGAAAATCAAATTCTTTAACATTGTGCCCGCAAATATTGGTACCGGGCTTTGAAGTGAAACTTTTCAGTGCGGAAGAAAAATCTTGAAGAAGCATTTTCTCATCGTGCCCGAAAAATGATTTAATTCTTAAAGTACGTCCTCCCTGTTCTGGCTTAAGAATTCCGGCCGATATACAGATAATTTTTCCAAACTCAGCATAAATACCTGCTCTGGCATAATCCTCATCCGGCGGCACATCGCCACCCGAAGTTTTGGCTGATTTATTAATCCACAATGCCTTCATAGTATCGTCAAGATTTTCAAAACTTTCATACTGGGGCACAGTTTCAATATCAATATACATTATCTTTTCAGGATGAATATCATTAAGCATGGCGTAGAATTTTGGAATAATTTATCTCAATAAAAATCAAGTTTCAATCGCTCTAGCACAAATAAGGCATAGAATTAAAAGCAATATAATCTTTGCATACTTTTGGTAAAATCAAAATGCAAAATAATAATTTTTTTGCCTTTTCAAGCACTTTGAAACACTTCAGAAAATATGTTTTTTATACTTTTACACCACTAAAAAAACTTTTGATTCAATCTATTTTTAACATCCTATGATTAAACACATTGTACTTTTCAAATTCAAGAGCTCCACAAACGAAGCAAATAAGAAGTCTCAAATCCTTTCGATCAAGACCAATCTTGAAGCATTAATTGACAAAACTGAGAGTCTGAAAAAAATAGAAGTGGGAATCAACTGCAATGACAATGAAAAATATGACATGGCCTTAACCACTGAATTCGAAGATATGGAAGGGCTTAAGGCTTATGCCACTCATCCTGAACATTTGAAGGTGTTGGCAATGATCAAAGAAATACTAGTTGAGCGCGCCTGCGTTGATTATGAAGTTTAAAACAAAACTACAGATGATAAACATAGCGGAAAAAAAATCTATCCATCCTCTTTGTTTATCATCTGTAGTAAGTTCTTAAACGGTATCAGAATAATAGGTTCCGGGTTCTTTTCGCAAATTATAATGAGATACCATTACTTCACCATAAGCGCCTGCACTTCTGATTGCCACCAGATCTCCTCTTTTCATTTCTGGCAAATCAAGCGCTTTTCCAAAGCTGTCAGAAGATTCGCAAATGGGGCCTACAACATCGTATCTAACTTTCTCTCCATCTCTATCAGCCAGATTTTCTATTTTATGACTGGCCTGATAAAGTGCAGGTCTTATTAAATCGGTCATCCCAGCATCTAGGATGGCAAAACGTTTTTTTACCCCCTCTTTGACATACAAAACTCTGGAAATTAAATTTCCGCATTGCGCTACAACAGATCTTCCCAATTCAAAGTGTAACTCTTGGTCGGGTTTTAATTCCAGAAAATCTTTAAACACTTTAAAATAAGAGTAGAAATCAGGGATAGGCATGCCATCCGGATCATGGTAATCCACACCAAATCCACCTCCCACATTAATCAATCTGGGAAACAAATGTCGGGAAATAAACCACTCCTGCAATTCATTTATACGCAAACACAATTCCTTAAAATTATCCAGATCCGTAATTTGAGATCCTATATGAAAATGCATTCCTTGAAATTGAATGTATTTCATCTGCCGCATCTCCTCTACAACCTTTTCAAGTTCAGATATCCCAATTCCAAATTTATTTTCATCAAGTCCGGTAGTTATGTAATGGTGTGTATTGGCATTTACATTGGGATTAATTCTGAGGGCCACTCGTGCTTTTTTCCCCACCTTTCGAGCTAATTCATGAATAACCTCCAGTTCGGCCAGAGACTCTACATTGAAACAGGCAATGTCATTTTCAAGTCCCATTTCAATTTCCCAATCTGTTTTTCCTACCCCTGCAAAAACAACACCACCAGGAGGAAAACCTAATTCCAAGGCTTTCTTCATCTCATTTCCACTCACGCAATCTACGCCAAAATCATACTGGCATATACGTTCCAGAATACGGTCGTTGGCATTGGCTTTTACCGCATAATGAATATGAAACCCATACCTCTGAGACTCTCTCTTTATAAAAGCCAGAGTCTCTTCCAGCAGAGACATATCATAATAATAAAAAGGGGTTCGAAGATCCTTAAACTTTTCAGTAGGAAATATAGTCATGATATGAGGAGAAAAATCAAAATAATTTAGCACTCAAAGCCCTAAGAGCTTTAACCTTATCTTTAACGTGAACCAGCAGAGATATGTTATGCTCGCTCCCCCCATAGGAAATCATTCTTATGGGAATATCCTTCAATGCTTCAAAAATCCTGTTGGCATAACCATTGTTCTCAGCCACCAAGTCACCAACCACACACACAATAACCTGATCTCTGTCAACTTCAACAGTACTAAATTTTCGTAAATCATCGACAATTTCCTCCAAATGACGATCGTTATCAATAGTTACCGAAACACCAACTTCAGAGGTCGTAATCATATCGATTGGTGTCTTATAACTTTCGAAAATTTCGAAGACTTTCCGCAAAAAACCATAAGCTAGAAGCATCCGTCCCGATTTAATTTTAATGGCTGTAATATTATCTTTGGCAGCAACGGCAGTAAGTCTTCCCTTATGCTGAGAAGATGTAATTCTTGTTCCCGGTGCCTTAGAATCCATGGTATTAAGTAATCGAACCGGAATATTAGCAAGTTTGGCAGGCAACACACTGGTGGGATGGAGAATTTTTGCTCCGAAATAGGCCAACTCAGCAGCTTCGTCAAAGGAAAGCTCTGCTATTGATTTGGTATCTTCGACATACCTTGGATCATTGTTGTGCATCCCATCAATATCTGTCCATATTTGTATTTCTACTGCATCAACGGCAGCACCGATAAGGGATGCGGAATAGTCACTTCCACCGCGCTGCAGATTATCAACCTCACCAAAAGCATTACGACAGATATACCCCTGAGTAATATACAAATGTTTATTTGGAGCACTTTTTAAAAGACGCTGCAGATTCTCTCTAATATATACTGTATCCGGCTCATTATTTTTATTGGTGCGCATGAAATCGAGTGCTGGCAGTAGCACTGAATTATACCCTTTTTCCTGGAGATAAAAGTTAAACAAAGCCGTTGTAATTAACTCTCCCTGAGCCAAAATAGATTTTTCCTCGAATACGGTAAATACATCTTTAGTAAAAGACCGGATATAATCAAAATGAGATTTTACCAGTTCAACACTCTTTTTTCGGTATTCCTCCTCTGAAAAAAGATCTTTAACGGTATCAAGATAACTTTTTTCCAACCGATTGATGACCTCATTGGCCCCATCGTAATTCTTTTTATATAAATAATTTGCAATTTCAACCAAACTATTGGTTGTTCCTGCCATCGCAGATAACACAATAATTTTATTATCCGGAGAAGTCACTAAACTTGCTACTCCCTTCATCCTTTCAGCAGATCCAACGGAGGTTCCACCAAATTTTAATACCTTCATTTGCTCAAAAATTAATTAACACCTTGAATCCAGACGGGATTGTAAGCTTTTTATTCCAAGCGAAGTAAACCAGTCCTAAAAAAACTAATCAAATGGTACTTCCTCCGGTCCTATACAACTTTCCAGATTCAAGCCAGTTGAACCTTTAATTGTTATTGGTATCCTGTAATATGCAATCCAACACTATTAATTTAGCACTTTTTCAGCCTGCAAAGTTATAATTTTAAATCAAATCACAACATTTTTCTCACACATTACTTTTTCTCACCATCTGGCAAATGAACCTCCAACAATTTACATTTTCCGTCCGTATGGATTGAAAATTCTTTCAAATCGGCAGGAATCAACACGGTCTCCCCCATCGAAATACTCTCCTTTTGATCGTTATGGTAAATAATTTCGGCATGTCCTTCTACTCCAATCAGAATAATGAATGAGTCAAGATAATAAAAATCTTTGTGCAGAACATGCCCGTTAAGGTCTATCAGACTGGTTACAAAATAGGGTGACTCAACAATCCGTGTCGTTTCATTGGGACGCACCGAATATTCCGTCTTATAATGCCCGTTTCCTGAAAAATCGATGACATCCAAAGCCAATTCAGTATGAAGTTCTCTGGTATTTCCCTGAGCATCCCTCCGATCATAATCATATATTCTATAGGTTAAATCAGATGTCTGTTGAATTTCAGCAAGTAAAATTCCCTTTCCTATAGCATGCACCCTCCCGGCCGGAATAAAAAACACATCTCCGGGGGATACTTCGTGCTTCTGCAACAACTCATCCACTCTTTTTTCTTTTAAAGCTTTCAGATACTCCTCACTGCTAGTATCCTTTTTAAATCCACTGATCAAAAATGAGCCTGCATCTGCCTGCATGACATACCACATTTCCGTCTTTCCAAAGGAATTATGACGCTTTGCAGCCCATTCATCATTCGGATGAACCTGAATAGACAAGTCGTCATTGGCATCGATAAATTTTATCAACAATGGAAATTCTTCGCCATATTTTTCAAAAACCTTATCACCTACTAATTCTGACATATAAATTTCGAGCAATTCATTCAAGGTATTCCCCTTCAAAAAGCCGTTGCATACAACCGAAACATCCCCATCAACACCACTCAACTCCCAACTTTCTCCAATATCACGCGCTGTTCCCAAATTTTTACTCAATACAGTATTCAACTTTGTGCCACCCCAAATTTTAGGTTTGAAAATAGGATTAAATTTCAAGGGATATAATTTTTTTTCCATTGTCGTTGATTTTTTATTTCACCAATTCACAAAGATAATCACTTCATCTATTTATCCCCATTTTTATCTACTTTTGCAAATAAAAATGGATATAACAGATGCACGTTTTTTGAAAAGCAGTCCACATCCTAAAGACTGCCCTACTCCTAATAAACCTGAATTTGCCTTTATCGGCCGATCAAACGTTGGCAAATCATCGTTGTTGAACATGCTTTGCCAACGAAAAAGCTTAGCCAAAATCTCCGGAACCCCCGGAAAAACAAGACTCATAAACCATTATATCATCAACAACCAATGGTATTTGGTCGATTTACCGGGTTATGGTTATGCTAAACTACCCAAAACGGAAAGAGAGAAATTCACAAAAATGATCAATTCCTATTTGATAGATCGCCCCAATTTATCCACACTTTTTGTTTTGGTTGACAGCAGGCATGCTCCGCTAAAACAAGATTTGAACTTTATACAAAACTTAGGGAAAAACAACATTCCCTTTTCTATTGTTTTTACTAAAACTGACAAGCTAAAACCCTTGCAGCTCGAAAACAACATCAAGGTATATAAGGAACGTCTCCTCCTGGATTGGGAAATATTACCACCAATATTTTACACCTCAGTTGTCACAAAAAGTGGAAGAGAAGAAATTCTCCATTATATTCAAGAAATTAACAAACTCTGAAAATCCTCTATTATTTTTAGGGTTCCGCAAAACTTTAACCCCGTATTTCTACTTATAAAAGTTGATTTTTCTTATCTTTGCAGGCAGACAATTCCTAATAAAACAACTGAAAAACAGGATTTTAAATGCCACCCAAAGCACCTATCAAACTCTTTTCCGGTTCCAATACTAGGTATTTAGCCGAAAAAATCAGCCTTTGCAATGGACGAGAACTTGGAAACATTAATGTGATGCGATTCAGTGACGGAGAATTCACCACCGCCTTTGAAGAGACCATACGCGGAGCCCATGTATTCCTTATCCAGTCAACGTTTCCCCCCTCAGATAATCTATTCGAATTATTAATGATGATTGATGCAGCCAAGAGGGCATCAGCATACAAACTGGTAGCTGTAATTCCCTACTTTGGTTTTGCACGTCAAGATCGCAAAGACAAGCCTAGGGTTGCCATTGGGGCCAAACTGGTAGCTGATTTACTCACCACCGCAGGCGTGGACAGAATCATTACCATGGATTTGCATGCCGATCAAATACAAGGCTTTTTCGACATTCCGGTTGATCATCTTTATGCTTCCAGCATTTTTGTTCCACACATACGAAAATTAAACCTCGACAACCTAGTAGTTGCTTCCCCCGATGTGGGAGGCACCAAAAGAGCCAACACCTATGCCAAATTTCTCGATAGCCCAATGGTTATTTGCCACAAACACCGTTCAAAAGCCAATGTGGTAGATGAAATGCGTATCATTGGCGATGTGGAAGGGAAAAATGTTGTAATATTGGATGACATGGTAGATACGGCAGGAACTCTTTCTAAAGCTGCAGATATGATGATGGATCAAGGAGCAAAAAGTGTCAGAGCTTTTGCCACCCACCCTGTTCTCAGTGGTCCTGCTTACGAAAATATTGAAAATTCAAAAATTGATGAGCTATACGTTACCGACTCAATTCCTTTACGTCGGAAGTCGGAAAAAATCAAGGTTCTCTCTGCTGCACAACTATTTGCAGACACTATAGAAAAAGTTTATAATTACCAATCTATTAGCACGCAGTTTGTTATTTAATTTATTACCTTTGCGGCCGCAAAAAAGCTTCGTGTGATGGGGAATTAAGGTTTCACATTACAATCTTAATTTTGAGTAACACATAAAAAACAAAAACAATGCAGACAATTGAATTAAAAGCGACCAAGCGTGAAGATCTTGGAAAAACAGCTACCCGTAAGCTCCGCAAGGAAGGTAGAGTTCCTTGTGTTATCTATGGAGGAAAAGAAACCATTCATGTTTCAGCGTTGCTTAAAGATTTCAACAAACTGATTTTTACGCCCAAGGTACACTTGGTGAATCTAGATGTTGAGGGTGAAAAGTATGATGCCATTATTCAGGATGTTCAATTTCATCCGGTATCAGATAATGCCATTCATGTTGACTTTCTTCAGGTATTTCAGGATAAACCCATTACTATCGAAATACCTGTAAAACTAAAAGGATTGGCAGTAGGTGTAAAAGCCGGGGGTAAATTGACACTGGAAAAACGGAAATTAAAAGTTAAAGCTCTGACCAAGGATATTCCTGACATGTTGGAAATTGATGTTACCAACCTTGGTCTTGGTAAAAGTATTCAGGTTGGCCAGCTCAATTTTGAAAACATCGAATTGCTCAATACCAGCAATCAGGTGGTGGCATCGGTTAAACTGACACGGGCTGCACGCGCCGCTGGTCAAACAGCAGAAGAAGCATAAAGTTACAATATTTCTTTTCATCAAATCAAACCTCCATATGGCTCAATATGGAGGTTTTTTCTATTTTTTCTCAAAATATAAATCTCACCTTCTCCTATTAGGAGTTAATAACTGATTAACCTAATTTTGCGGAAGAAATCAATACTGCAAGATGAAAACCCTTCTTAAAAATTTACATAACTTATTACTTCCAAAAAATAATAAGGACAAAACAGTGAAATATTTAATTACAGGATTAGGAAACATTGGAAAAGAATACGAACATACCCGACATAACATTGGGTTTGACATACTAGATGCCATCGCAAAACAAGAAGGACTTGATTTTGATGACGTCAGATATGGGGCTATTACAGAATATAAATATAAAGGGCGAATATTTATTTTATTGAAACCCAACACATATGTCAATCTTAGCGGCAGGGCTGTCAACTACTGGATGAAAAAAGAAAAAATTCCTGCGGAAAGGTTACTCATTGTTTTGGATGATCTGGCACTTTCTTTTGGCACCTTGAGATTAAGAGCCAAAGGTAGTGATGCCGGACATAACGGATTAAAAAACATCAACCAAGTACTGGGACATAACAACTATGCACGGTTAAGATTTGGTATAGGGAATGATTTTCCTCGGGGACGCCAAATTGAACATGTTTTGGGAAGATGGTCGTCAGATGAAGCCGCCCAACTTCCCGAACGCATTGAAATGGCCGGCGAAATCATTAAAGCCTTTGGAACTATCGGCCTAGCCCAAACCATGAGCCAATATAATAACAAATAACTATTATGAATAGGTCAGAAACGGTTCGAATTGACAAATTCCTGTGGGCTGTCAGACTCTTCAAAACGCGTAGTCTGGCCGCCGAAGCTTGCAAAAAAGGAAGGGTACTCATCGACAACTTACCAGTAAAATCCTCTCGACTGATTCGTTGTGGTGATAAAATTTCCATCAAAGTACCTCCGGCTATAAAGACTTACAAAGTTCTCAATTTGTCGGAAAAAAGAATGGGAGCAAAACTCGTTGACGGTTTCATTGAAGATGTTACTCCAAAAGAAGAACTGGAACTTTTGGAAATGGCTCATCTTACACAAAAAATGAACCGACCAAAAGGAACCGGACGACCTACAAAAAAAGATCGCAGAGAACTGGACAACCTGAATGACAAAGGTTGGAATTTCTTTGATTAATCACCATAATATTCAACATAAAACCTATTTTTCTCTCTAATAATGATTGTTTCAAAACATAAAAAGCAAAACGATATCGCAGGATATATCCTCTATATGTGGCAGATTGAAGATCTCATCCGCGCAAACGATCTGGACATGGCGAAAATTGAGAAGACCATCATATCGCAATACGAACAACCCGAAAATGTCAAAAAAGAAATTTTTGATTGGTATGAAAACCTAGTTTTCATGATAAAAAATGAAAAGATTGAACAGAAAGGTCACCTTCAAGTCTTGATCAATATAATTAACGACATGAACAACCTTCATCTCAAACTTATGCACTCGTCCAAAGAAATGGCTTATCAGCATCAATTTATGAAGGCCGTTCCGCACATTAAAGAGCTTGAAAAAAAAATGAAACCAACCCCCCGACATGATATCGAACTGATGCTGGCCGCTCTTTATAATGCTTTTATGCTTAAACTTCAAGGAACGGAAATAACCGATGCCACCAAGGAAGCCTTAACCATATTTGGAAAATCTTTATCCCTGTTATCAGCCAAATATCGACAAGAACAAAAAGGTGAACTTAATCCGGAATAAAAGTACAAGTAGCACGGCGCCCAAACCATTGGTAACGGTTTTTTGCAACCATACGATAGCCCCATTTGAGGAATGAAGAGGGAAAAAACTTTAAAATGCGTCCACACCAATGCCCGGTTTTCCCAGAATGTTCCAGAATATAAAGAATTGCAGAAGAACCTGATAATACAGATCCTTCTTTCGTTTTAACAACTACTTCATCAAAGTTATTCAAGTCTAGCCCCAATTGATGCATCAACAGAATACCTGGACCCGATTGTGCCGAAATCAACGACATCGAATCTCCGCTCCTTTTCTTTAACCACCTGGCAAAACCACTACACAACACGCAATAACCATCAAAAATCACTGTTATTGGTTTCATTTTATCTCCTAATCGATCAACGCCTTAAAGTAATCATTACTACTTTAACACCATATCCACCCTTCTGTTCACCATTTCATGTACTCTAGAAGATAAATCCCCCTCTGAAAAGATCGGATCATCGGTCCCTTTGGGAATAATCTCTATTTTTGAACGATCAATCCCAAAATTTTTAACCATAAAGTCTTTAACTGCCTTACATTGATTTAGACTCTCTTCAACAGCATCTAGGCTCTCATTCTCGGAATGGTAATAACCATATAGATACAACTTCTTGTCAGATGAATTATGCAATTGCACCGCCATTTGCCCCATCAACAGTTGATCGGCTGGACTAAAGGATCTAAATTTTCTTTCCGGAAAGAAAAGGGTTCTGACATTATAACGATCATAAATAATCTTCAAAGTTTCAGATATTACGACAGAATCTTTTTTCACAGGCCTATTTGCTTCATACAACGCCATTTCATCGGCAAGCCTTCTTACCTCATCCTCAAAATTATCCTTCTGTTTCCTTCCAAGTAAATCCATTCCTTCCGAACGATAGGTCCACCGCACATGGCGACGATCCTTATCACCCAATTTGTAGCTCACATTTAGTGATGTAAACAAATAGCGATCATTGGTAGCTCCGGTTAATATATTATCCAGATTGTCTGACGTTGAGAAGCGTAAAATACTTTCCACACCCACATCAAATCGGTTGTTTAACCGGTACATTACCCCTAATCCGAAAGGCATCACAATCTCCGATTGACGAGGTTTTTTCTTGCGGTAATCATTTTTATCATATCCAAGCACCACATATTCAGAACTGGCAGTTTCGTATAGGTCACTTCGCTGTACCACTTCTCCGGTCTCACTGAAAAGCAAACGACTACGAAACAAAGTTGCCCCCACACCAATCTTCAAATAAAAATTCCAGTGATCATTTATCGGTCCGGGATGTGCAGACATTTGATTCAATATGGCAATCCCGTTAATGGAAAAGTCGAGCAAGTCTCCTTCAAATCCGTACCGACCTTCCTTGCCTGACATATCTGCCTGGAGATATTGAAGCTCAAAGCCAAAAGCAGGTACCAGATGTTTAGTTAACAAAACAGAAGGACCAAAGTGAATATCTTCATCCGGAATAATGGTGTATCCTCGTTGATCGGCATACATAAAAACTGGACCAAACCCCACTCCCACTGACCATGTGTTATATTTCTGACCAAAGGAATATATCATTTCGGGGGTTTTAATAAACCCTTTTTTTTCTGCGATTTGCCCACTTACAGTACCACTAAAAATTAGTAGGGTAATTATTACAGAAAGTCTCATTCTTCAATTTTTTGGAAAATATCTACACGACGATTGACCATATGAACACCATTTGGCGCAAGCTCCTTGGTATTGGATAGTAGTTCATTCTCTCCTACAGGTTCAGTTTCGAAGCGGCTCCGGTCAATGCCATAATCTTTCACCAAGACGTCGACCACGGCATCACATCGCCTTTGACTTAACTTAACATTATAGTCGTCAGATCCTCGCTCATCGCAGTAACCTTGTACAATCACTTTCCGACTCTCATCTTCTTTCATAAACTGGGCAACTATTGCAATTGTCCTATGAGCCTCAGATGTGATTTCCGTCTTATCAAAACCAAAGAATACAGATGCAACCAATACATAGCGTTGTTCTACAATTTCATTATAAATTAATGTTGTATCTGTAACTGATGAATCATTTGCGGCCAAATAATCAAGTCTCTGACGCAATGAATCAAGCTCACGCCCAAAGGGCTGTTTTTGCCGTTCTCTTTCATAGGCCAGATTAAAATCTTTATAGGTCCACAAAGAATGCCGCTTATTCTTTTTGCCTATTTTATATGTCAAAGTAAAAAGTGCGGCCATGTATGAATCATTATCGGCACCCGTGAGATTGACATCCAAATTATCCTGAGTAAGATTCCTTAAGGTAAGCTCAAAACCAACATCAAAGCTTTTATTAAGTCTGTAATCGATTCCCAAACCAATGGGAACCACCACCTCACTTCTGCGATCTGTTATTTCTTCGGGGTTCTGTCTATCATATCCTATGGCCAGATAATCGGTCTCAGCCCAACCA
This sequence comes from Thermophagus sp. OGC60D27, assembly GCF_052400625.1. Taxonomy (NCBI): domain Bacteria; kingdom Pseudomonadati; phylum Bacteroidota; class Bacteroidia; order Marinilabiliales; family Marinilabiliaceae; genus Thermophagus; species Thermophagus sp. OGC60D27. The sequence goes on from NZ_JBQTGH010000001.1 coordinate 158,078, forward strand.
TAAGGACGAGGATAACCTGGTGTCCCGCTATGAACCTCTCCTACCGTTATCCAATTTCCGGTGCTTAGACTTCTCTGGCGCGCTCTAAAGTAATTAACACCCAGTCCTATTTTACCATATATATTAAGGCGGTCACGAATGGGGCCAAAGAGCACCAACTGATTGATACTCACATTCAGATTTAAGGATAAATCATAAAAATTCCCAGAAAAGTACCGGGTATTCTTTTCCCCATACAGATCTGCTGTCAAAAACTGAGCATCAACAGACCAAGGTCTGCCAAACTGTTTACTAACCAAAAAAGATGGTCCAAAGCGCCAGTGTGAGGATGGGAATAGGGCATAATCATTTACATCAGTATAATAAACTACCGGGCCGAAGCCGGCCGTCACAGACCAGGTATTATACTTTTTGTCAGGGTTGTAAAGTTGCTCTTCCTCAAGATTATAAAAATCTATTTGCTGGGCAACTAATTCCCCGATCCCTTCAAATAGAACTATTATTATAATGAGAGCTAGTAAAATATGTTTCATGTTTCTGATTTGGTTAATGATGTCAATATTAATCCGAGAACATTCAGGTCTATGGTCTAAAATTCACATATCCATTTTTTAAATTTGGATATACTAATTCTTCGCAATTAAAACCTTAACCAAATCTAAAATTAAAAACCAGCAGCGTAAAGGAAATTTTTACCAACTAATGATTAGTATAGATTAAAGTAAAACAGTTTACAGTCAGAAAGCATAGAGAAAGAAGAATTTTATTTATAATCTAGGCAGAATAATCCTATAATTTCATTGGAGAGAGGAGAACAAATAAATATGGCAAAGCTCAAATTTTGAGATAGACGAAAAAATTATTTTTCGCTTTCAAAGGTTATATCAATGACCGGTAAAGGTTATGACGGAACCTTGCATAAGTTTTACAGAGATCGTGTATAAAGAATGACCAACATTAGGGATAACCTTAAACTGACAGTTGAGATAAGTTTGAACAACAACATGTAATCGTAATAACAAAGCGGTTGCAGAATGATGAAAGACACATTCAATAATCTGCTTGGTTGAAGAAAGGAAATTATTTTGGAATCGTATATCAAACAAAAATAAAATGGACTTCTTAGCGTGAGATTCACGCGAAGAGGTCCATTTTTTCTGCATTTAATTCATTATACAACTTGTTATTAAAGCATTGCAACTTTTCACTCTTGTTGTTCTTCAAAAGCACTCAAGCCCCTCTTCAACCAATTAAGATAAGCCTCAATATCGGTGTTATAGCCCCTGTCAGGAACAAGTTTTTCCTCATCAAGGCCCAAAATAACATAGTGTGGCTGGCTGTTTTTTTGAAAGCGAGAAATCTGAAAATCGCTCCATTTGTTACCCACCGTTCTAATCTTCTTCCCGGTAACAGGTGATACATATTTCTCTTCTTCTGGAAGCTCTTCTCTAAAATCTACATATAGCGACGTCAAAACAAAATCGTTGGTCAACATATTTTTGACCGTTGGATCCGACCAAACGGCATCTTCCATTTTCCGGCAATTAGTACACCCCTTCCCGGTAAAATCGAGAAGTAACGGTTTATTCACTTGCTTCGCGTAGGCCAACGCCTTATCATAGTCAATAAATGCCGGAATTCCCTGAGGGCCCAGATGCATATCCTCAGAAAGAGAAACCGCAGGAGCGCCTCCACTTCCCGGAGTCCGGTTTCCTACACCATAGGGTGACTCGGCATAATTGGTTGGAGGTGGAAATCCGCTGATCAGATTAACCGGTGCCCCCCAAAGCCCCGGAATCATGTATATAGTAAACGCAAAAACGACTAAGCCCAACATCATACGGGAAACCGGAAGATGCTCCATTGGGGAATCGTGCGGAAGTCTGATTTTCCCCATCAAATAGAATCCAAGGGCACCAAATATAGTAATCCAAATGGCAATAAACACTTCGCGTTCCAAAATATGAAGCCCTAATACCATATCTGTTATACTCAAAAACTTAAAAGCAAACGCCAGTTCCAGGAACCCCAGAAAAACTTTAACCGAGTTCAGCCAACTTCCCGACTTGGGTAAAGAATTAAGCCAGCCGGGAAAAGCAGCAAACAAAGTAAAAGGCAAAGCCAATGCCAAAGAAAAACCTAACATACCAATTACCGGGGCCATGCCTCCCACCGAGGCGGCCTGCACAATCAAGGTACCCACAATAGGTCCGGTACATGAAAAAGATACCAACGCCAAGGTAAAGGCCATAAAGAAAATTCCTAACAATCCTCCCTTATCGGCCCCTTTATCAGCGGCACTAACCCATGACGAAGGAAGAACAATTTCGAATGCTCCAAAAAACGAGACGGCAAAAATAATCAGTAAAGCCGCAAAAAACAGATTAAACCATGGATCGGTAGATAACTTATTGAGTACGTCGGCACCAAACAGTGCTGTCACCACTGTCCCAAGAATAACATAAATGACAATTATAGAAATACCGTATAATAAGGCATTTCTTATACCGGTAGCTTTTGTTTTGCTCTGCTTAGTAAAGAAGCTCACCGTCATAGGAATCATCGGAAATACGCAGGGCGTCAAAAGAGCTGCTAATCCTCCCAGAAATGAGATCCAAAAAATGGCCCAATTGCCACGTTCTCCAACCTCTTCCGAATCGACATCTCCCTTTTCGGATACTTCAACAGTTTCCTTCTGAACTATGATTTGTTGATCCTTTCCTGAGGTGGCAGCCGTTGGTGTCACTTGGCCTCCTCCACCTATATCAACTCCTGCCTTATCTATGGTTAAAGAAAAATCTATTCGATCAGGAGGCAGACACTGTTCATCATCGCAGGCCATAAACTCCACATAACCTTCAATAACATGGACATCGGATGATTTAAGCCTTACCGGCAAGGTGAGCTTTGCAGTATTGGAAAACCATGAGAGCTCCATCTTAAATGTATTGTCGAACTTTGTAACGGGTGCAGGCTCTTCCCGGATCTCCCCTATTGGTTCAAAATCGTCGGATGACACAAGATTCACAGACGTTGGGACGGGGCCATCTTCAGGCAGGTTCACCGAATAAAGATGCCAACCTTCATCAATAGTAGCTTCTGCTATCACTTCAACATCGGTATCCGAAATAGAGCGCACCGAGAAACTCCATTTTACAGGTTCCAAAACCTGAGAATAGGCAGAAAACGCACTCCAAAAAAGAAGCAGAATAAGTAACAGATTTTGTTTTTTCATAACAATACTAATCTAACACTTTTAATTTGCGTAAGTAATTCTTCTTTAACTCATCATAATATTGAAGGGTTCATTTGGGCCATAGTCAAGAAAGAGCGATCCGAAACACTCTTTATCTCTAATTCATATTTTTCCTTTTAAAAACTGGAAAGATATAAATTTCCGAAAAATAAAATACCACTAGCATCTTGGGTACTCCTCATTTCTATTTCAACAAACTCCCATTCATCAATTTCTAAATATGTATATTTTTAGATATGTAGGCCAAAATAAAAAGCCTTAAAACCAAAATGGTTCAAGGCACATCACCCAACTAGGTGAAAAAATAGTATACAAAAAACAAGCCATTTTTCCCTATCAAGGCATTTTATATACGATGGCATTAATATTCATTCCTGCACCAACCGAAGTAAAAACAAAATGGTCTCCACTGTGTAGACGATGATCTTTCAATTCGTTCCGCATAACCAAATCAAAAAGAACCGGAACAGTGGCTACAGAATTATTCCCCAAAGAGCCAATTGTTAGGGGCATAATATTATCAGGCACGGAACGTAGACCATATAATTTCATCAAGCGCTTCAAAATAGCGTAGTCCATTTTAGCATTGGCCTGATGAATCAATACCTTCTTTACATCCGCTATGTCAATTTTGGCATCATCTATTGCTTTCTTAACCGTGGCAGGAACAGTATTAAGAGCATATTCATAAACTTTTCTACCATTCATTTTTAAAAATTGCTCCTTCTGATCCAATTCCGGATTATAGGATGGCCCCATATGAAGAAACCATGCATTCTCGAATGTATCGCTACGCGAAATATGTGAAATAATACCCACGGGGCTTTCGCTTTGACGAGCCTCTAGAATAACTGCTCCCGCCCCATCCGAATAGATCATACTGTCAACATCGTGGGGGTCGGAAATCCGAGACAAAGTTTCAGCCCCTATCACAAGAACCTTTCTTGCGGCACCTGCTTTGATATAAAAATCAGCCTGAATAACGGCTTCAATCCAGCCTGGGCAACCAAACAAAACATCATAAGCCCCACAAAAAGGATTTTGAATTCTCAGTTTGTGCTTGACTTTGGCGGCGAGTGAAGGAAGAATATCAGTTCGAAGAGTCTTTTTACTAATATCTCCAAAATTATGCGCTACAATAATTTTATCAAGCGTTTCAGGATCAACGTTGGCCGATTCCAGTGCCTTTCTAGCAGCAAAGGCCCCTATGTCAGATGCAACAAATTGGTCTTCCACATATCGTCTCTCCTCTATTTCCGTTATCTCTTTAAATTTATCTATTATTTCCCGATTTGTCTTTTTAACAGGTTCACCTGCAGCAGAAAAAAAACTATTTTGCAAAAAATCATCATTTTTAATCACTTGAGTAGGAACGTATGAGCCAGTTCCTGTGATTACTGAATACAACTGTTTATCCATTTTTAGTACTTACTTTTTTTAATATTCCTGCAGCAAAGGAACAAATTTTTAAAACAGGTATAAATACAAATCGTTTCCATTCGCCCCACCATATTACCACTCACCACATTTTTCAATCAAAACGCCAAATCAAGCATTTTGTTCTCAGCACAAAAAAATATTTATCGCAAATATTTATATAGCCCACTATCGGGTTAACAACCAATATACATCCGCATTTCAGGAAAAAGAAAAATTATATACGACCATCACGCACTATTTTCAGTTTGATATCTAACGCTCAATCAAGACCATATAAATTTCCAGACTTCAAATCGCATTTACGCACAAAAATCTAATGTTCAATTTTTGTAGGTAAACCCAGAAAAAACTATATTTGCACCGCAAAAGCAACAAATTTACCATCGGCCCGGATGGTGGAATTGGTAGACACGCAGGACTTAAAATCCTGTGGCCATTACGGCTGTGCGGGTTCAAGTCCCGCTCCGGGTACACATCAAAGCTCTATGATACATTTTTCATAGAGCTTTGTTTTTATTTAGATTGCTAACATAAAAAGATTGGTCGTTTTGGAAACATTATTTTTGGCATAAATTATTTATTGCCCTGAAGTAATTCAAATAAAAATATATTTACGCCTTCTTCAAACAGCTTTTTAAGACGCCCCCGTCGAATGTTTTTTAATTTAGCATCTGATAATTTTCGCCCTCCCCTCAATCCCCTTTTACAAACACAAAAAAATGAACTAATAAATTGTAAACCTATGAGACGGAGGATAATCTTCTTGCTTCGCCAATGGAATGATGCCCGAATAAAAATAAAATTCAGGCTCACTTTCGGACTTATTTCTCTATTTATTTTGTCATTAGCAATCATTGCCAATAAAGGCATTTACAGCATCATCAAGGATACGGAAAAGATACAGTCATCAGGACAGCTTCAGAATGACATTAAGCATTACCATACAACCCATTTGCAATGGGTCGCAAAAGTGAACCGGCTCTTAACCGATGATAATGTAACCAACCTCAGCGTAGAAACAAACCATAAACTCTGTGAATTTGGGAAATGGTACTATGGCGAAGGACGTAAAAAAGCAGAAGAACTGGTTCCTGAGCTATCCTCAATTCTCGAAAAATTTGAAAAACCGCACCTTCAACTGCATCAATCGGCTAGGCAAATTGGCAATGTGTTCAGCCAGGCAGATCATAATCTATCAAAGCAATTGAATCACGTAAAAATTGCCCACCTAGCATGGATGAATAGCCTAGAAGGCAGCATTTTAGAAGAGAGCCCCAACCATCAGATACAACTTAACGAAAAGGCCTGTACCCTTGGTCGTTGGCTCCACTCAGAAAATGCTAATTCCTTGATAAAAAACGATCCCCAATTAGTATCCTGGATAGAACAGTTATATCGGCCTCACGAGTTGCTTCATGCATCGGCGGTCCAAATCAATAAAGCTCTAAAGAGTGGCAATTCTGCACATGCCAAAACCATATTTAACAATCAATCTAAAATTCATGCAAAAAAAACTTTAGCAATACTCGATAAAATAATAGGCTGGAATGATCACCGGCTGGATGCCATGGCCAAAGCTGACAGCATCTATTCATACGTCACCCTGCCAACCATTGACGAACTTTCTCTCCTTTTTCAGGATCTTATTGTACAGACCAACTCAACCATAGAGAAAAACAATAAACAAATTGCTACCAATGCGACAATTACCCAGTCGTCTCTTATTTTTACAAGCTTTATGGTTTTGGCACTATCCCTTCTTTCGGCAATTTTCTTCAGCCGCTATTTTTACAAAAGTATAGGTCAAAGAGTGACAGATGCGCAGACCATAGCGCTAGGCAACCTGAATCGGCCGATCCTTGCAAGACAAAAGGATGAGCTAGGCGATCTAGCCCGGTCACTTGAACAAATGCGTAAAAAACTTAATGAAATTATCGGTAGTATTATTATGGGGGCAAATACCATTCAAATGGCTGGTCATCAAATCAACTCCGGAGCACAAAATATTTCCAACGGGGCTAATGAACAAGCCGCTTCCATTGAAGAAATCTCCTCATCGATGGAAGAAGCCCTTGCCAGCACTACCCAAACTTACAATCACGCTCAAAAAACAAGAAAGTTTCTGGAAGAGCTCTCCTTCAGGATTAAGGCAAGCAACGAAAAGGGCGCTAAAGCAAGAACCGTTTTGGAAGATATTGTTAGCCGAATCTCAATCATCAATGACATTGCTCGCCAAACAAACCTCCTCGCTCTAAACGCTGCTGTTGAGGCATCCAGAGCAGGTGACCATGGAAAAGGATTTTCTGTGATTGCCGCTGAAATCAGAAAGCTTGCAGAACGAAGCAAAGAGGCCGCACAAGAAATCAATAAATTATCATCCAAAGGAATTGAAACCGCTGCTGAGACCAAAGATTTAATGAGTGAACTCGCCCCTATGATTTCAGAAACAATCGAATTGATGAATGAAGTGGTAACTGCTAGTGCCGAGCAAAACACCGGAGCTCAACACATCAACTCGGCCATTGAAGTACTCAACGGCATGACTCAGGAAAATGCAGCCAGTGCAGAACAGTTATCGGCAAGTTCAGATGGATTAAATATTCAGTCAAAAAACTTGGATAATTTAACCCATTACTTCAAAGTTAAGTAGGCTTGCTAAGGAGTAAGTAGGTTTTTACAATAAACCTACTTACCCTTAAAAAAGGTTTATTTTAGTCCGGCAATACGCTTTATTTCATTCAATTTATTTAAAGCATCCATCGGTGTTAGATTATTTATATCCAGATTTACAATCTGGTCTCTGATCTGCTTCAACACCGGGTCGTCAAGCTGAAAGAAACTCAACTGATACCCTTCGCGATGCTTGGCTAAATCCTCCACCGGTTTTGAAATACCTCCTTGGCGGTGACTATCCTCCAGTTCGGACAGAATGTCATTCGCTCTTTTCACCACACTGGGGGGCATACCTGCCATCCGGGCTACATGAATCCCGAAACTGTGTTCACTACCTCCTGGGACCAATTTCCTAAGAAAAATAACTTTATTGTCCACTTCCTTTACCGATACATTATAATTGCGGCATCGAGGATAAGATTTTTCCATTTCATTAAGCTCATGATAATGGGTAGCAAACAAAGTTTTTGCCCTCGCACGAGTGTTCTCGTGAATATACTCCACAATCGACCAGGCGATAGAAATTCCGTCGTAAGTACTTGTGCCCCTTCCCAACTCGTCAAAAAGGACCAGACTACGTGGAGACAAATTATTCAAGATGCTGGAGGCTTCATTCATCTCCACCATAAAAGTGGATTCTCCCAATGAAATGTTGTCTGATGCCCCGACACGGGTAAATATTTTATCCACCACCCCTATTTTGGCACTCTCTGCCGGGACAAAACTTCCAATTTGTGCGAGCAAAACAATCAACGCGGTTTGACGCAATAAGGCCGATTTACCAGCCATATTAGGTCCCGTAATAATCATGATTTGCTGGCTATCATTATCTAGATAAACATCATTGGGAACATATTCTTCACCTGCCGGAAGCAACTTTTCGATGACAGGATGACGACCAGCATGAATATCTATTTCTTCACCATCATTTACCACAGGGCGAACATAATGATTCTCGGCAGCCAATGATGAAAATCCAAGAAGGCAATCCAGTCGGGCCAATATATTTGAGTTTAGCTGAATCGCCGGTATAAACTCAGACAAGGCCACAACCAAACCATTGTATAGCTCAGTTTCCAAAACCAAAATGCGTTCCTCGGCCCCTAGTATTTTACTTTCATACTCTTTCAATTCCTCCGTTATGTAACGCTCTGCACTAACGAGTGTTTGTTTTCTTATCCAGTCGGAAGGAACTTTATCTTTATGGGCATTACGTACTTCAATATAATATCCGAAAACATTATTAAAACTGATTTTCAGACTGGGAATACCGGTTCTTTCAATTTCACGTTGCTGCAACTTATTCAGATAATCTTTTCCGGAAAAAGCAATATTCCTGATTTCATCAAGTTCAGCAGAAACACCTTCTCGAATAACATTCCCTTTGTTAAGAGCACTGGGCGGGTCAGGAACAATCTCTTTTTCGATTCTATCACGAATAGTATCACAACTATTCAGTTGATCGCCCATGCGGCTAAGAACATCATTTTCGGCCGACAAACACAATTGACGGATAGGGGTAATACATTTCAGAGCATTGTGCAACTGCATCATTTCTCGAGGCGTAATGCGACCGGCAGCCACTTTTGACACCAACCGTTCCAGGTCGCCCACAGGTCGAAGATAAGTTTCCAGATCCATTTTAAACTGCGGATCTTTAAAAAAATACTCCACAACTGACTGACGGTCGAGAATTGGTGCGGTTTCTTTCAAAGGTAATGCCACCCACCGCTTCAGCAATCGACTCCCCATTGGCGTCACCGTTTTGTCTATAATATCAATCAATGAGCGCCCCCCGTCATTCACTGATGAAAAAATCTCCAAATTACGGATAGTAAAACGATCCAGCCAGACATATTTTTCCTCATCAATTCTGGAAATACCGGAAATATGTCTGATTTGATGGTGCTGGGTTAAATCAAGGTAGTGCAAAATAGCCCCTGCTGCAACAACCCCAAGTTTGAGATGATCAATGCCAAATCCTTTCAGCGATTTAGTCTGAAAATGCTTCAACAGTCGATCTCGAGCCGCATCAGGAGTAAAAGCCCAATCGTCTAGGCCATAGGTATAATGCCGTGGACCAAAAGTATCGGTAAAGAGTCCTCTTTTACTTTTTTCGAACAAAATTTCTTTCGGCTTAAAACTCGCAATAAGCTTTTCTATGTGGTCATAGGGTCCCTCAGCCGTCAAAAATTCGCCGGTAGAAATATCTAGGAAAGCCACGCCGGCACTTTTATCTTCAAGATGCACCGCCGCCAGAAAATTATTTTCACGATGCTCCAGAATATTGTCGCTGATGGCCACCCCGGGAGTTATCAATTCGGTAACTCCACGTTTAACAATCTTTTTGGTCAGCTTGGGGTCTTCAAGCTGATCGCAAACAGCCACTCGTTGTCCAGCCCTTACAAGCTTGGGAAGATAGGTATCAAGAGCGTGGTGAGGAAATCCGGCCAATTCGACCGAAGATGCAGAGCCATTGGCCCTCCGAGTAAGAGTAATACCCAATATTTCGGATGTTTTGATGGCATCATCCGAAAATGTTTCATAAAAGTCTCCTACCCTGAAAAGCAATATTGCATCGGGATATTTATTTTTAATGCTATAATATTGCTTCATCAAAGGTGTTTCTACAACGGATTTTTTTGATTTAGCCAATGGTTTTATCTTTTTAATTCAACTTCGGGATTACATTCGACAAAGATAACAATTGATCATCAGATTTTATGAGCGCATAGACCAGGTTATTTATAAAGACAAGATATCCAATAAAAATTAACCAACACCTGTTATTTCGCAGAGGAAATGAATGAGAAACATGCATCCGTATAAATTTAAGTTATTGGTCGAATGGAACTCGCATGACTTTTAGTTTATACATATTCTTGTTGCGACGAGCTTTCTTGGTTATGCTTATCTTTTTGGAAGAACCTCCGTCAATTAACAATGCATACGCTTAAGGGTTTAAGAAATAACTGTTAAGTCTTATAGTTTTATTGATATATTGGTACAATTTGGCTTCATCCTTCGATGCGACTCAATCGCATGCCCAGATGTGACTGAATAACACAAATAATAACAGCAGCCTAAATGGCTGTATTATCACTTTTTAGACAACGATAATTTGACTTCCGAATTTAGGAGAAAAGGTTAAGAACAAAGGATTAAAAAGAAATCCACCAATTTTTAACATCAAAGTAAGATCACGCTTACGACCTTTTTGAGGGAAAATTTTAACGATACCTCTAAATAATTTTCAAATCACTAAAAAGCTTTTCGCTTTCTATGATTTTGAATTATTGGAATCAATTAATATTTTTATCTTCGCATTTCAATTAAAACGAACAACAATCAAACATTTTACACTATGAAATATCTTCTAAAAAACCTGGGAGTATTAATGATTCTGGCGGCTGTGGTAATATTAGGCATTTATGCAAAAAACAGTTATTCCGACAATGTTTATCTAATCGTTTCAATGCTTTTACTTATAGGTGGAATATTTGCCCACATTATTTTCAATAAAAAAGTGGAAGGATAGGATTTTACTTTAATACATCGCAGACGGTTACTCCTCACGAAGTAACCGTCTGCGGTTAATTTTCTATTGTTTTCCGGCAAAAATACTACCGTTTTCCCGGAAGCAGATCAGGTCAATACAATCCTTCCGGAAGCAATAGGACAGATCGTCTTCTAAACCCTTACTCTTAAGTAATTGATAGTGTCTTCCCAGTGAGGCCATGCCATGCAAATCGTTTCGGGCATGGATAAATAATTGATGAGCCCCCAGTGCCGCATCCGACAAAAAAAGTGATTTTCCCATTTGCGATTGCACTATATCAATAATATACCCCGCACATAAAGTATCTTCCATTGTAAAGCTTCCGTTGCTGCCTGAAGCAATCAGAGTAACTTCATCGAAGTTTTCCAAAACTTTTGCAGTCGATCTGGCATTCAGAAAAGCAGCAATAAAAAGGTCATTTGCAGCTTCTGCTGCCCGTATAGCACGGGTACCGTTGGTGGTCGTCATTACAAGAATATGATTCTCTACCACAAGGGAGGACATCTCCAAAGGACTATTTCCATAATCAAACCCCTCAATGGGATTGGCACTTCGCTCTCCAACAAGAAGAACATTCTCCGGGTGTAACTCTCTATAATGGAATGCCTCCTCGGGCGTTAACACCGGCACTACTTTTGAAGCGCCGTTATTCAGGGCCGTTACCATTAGCGAGGTGGCACGCAACACATCAATAACAACCACGGTACGGCCGGCAATCCGATTGGCCGACACTTCAGAATACGAAAAGATAACATCTATATTCACATCAAAATAATTTTTATTGCATTTCTTTTGTCATCCATCTAAACCGCAACAAAAGAAACAAAGATATTGAAAATAACCCCAACAAGTATCCATACCATATACCCAGGGGCCCAGCATTCCAGACAAAAGCAAATAACCATCCGGTTGGCAAGGCTAACCCGAAATAGGCCACCAGAAGCATCCCAAACGGGATTCTGACATCTTCCAACCCACGCAATGCCCCCAACATAGTCACTTGCATGCCGTCAAACAACTGGAAGGCGCCGGCCACAATCATCAACCCGGCTGCAATGGAAGTTACCGCCTCTTGATCGATAAAAAGCGCAGGCAAGACATTTCTAAAAAAAACAAATAACGCTGCACTCAATCCCATAAAAGCAAGCACAAGATGTAATGATGCGAAAGTAACTGTCCGGATCGTTTCCGGCTCTCGCCGCCCCACCAGATGACTAACCTTAACAGTCGTTGCGGCGGCTATTCCCTGACTGATCATAAAGGTTAAACTGGCAAAGCTAAGAACGATCTGGTGAGCAGCCAAAGCAGCAGCGCCAAGCCACCCCATCATAATACTACCAAAACTGAAGGCTAAAACCTCGATAAAATACTGCCCACCAATGGGCAATCCCAACAACAACAAATGACGACACCTAGTCCAGGAAAACCGGGTTTCACGGATATGAATCCTGAAATACTTAAAAAATTCTAATCTGGAAAAGACCCACAAAAAAAGAATCGGCATAACCATGCGGGATGTTAAAGTGGCATAACCGGCACCTAAAAGTCCCATGGCTGGAAATCCACCCTTACCGAAAATCCATAGATAATTCAACAAAATATTCAACACATTAGCTGAAACTGTGATCACCATTGCAATGCGAGTATTGCCTAATCCTTCGGCGAATTGCTTAAACGTAAAAAATAAAATAAAGGGGATCATTGAAACAACCAAAATTCGATAGTAAGGTATTGCAGCCAACACTATTTCATTGGGTTGCCCCATATAAGGCATCAGATACGAAACAAGCCATAGGATTAATGTTAAAGACAATCCGGCCGCCTGAAAAGTGTATAACCCTTGCTTTAACCATTTGGTTGCCTCCAGCGAATTACCTCCTCCATAGGCTTTTCCAATCAAAGGGGTCAATCCGTTAACCATGCCTATTCCAAAAACCATTCCTACAACAAAAACCGTATTAGCGAATGATGCTGCAGCCAAAGGAATTGTTCCCAACTGTCCCACCATCAGGTTATCGGCCAATACAACGATCATCTGCCCAGCCTGAGCCAATATTACAGGAAATGCCAAGGCCAAATTGGATCGGTAATGAGCCGTATATGTTTTAATAATTTGCATTAAATGTTTAGATAAAAATCGCGAGTTAACGTTCTAAATTCCTCAGAATAATGATGACGAGATAACTCAATTACCAACTCTTCTGCTTGCAAAGCAACCCGAGGCAGCTGAAGTCCCCATACAGAAATCACCCGCTTTACTGATTTGGAAGGTGTCGGCCTGATCTTCAATAACCGATATTCGTATAAACCTCTTCTGGCAGCCTCCAAACGAAAATTCTCATAATCTAAAACCGGCAATATTAAAGAAAAAACACCAGTTTGCCGTAATGATTTTTTTATTCCTTCAATTAAATCGACATGAGACAAAGCGTGGTTATGACGTGCTAAGGCCTTTCGTGCAGAAGGATTCTTCATTCCCCCCGAAAAGAAAGGAGGATTGCACACTATCAAATCATATTGTTTGCCTACAGTATCACAAAATGTTTGAAAAGAAGATCTATAAACAGATAACCGATTGGCCCAAGGAGAAGCCTCAAAATTGGCTTCCATATCGTCACATGATGGATCATCCAGCTCTACAGCATCAATCTGGGCTTCGCAGCAGCGTTGGGCTAGAATAAGAGCAATAAGACCAGTCCCCGCTCCCACATCTAGCATGGACTTGGTATGATCCGGGATAGGTGTCCAAACCCCCGTTAAGACCCCATCAGTTCCCACCTTCATTATCGCTTTGTCCTGACGGATAGAAAATTGTTTAAACCGGAACATATTTAAAACTTCTCGTAAACACCTAAACCAAAAAGGGCATAATCATAAAACACGGGATCGTGAGGACGGAACTCTCTTAATTGCTGAGTGAGTTCCATGACACTTTTCAGATCATTCGATTTTCGGTTAAGCATTCCTAGCGATCGCGCAACCCTCCCAACATGTATGTCAAGAGGTATAAGCAAATGAGCAGGATCCATGCTAGACCATAGCCCAAAGTCAACCGGGGAGTCACGACGAACCATCCATCTTAAATACATATTTATACGCTTGGCCGATGCATTCTTAGCGACATTAGCCACATGCTTTTCTGTTCTTAATGAAGGCTGAAAAGAGAAAAATAACTTCCTAAAATGATCAATGGCTCCCACCATCCCATTTGAACTGTATCCGGCAAAAAAGACCTTTTCCAATCCTTCATGATCAATATATATTCGGTGCAGTGCCTTCAAAAAATAGTGCGCATCAACATCATTAAACGTTCGGTATACAAAGCCTGTCAGCCGATCAACCTCTCGCTCTGTAGCATTACAAATAAATTCATAGGGTGCCATATCCATCCGCTTCATCAGGTCTAAGCATTTGGTTAAAATCATGGATCGTTTTCCCCATGAAAGAATGGCTGTTAAAAAACCTGCAATTTCAATATCTTCTTTTAATTGAAATAAGTGAGGAATTTGCACCGGATCCTCGTCGATGAACCATCGAGACTGATAATAATTGGCCTTGCTATCCAGAAACTCCTTCAGCTCTTTTTTATTAAGCATAGCGAGAGAAAATTCACCCGGCAATGTTGCCGATAAGGAAATACTAATCAACTATGACTCCATCCACAATATGTATGGTTCGGTCGGCCTTTTCGGCCAGGTGCTGATCATGAGTGACAATCACAAAAGTCTGATTGAATTGTTTTCTCAGGTCAACAAAGAGGTCCATCAACTCTTCCTGATTTTTGGAGTCAAGGTTTCCTGAAGGTTCATCGGCAAACACCACTAAGGGATCATTTACCAGAGCACGGGCTACTGCCACCCGCTGTTTTTCACCACCACTCAGTTCGGCCGGCTTATGATCTAACCGTTCCGAAAGACCAAGATAAGACAAAAGCTTCAGAGCGCGGTCTTGGGCTTCTTTGTCCTTCCTTCCTGCAATAAGTCCGGGAAGCATACAGTTTTCCAGCGCAGTAAATTCCGGCAGCAATTGATGAAACTGAAAAACAAAACCAATATGTTGATTCCTAAATTTTGCGAGTTGATTCCCCGTAAGCCTATTGATTGGAGTGTTGTTAATTATCACTTCTCCTTTTGAGGGTTGGTCCAACGATCCCAAAATCTGAAGCAGGGTTGTTTTCCCGGCTCCACTAGCTCCCAAAATGGTTACAATCTCACCCTTTTCGATAGAGAGATCAATACCCTTTAGAACTTTAAGATCACCAAACTGCTTTTCTATATTTTGTCCTACTACCATTCTTTACTAATAGTTTTTTCTACCGATTTTGTCCGGTTTTTTACATTTGCCATCTCGATCCCTATATCCGAACTCATAGCGTATACAAGAACCAAATATATAATATATATATCAATAGAAATATTACACCTTTAAAGCGGGTTATTAGTCCTTTCTTTAAAGGTATCATAAAAAGTAACAGCAACACACCTATTCCAATCATCCACCAAATGTCAAAAGAAATCACACGTTTCGATACCTCTAAAGGCTTCAGAATAGCAGTTAATCCCAATATGGAAAAAACATTAAATATGTTGGATCCAATAATATTTCCCACCGAAATTTCCATCTCTTTTTTTAAAGCTGCCGCCAATGATGTAGCCAATTCCGGAACGCTGGTACCAAATGCAACAATGGATATGCCCACTACTCTTTCACTCACTCCCCAACCTATAGCCAGCTCACTGGCCCCAGCGACTAACCAATCAGCACCAAAATACAGACCGGTAATCGATAGGATCACTAAGAGCAATGAAACCCATAACTTCTTTCTAGGTCTCTGAAATACTTCTTCTCGAAGCGAGGACTGACGTCGGGAATAAATCACAGACCAAAAGAGATATAAAAGTATTAAAATAAACAAAACCAAACCTTCCACCCTATGGATTATCCAGTCCATCCCAAACAAGTATAAAAGGATAAACGAGAGCATCATAACCGACCAGTCAAATAATACGGAACGACGCTTTACCTCTATAGGAAAAACGACTGCTACACATCCCAGAATAAGAGCTATATTGGCAATATTGGATCCAACAATGTTCCCGATGGAAATGTCTGGTGAATTGGTAAACACGGCTTCAACACTCACAAAAAGCTCCGGCGCAGAAGTGCCAAAAGCAACCACCGTAAGACCAACGACCAAAGGACTAATCCGGAAATGAAGTGATAATTCTACCCCTCCCTTTACCAGTAGATTTCCACTGACAAACAGCAACACAAAGCCGGCAATAACCTGTAAGTATAGAAATAAATCCATTATAATACTTTTGAAATAACCAATGAATCGGATAACTCCGGTCACTCAAAAATTTTTCCCCGAAAAATTCCCCAGATAAAATATCACAGGCATTAGACGAAACCTATAGCCTAATATTCAAAAGAAGCAAATTCTTAAATTGATGTCTAATCCTTCTCTTCATCCAACCCGTAGGCTTTTCTAACATTTTCATCCATCTCTTGGGACCGAGTAGGCTCAGTCGTGGTCTCACCCCCGTCATTCATTGAGCCATCTTCTCTAAGCGATTCTCCAACTTCCTCTCCTACATGCTTGACATCTTCATTAACCTCATCTTTCTGCTCTTTTAGATAGTGCTGAACCTCTCCCAAATCTTCCTTCAAATCGTCAGTACTTTCTTCAAACTCTTTCTTCAGGTCATCCGCAGCTTTTCGAAACTCATTCATCCCTTTGCCAAGCATCCGAGCAAACTCAGGGATCTTATCGGCGCCGAACAACAATAAAATAACCAAAAAGATGACAAAAATTTCACCCATCGATATGCCGAAAAGAAACGTTATCATATTAGTGCCATTTATTTCTGCCAAAGATATAAAAAAATTCCCCGGTTGGCTTTTTCCAACCGGGGAACTATTTTTCCTATATGATCTTACAAATCTTTATTTTTTACGGCCTTTTTTAAGTCGGTTTTCTATAAAACTAAAAGCAATAGGTGATGCAATAAACAGGGATGAATAAGTTCCCACAACCACACCTACAATCAGCGCAAATACAAAGCCTTGAATAACTTCACTTCCAAAAAGGAAAATAACCAACAACACAACCAGAGTGGTCAATGACGTATTAATTGTACGGCTAATGGTAGAGTTCATGGCCAAGTTAAATACTTCTTTCAACTCTCTTTTTGGATAAAGACCACGATACTCCCGAATCCGGTCAAACACAACCACGGTATCATTAATCGAATACCCTATCACTGTAAGCACGGCAGCAATAAACGACTGGTCTATTTCCATTGAAAATGGCATCACGGAATAGAGTAAAGAAAAGGCTCCTAACACAATTAACACATCATGCACAAGTGCTCCAATAGCTCCTATTCCATACTCCCAGTTCCGGAAACGGATCAGAATATACAGGAATATCACAATCAATGAGAAAAAGATGGCATAACCCGCTTTGCTTCTGATATCTGTTGCAATGGTAGGACCCACTTTCTGAGAGCTCTGACGAAAATCAGACAGGAACTTATTGAGTGTGACACCGTCGCCCAAGAAAGGCTGAAGGCCTTCATACAACTTATTTACCACCTTATCATCGGTTTCCTTATCATCTTCGTCGATCAAATAGTTGGTAGTAATCCTTATCTGATGATCTGATCCAAATGTTTTGGCTTCAACATTAGCTTCTTCAAAGGCATCGGTTAAAGCAGATTGAATATCACTAGCGGATACGGCTTGCTCAAAACGAACAACATAGGAACGCCCTCCCGTAAAGTCAATACCTTGTTTCAAGCCTCTGAAGGATAGAGAAAGAACACCAAGCAGAATAACAATACCGGAAATCACAAAAAAGAGCTTTCTTTTCTCAATAAATTTGATGTGTGCCTGACTAAAAAGGCGATCGGTCAAATTGGTTGAAAAGCGAATATCAATTTTTGTGTTCATTAATCTTTCAAAAACCAAACGCGTAATGAAGATGGCTGAGAAGAACGAGGTTGCAATACCAATCATTAAAGTAGTGGCAAACCCTTTTATTGGGCCGGTACCAAAACTAAACAGAATCAGACCGGTTAAAAAGGTGGTGATATTGGCATCAATAATTGCAGAAAAAGCATTCTTATAACCATCTGCAATAGCTAGTTTAAGACCCTTGCCGGCTCTCAGCTCCTCCCGTATACGTTCATAAATCAACACATTAGCATCAACAGACATGCCGATGGTAAGCACAATACCCGCGATACCTGGCAGCGTCAATACGGCATTAAATGCCGCCAGCACGCCCATAATAAAGAACATATTGGCAATCAAAGCCAAGTCGGCAACCAGACCTGCTTTTACACCGTAATATAATATCATGTAAATCAACACAGCAATAAAAGCCCATATAAAGGATGTAAGTCCGGCATTTACCGCTTCAGACCCCAGAGATGGCCCCACAACAGTGCTTTCAACCACGCGAGCAGGAGCAGGCATTTTCCCTGATTGCAATACATTCGCCAAGTCTTTAGCCTCCTGTGGCGTAAAATCACCGGTAATAGAACTTCTACCTCCGGTTATTTCATTTTGTACGGTAGGGAATGAATAAACATAACCATCCAATACGATGGCGATCGATTTTTTAATGTTCGCCTTAGTAAGCCGAGCCCATGTTTTTGCCCCCTCACTATTCATCGCCATTTCAATCTCATAGCTTCCTTGCTGATTGGTGACAGCTCTTGCATTGGATACCGCATCGCCTTCCAACGGCGGACGACCATCGTGGCTGGTCACTCGCAAAGCAATTAACTGAAATAATTCTTCTTTACTGTCAAATTGTTGATTGGTCCAATATTGAGCTTCATCAGCCGGAATCGGTTTGATGGTCCATAAAAACTTAACGTCACGAGGCATCCGGGATTGAACTTCCTCCATTGCCAGATAATTGTTTACTTTACCTGTATCTCGTGAAGTGGCCAAACCAACAACCGGACCATTGGGGCGTCCACTGGGAGCAAGATAAGTAAAGAGTGAAACCATTTCCTCATTATCTTCTATCCCAAGAGAATCGCTATCAATCTCATCCAGCAGGGCGAGATCACTCTCTTCCTGTTCTTCTTTAGTGGCCTGGAGAGTAGAATCAGCTTTTGAAGTTGATTTTACTTCTGTTGTAATTCTGTTGACTTCTATCAGGCTTTGAAATATTTCTTCCTGATTATAAGTTTCCCAAAATTCCAGATTGGCAGTTCCCTGCAGCAAGCCCTTGACCCGTTCGGGATCTCCCACACCGGGTAATTCTATAAGAATACGACCTGTTTGGTCCAAGCGTTGGATATTGGGTTGAGTAACGCCAAAGCGATCGATACGCGTACGAAGAATATTAAAGGCATTATCAATAGCTCCCTTCGCTTCTTCACGGATAACATTAAGCACCTCTTCATTTGTTGAATTATAATCCACTTTTTCTCTTAACTCAACCGTATTGAAAATAGCTGCCAGTCGACCATCAGGAGCAACCTCTTCGAATGCTTCTCCAAACAAAGTGGTAAAATCTTTGGTGGAACTCTTTTCTCGCTCACGAGCCAATTTTAACGCTTTATGAAATGTTTCGTCCTGGCTGTAGTTCGAAAGTGCCTTTATAATATCTTCGACCTTTATTTCGAGAATGAGGTTCATCCCACCTTTAAGGTCAAGACCAAAATTGATTTCACGTTCTTTACACTCCTGGTAGGTGTATTTCCTCAATCCGAAAAGAAAGTTATAAACCACCTCGTTTTTCATGGAATCGAGATAGTTAAAACGGTACTGACTGATCAGAGAAGGATCGTTACCACCACGCTGAAGGGCATATTCTTCTGCCTGTTTTTCGACATCGCGAGTATGGAATGTAAAGATCAACTGATACAAACTAACCAAAGCCAAAAGAATGGCAAATAGCCTGATCGCTCCTTTATTCTGCATTTGTTGGTATTTTTATTAATTCAAAATCACATTTTTCTACTAAACGCGCAAATATATTGATTTTTTTTAAAACCTTTTGGCTTTGTGTTGCTAAAAGACCAGCATTAATATTTGCAGGACACTAAATCTTAATAAAAAACAATATGAGAAATAAATTACTAAATTGGTTTAAATCAAAAACGATGAAGCGACATTTGTCTCCGCAACCTTATTGTACCATACCACGCAATACCAAAACCTAACCCCAAAAGCAATACGGCAGGGATGAAAAAACACAGATAATTTACCGTAGAATGAGCACTAAAAGTTTGCATCCAAAAATTCAACAATGACCGCGACAGCATTAAGGAAAGAATAACTCCGGCCAAAACAAACCAAAAATATCCTGAGAAAAGTGTTATCCCGTTATTTACATCTGAGAATCCCATAATTCTCCTTAGAAAAAAATCATCCCGACGGGTAGAGATCAAGAAAGATACCAGTCCGGTCATACCTAGCGAAGCCATAATCACTACCAACACAGCAAAGGCCGTTGCTAATGAGCTGTATCTGTAATCTTCGCTATAAAAAGAGTTGACCTTTTCTAGAAGGGGAACTGCCGTGAAAGGCGCACTCGTTCCTACGCCATCCCAAACTTTTTTAATTTGATTAAAAGCATGACGGGACTCCGTACCGGAATACCGTATCAATATACTCCCGGGCACATCGTGCTTCTTAACCGCAATAAATAACGAAGGACGAAGCGGATCTTTCAAACTGCTTAAATAGAGGTTTTTTACAACTCCTGAAACGTGAAGATCCGTTTTACCACGAAAACCCGGAATCTCAGCTTGCAAAATCTTCTCTTCTCCTTCATCAACGCCCAATAAAGAAGCCCCCTCTTCATTTACCAACACCTTGCTAGAGTCTGCACAGAAAACGTTCCCTTCCTTTATAACAGCCTGAAGCGTTTCAAAAAAAGTACAATCCACAAAATGCACCGAAAGGAGATATTTTCTGCTGCTGTCCCCGGATAAATTAAAGGACATAATAGGGACGGGATCTCCGGGATTGTCATATAATTTACTGACGTGAGTAATCCCTTCAATATTTCGGATCTGAGATATAACCGAGTCAATATCTTCACCTAAATACCGGGCTCCCTCAACAAGAATCAGATTCTCTGAATTGAATCCAAGATCATAATTTCTTACGTAATGCATTTGTCGCCACATTCCAATGGAAATAGTACAAAGCATAACGGCCACAAAAACCTGTAAAAAAACTAATGGACCCCGTAGCCAAAGACCTGGATAGGATGAAAAACGGCCTTTTTCATCTTGCAAATGGCCCGCACTAATCCCGGAAAATACTGACGCAGGGTAGACTCCCGACAACAATCCCACGAAAAAAGTAATCACGATTACCCACCAAATATTAATCTGTTCCCGATAAGCCGAACCTAAAAAATCTACATTGAACAATTTCCCAAAAAAAGGAAGCAACAACTCTACCAACACCAACCCCAAAAAAAGAGCTATAAAGCTAAACAACACCGACTCACTGATAAATTGGACAACCAGACTATGCCGCCGGGCCCCGAAGATACGCCGCACAATAGCTTCCATTGCCCGATCCAATGCCCGGGAGGTCGTCAGATTCATAAAATTGAAGGCCGTTATTGCCAAAATAAAAAAAGCTATCCCTAAAAAAATAAATACATACAATGAGTTAGCCGTTTCGCCTATTTCAAAATCACAATCGGAAAACAAATAAATATCGGTCAGTTGTTGAAAAGAAAAACTCAAAAAAGTTTGAGACAATGGATCAAATAATGCCTCTCTTTGTCTATTCATCTCAGATTCAATATCTCCATTTATATGACGCGTCAAATCTTGAACATTTGTCTCTGGTGCAATTTTACAATAGATATAGGTAATCAACGAAAACCAGCTCTTACTAACTTCTGAATAGTTTTTATCTCCATAATAAGCATTCATCTGCTTTTCTAAAACAATAAAAGGAAGAACAATGCCAAATTTAAAATGGCTATTTTCCGGAACATCCTGAAATACTCCGATGACACGGAAAGTATCTGTTTCACTTATCCATACGGGCTCTCCCAATGGATTTCGTGAACCAAACAACCCGGATGCAACAGATTGAGAAATCATTATTCCTGTAGAATCGGAACACCACTGATCGGTTCCTCCCAAAAGAAAAGGTCTGGAAAATATTGAAAAAAAAGCGCTGTCTCCATATATTATTTCCGACTCAAAAGCTTTTGCATAATTACTTCGAACAGGCTTCTCCGGGGCATAAAGGACCCGAGTCATATCCAAAATTTCCGGAAATTCTTTTAATCTGGATGCTAAAACCATTGGTGTAAGAGCCACATTTACCGCTTCATTCTCCATTTTCCCCGTTGATACTACCCGATAGATGTTTTCCGCGTCTTCATAGTGTCGATCGTATGAAAACTGGTAAAAAACATATTTCAACACGAAAATACTCATGGCAATCCCCACGGAAAGTCCGACTAATGTCAGCAGAGAAAAGCCCCTATGGAGAAACAATGTCCGGAATGATATTACAATATAATTCCAAATACGCATAAAAATCGTCTAATTAAGTAATACTGCTCTTTAGGTGGGTTATCGGCCAAATGAAGAATGAGAAACCACATGTCCGTCAAACAGATGAATGGCCCTTTGTCCATACTTCATAATCTCCTCAGAATGAGTTGCCATAACAATTGTTTGTCCCTCCTCATTCAATTGACGAAACAGCTCCATTAATTCATCACTCTCGGAGGAACTCAATCTTCCGCAAGGTTCATCTGCCAGAATTAAATCAGGTGAGCAACTGCAAGCCCGAGCCAGTGCAATCTTTTGTTGCAACAAGTTGCCCAAACGCGATGGATATTGCCTCTTTAGATGCGTGAGTCGAAAACGATCCATCAACCGATTAACAATCTCTTTTTTCTCTTTTCGTCGATACGACATATACAAGAGAGGCAGGCCAATATTTTCCGAAACCGTCAAATCATCTATCAAATGAATATTTTCAAAAACAAAGGCCATATGCTGTCTCCTTATCCGATCCCTCTCCCGGTCTGAAACAGCTCCGACTTCGGAACCTTTAAAAAAAATTTCTCCACCTGACGGAGCATCAACCAACCCCAACAATCCCAACAAGGTTGTTTTTCCACTTGCAGAAGGACCCCCTATGACAACATACTCTCCTTCTCTTATATCAATATTGATATTTTGCAAGGCATATTTCACGTACTCACCACGTTGATAAAACTTCTGAATATTTCTTGTATGAATCATAACACTAAAAAATGTTCGAATGCGGACAATACATGTTCATTCACGGACACATCAAGCCATTTTACAATACCTCCATTCCAAAAATCCGGGCAAATGTAATATTATTGCTCCGTGCTTACGGTTATTTCTCCCACATCTACCACGTTCATAGTTACTAATCATAAATCTGGCCAAACGCTTCTAAATACTGTTTGTCAAATCATTAACAACACTCACAAGGCAATTCGATGAACAAAACCCTTTTCAAAATGTCCGATTACGAACATTTTTTGCCAAAACCTGAACAATTTTTAATACATTTGAATCGAGCTCAACGAAACGACAGTCTACCTTAACTGACCATCAGAAAGGTTGATAAGAAAACACAACCATAAAAATTTAATGAACGAATAACAATAATTAAATCAGCATAAGCTATGGCTACAAAATTTGGGAAAATCCTTGCAGTCGACGACAATACTGATATTCTGTTTGCGTTAAAACTTTTATTGCGCCCACATGTGGAACTCGTCACTACCGAAACAGAGCCTGAAAAAATACCAGCCTTGCTAAAAGAAACCGACTATGATGTAATCCTGCTTGATATGAACTTTACCCAAGATGCCATCAGCGGAAAAGAAGGGTTTCACTGGCTTCAAAAAATACTCCAAATTGACCCTTTGGCGGTGGTCTTATTTATTACAGCATACGGAGATGTGGAAAAATCGGTCCAGGCCATTAAAGCAGGAGCCACCGATTTCATCATTAAACCTTGGCAAAACGAAAAATTGATCGCCACCATATCTTCAGCCATCAAACTCAACCGATCTCGTCGTGAAGCCTCCGATCTGCGCGAAAAGCAAAGAGAGATCAATACCATCATGGACCAACCCTTTTCCGACTTTATCGGCATTTCACCCGGGATGCAACAAGTTTTCAGCACCATAAAAAAAGTTGCAGCCACAGATGCAAACGTCCTGATCTTAGGCGAAAATGGAACAGGGAAAGAATTGGTTGCCAGAGCTCTTCACCGTAACTCTTTAAGAAAAGACGAGGCTTTCATCAGTGTTGATCTGGGCGCCTTAAGCGAAACTCTTTTTGAAAGTGAACTATTTGGTCATGTTAAGGGTGCATTTACGGATGCCAAAACCGATCGCCCCGGAAGATTTGAATTGGCATCCGGAGGAACCATCTTTCTGGATGAAATTGGCAATCTTTCGCTTCCCATGCAGGCTAAGCTATTAACGGTGTTGGAGCGCAGGGAAGTAACCCGCGTTGGCGCCAATAAACCAAAACCTATTGATATCCGGCTCATCAGCGCCACCAACATGCCATTAAAAAAGATGGCCACAGAAAACCAATTTCGACAAGACCTTATCTATCGCATTAACACCGTTGAAATAGAAATTCCGCCATTGCGTGAACGACCGGAGGACATCCCGCTGTTAGCCGACCATTTCCTGAAAATATTCGGAAAAAAGTACAATAAAAAAATCAACAAACTAAACAGTCAGGTGATCAAAAAATTCCATTCTTACCCATGGCCCGGAAACGTACGCGAATTTCAACATGTTCTGGAGCGAGCTGTCATCATGAGCGAATCCCCCAATCTGGAACCAAACGATTTCCCTCTTTCGACGCATGGAGCCGTTACTGACGCCTTCGAATTTGACACCTACAACCTGGAAGATATCGAACAGAAAGTGATAGGCAAAGTACTTCGCTTACACAATGGGAATATTTCGAAAGCTGCATCAGACTTGGGTCTGACCCGCACTTCTCTTTACCGAAGAATGGAAAAATATGGGCTTTAATAATTTTAGAACCAATTATATCATACGGACCATCCTTTTAACGGCTACCATTTTCGGGTTTGGTTTCCTTTGGTACAATACCAGTCTCACAATGACATTAATACTGGTAGGACTCCTCATCGTTTTTCAGGTGGTGGCCATGATTTTTTACGTAGATCGCACCAATCGGGTGCTAAACAATTTTCTGGAATCGATTCGTTATTCCGACTTCACACGGACTTTTCAGGTAGAAAGTTTAGATTCTTCATTTGATAAGTTGAAAAAATCATTCAACGAAGTTATTAAAGATTTTCAAGCCGTAAGAGCTGAAAAAGAAGAGAATTACTTTTATCTCCAAACCGTCATCCAACACATCGGAATAGCACTCATAGCCTTCCAAAAAGACGGTAAAGTGGAATTGATCAACAATACCACTAAAAAAATTTTTCAGGTGCGTACTCTACATAACATACAAGGGTTACGCGAATTTAGTCCCGAAATTGTTCAAAAACTGCTTACCATCAAGCATGGAGAAAACATTCTCGTGAGGGTACGTCAAAAAGATGATCTGCTACAGCTGGCAATCTACGCCACGGAATTCCGCATCCACAATCGCACCATCATGTTGGTATCCATCAAAAACATACAGCAGGAGCTGGATGAAAAAGAAATGGAGTCTTGGCAGAAACTTATCCGGGTTCTCACCCACGAAATCATGAACTCCATCACGCCCATTTCTTCCCTTTCATCCACGGTACAAGATCTAATTCACAACATTATTAATTCATTCGAAGCACAAAAAATTGAAAATGAAGAAACCGAATTGCTAAAAGAGGTAGAACAAGCATTACAGACCATCCACAAACGCACCGATGGACTATTACACTTTGTAAACACATATCGCAACCTGACCAAAATTCCAACACCTAATTTTACTATTTTCAAAGTATCCCGACTACTCAACAACATTTGTGAACTTCATGGAAAAGAAATTCGGGAAAAAGGAATAACATGCAGCGTTATTGTTGAACCCGAATCACTGGAACTTTCGGCAGACGAGCATCTCATTGAACAAGTCCTGATAAACCTTTTGAAGAATGCCATCCACGCGTTAGATGGACGCGAAAAACCACAGATTGAAATCATGGCTTTCCTCAACCAACGAGGACGTATCACCATACAGGTTATCGACAATGGAAAGGGAATTTTGCCGGAGGTGCTGGATAAGATATTCATCCCGTTTTTCACCACCAAACCACAAGGATCGGGGATCGGGCTGAGCCTGTCGCGACAGATAATGCGATTGCACGGTGGAAGCATTAATGCTTATTCCAAACCGGGAATAGAAACCAGATTCTCTTTAACCTTTTAAATTAATTGACCCAATAAATTATCTGATTTTTAGATATGTAATCTTTTGGTGTATGTGATACTCCGAATACCCGCTCAGGTCTGCGTTAGTATTTCTTCTCCTGCTTAATTTCGTAAAGTCGGTTAAACATCACCGCCAAATGAGCATATAAAGAAGTGTTCTGTACCACCACATCATCAGGCGTCTTAATCCGCACAGGCGTAAAGTTCCATATGGCACGAATACCCCCCTCAACCATCAGGTTGGCAACATGTTGAGCACTTTCGGTAGGCACGGTCAATATCCCAATTTCTACGCCCTCTTCCCGCATCAACTTAAAATCATCGATATGATGAATCGGTACGCCCACAATCTCACGTCCCACAACGGCCGGATCTATATCAAAAGCTTTGACCACATTCAGACCGTATTGTTTCAATCCATGATCATGCAAAAGGGCACGCCCCAAACTTCCGGCACCAAACAAAAAAGCGTTATCTACTTTTCTAAAGCCCAGAAAATCTTCCAAGGCATCGATCAGTGGCTCCACTTCGTAGCCAACCCGGGTTTTCCCGGAAATGCCCGTATACGAAAGATCTTTGGTTACCTGGGTGGGATCTACACCCATATCTCCGGCAATATTGGTTGATGAAATATACCGATCCCCTTTACGGGAGGCTATTTTCAGATAAGCCAAATAACATGGCATACGACGCAATGCAGGTTCCGGTACGGAAAAACTCCTTTTTTTACTACTTCCTTCTTCCATGCAGATTTTTTTAATCTGGTTGTAACCTACAAATTTAAATGAAGTTTTTTACTAACGAAGAAAATCATTATTAAAAACCGGTCTCAAATCCAAACAAAAAAAAAGGACCTTTTGAGGTCCTATCATTTCGTGGGCGATAATGGATTCGAACCATTGACCCCCTGCTTGTAAGGCAGGTGCTCTGAACCAGCTGAGCTAATCGCCCTCTTGAGAAAAATCTAGTTGAAATGTTACGGTGGGCGATAATGGATTCGAACCATTGACCCCCTGCTTGTAAGGCAGGTGCTCTGAACCAGCTGAGCTAATCGCCCCGTTTTTTCTCAAAAGCGATGCAAAGATAGAAGAGTTTTTCTCAATCACCAAACAAAAAAATTATTTTTCGAGAGCTTCTGCTACCACGAAAGTACTTCCTCCTATGAAAATCAAATCTTTATCCCCAGCATTTTTTTTTGCAGCAGCGACTGCCAAACGAACATTCGGATAGGTTTCACCCTTAAGACCCATCTTTTCGGCCGCCTCACCCAGTTTCTTTTCATCCAAAGCTCTAGGAATGGATGCACGTGTAAAATAATAGCATGCTTCCTTAGGAAGTAACTTTAATATACTTTGAGTATCCTTATCATTTACCATTCCCCAAACTATATGCATTTTCTCATGTGCGACGGTCTTTAGCTGTCCCATCACCCGTTCTATTCCATCGACATTGTGACCGGTATCACAAACTGTCATTGGATGACGTGCAACCACTTGCCAACGTCCGGCAAGACCCGTTTGCTCCGACACTTTTTCAATCCCTTCGGCCAAAGAAGATGCATCAACCAGGAATCCTTTTCCCCTCAACAACACCACCGATGTCAAAACCGTTAAAAGATTTTCCTGCTGATAGCTTCCCAGCAGCGGCAATTGAAATGATCCTGAAAAATATTTGGATGTCACACTCACCCGTTGATAAAAATCACCTATTTCTACTTTATTTACATCAAATATTTGTGACGCAAAAAAAACAGGTGCCTCCCGCTCCGATGCCACCTGCCTGAAAACACCGGCCGTCTCCTCCTGATAACGTCCTATTACCACCGGCACCCTATTTTTTATGATGCCCGCTTTTTCTCCGGCAATAGCAGAAAGCGTATGCCCCAAAAACATAGTGTGGTCCATGCCGATATTGGTGATAACCGATAAATCGGGAGTAATAATATTGGTTGAATCGAGACGACCGCCAAGCCCTACTTCCACAACGGCAACATCAACCTCCTCACGGGCAAAATAGTCAAAGGCCATCGCTACCGTCATCTCAAAAAAGGAAGGATGAAGTCGCTCTATAATTTCCTGATTGTTCTCAACAAAATCGGTCACCTCTTGCTTCGATATCATTTGCCCGTTAACACGGATCCGCTCCCGGAAGTCAAGCAAATGCGGTGAAGTATAAAGACCGGTCCGATACCCGGCACTTTGCAAAATGGAAGCAATCATGTGCGAAACACTCCCCTTGCCGTTGGTTCCGGCCACATGAATGGTTTTATATTTTCGGTGAGGGTGTCCGAAATGCCGGTCGAGGGCATAAGTATTTTCCAACCCGCTTTTATAGGCAGCTTTCCCGCTACGCTGATACATCGGCAACTGCTCAAACAGATATTGAATGGTTTCCTGATAAGTCATCCTACTGAAATTAGCACCACAAAAGTCGCATTTTTTGAAGTCATTCCACTCTTTTGCCAACAGAAATTCAAAAAGAATTTACCGAAACGCAACAACGGAATTCACCCCCTAAAAATTGCAATCCAACGAAAGCTCGAATATTCGTCTCTAATCGATTTTCCCAAAAAATAACAACAGCATACATCTCAGAGTTTCTTCCGTTTTTCGTTTTTAATGCTTAATTTGTAGTCGGTAAAAAGATTAATTAATAATCATTTTAAGCGTATGAAGGTTGATAATCGGCACATTGTTCATTTCGATCTGGACTCCTTTTTTGTTTCGGTAGAGCGTTTACTCAACAGCCGGCTTAGGGGTGTTCCGGTCATCGTAGGCGGCATGTCCGATCGAGGCGTTGTGGCAGCATGCAGCTACGAAGCCCGAAGCTTTGGTGTGCATTCGGCCATGCCCATGAAGCTGGCACGTCGGCTCTGCCCACATGCCTTCTATATTCGTGGTGACATGGACGTGTACAGCCGTTACTCACGCATGGTAACTCAAATCATTGAAGAGTCGGCCCCACTATATGAAAAAGCATCTATTGACGAGCATTATCTTGACCTTACCGGCATGGATCGCTTCTTCGGATGCCTCAAGTGGAGCCACGAACTACGAAACAAAATCATGAAAGAAACAGGCCTGCCGATTTCTTTCGGCCTCTCGATCAATAAAACGGTCTCAAAAATAGCCACCGGAGAGGCCAAACCCAACGGCGAAAAACAAGTTGATTACAATGAAGTACGTCCCTTTTTGTGGCCTCTCTCCATTCGAAAAATACCCATGATCGGCCCTTCCACCTATAAGCTGCTGCGATCCATGGGGATTGATCGAATCAAAACACTGGCAGACATGCCTTCCGAAATGTTGTACCATGCTCTCGGCAAAAACGGAATAGAAATCTGGCGTAGGGCTAATGGCATTGACCCAACCCCCATAACACCTTATACCGAACAAAAATCCATCAGCAGTGAACGCACCTTTGAACAGGACACAGGAGACATGAAAATGCTAATGGCTCAGGTCGTAAAAATGACCGAAAAGCTGGCCTACCAGCTTCGTGCCACAGAGAAGCTGACAGGATGCATCTCCGTTAAAATAAAATACAGCGATTTTGAAACGCGCACCCTCCAGAAAACGGTTCCCTACACTTCTTTTGACCACCTTCTCATTCCCGTGGCCAAAGAACTGCTAACCCGGCTTTACACCCGTCGGATTATGGTGCGGCTCGTTGGGGTCAGACTATCCCACCTTGTTAGCGGCGCCCCGCAACTCGACTTGTTCGATGACACCCCACGACAGGTACAGCTTTACCGTGCACTCGACAATGTGCGACATCGGTTTGGGGCCGGCGCAGTAGGAAGAGCAGTGTAAGACAATGGTCATTGGAAAATCATATTACAGCCTTCGTTTCGGCACTCTCTCACCCGAAGAATTGGCAGACACAGCAGCCAAACAAGGTGTTGATGTACTTATCCTTACAGACATTAATAACACCACCGGAATTTTTGAGTTCGTAAAAACATGCCGGCAAAAAAACATCACACCCCTTACAGGTATCGAATTCCGAAACAACAATAAATGGCTCTATACCGGCATTGCCAAAAACGTTAAAGGCTTTGGCGAATTAAACCGATTTTTAAGTCATTACCGTTTACAGGGGCAGCCACTGCCTGAAAATCCGCCCTCTTTCGAACAGGCTTTTATTGTATGGCCATGGGATTCTAAAACCCCTAACGAAATAAAAGACAATGAATACATCGGCATTCGTCATTTTCAACTCAGACAACTGTTAACCTCTCCCTGGCGCAACAGACAGGAACGAATCCTCATCTGGCAACCGGTGGTCTTTACCAATCGCCGGGATCTGGAACTTCACCGACACCTGAGAGCCATCGATCGGAATGTCCTGCTCGACCATCTTTCCCCCGATGATACTGCATCGCCTTACGACTGGATGGTGCCACCACAAAAGCTAATGAAAGCCTTCAACGACTGGCCGGAAATTATAAAAACAACAAACAAACTATTAAAGCAGCTCTCTTTCGACTTCAGCTTTGAAGGCAGCAAAAACAAGCAAACTTACACCGGCAACCGTAGCGATGACGAACTGTTGCTGGCTCAACTTGCCTCAGACGGTCTCAAAGAACGCTATGGCCCCAACAATACCGTTGCCCGCGAACGTGTAGAAAAAGAGCTGTCCATTATCTGCAAGCTGGGCTTCGCAGCCTACTATCTGATGGTATGGGATATTATCCGGTATTCCCTTTCTCGCGGCTTTTATCATGTGGGACGGGGCAGCGGTGCCAACAGCGTTGTCGCCTATTGCCTGAAAATAACCGATGTGGATCCCATCGAATTAAACCTCTATTTTGAACGTTTTCTCAACCCCAAACGCTCCTCTCCCCCCGATTTTGACATCGACTACTCATGGAAAGAGAGAGAAGAGGTGCAGAATTACATATTCAAACGCTACGGAAGGGAGCACACAGCATTACTGGGAGCTGTCTCCACTTTTCAAGCCAGAGCAGCCATCCGTGAGCTGGGAAAAGTTTACGGTTTACCCAAAGAAGAAATCGACCTTCTGGTGACTCAACCCAGAGGATTTGAACCCGACACACTGGGAAAGAAGATTCTGAAAACAGCTCATCGTTTAACAGACTTTCCCAACCTGCGCACCATCCATGCCGGCGGCATTCTCATATCAGAAGCTCCCATCACCAACTATACCGCTCTGGATATGCCTCCAAAGGGCTTTCCCACCACACAGTGGGATATGTACACCGCCGAAGAAATAGGATTTGAAAAATTTGACATACTCTCCCAACGGGGAATAGGACATATCCGAGACTGTATCGATATTGTACATCAAACCCGAGGGGAAAAAATCGACATTCACCGTGTCGAAGATTTCAAAAATGACAAAAAGGTCAAAGAACTTCTCAAAAAAGGCGAAACCACCGGCTGCTTCTACATCGAAAGTCCGGCCATGCGTGGTTTGCTCAAAAAACTACAGTGCGAAGATTATCTGACACTGGTAGCTGCCAGTTCCATCATACGGCCGGGAGTGGCCCGGTCGGGTATGATGCGGGAATACATTCGTCGGTTTCATAATCCCAACGGATTTGAATATGCTCATCCCATATTGAAAGAGCAACTGAGCGAAACCTATGGTGTTATGGTCTATCAGGAAGATGTCATCAAGGTATGTCACCACTTTGCAGGCCTCGATCTGGCCGATGCCGACGTACTGCGCCGTGCCATGAGCGGCAAGTACCGTTCCCGCAAGGCTCTTCAGTCCATTGTCGAGAAATTTTTTGATCATTGTAACCAACGAGGTTACGACAAAGCACTGACAGCAGAAGTATGGCGACAAATTGAATCTTTTGCCGGCTATTCCTTTTCCAAAGCACACTCGGCGTCCTATGCCGTGGAGAGTTTCCAGAGTTTATTCCTGAAGGCTCATTACCCCTTAGAATTTATGGTGGCTGTAATCAACAATTTTGGCGGGTTTTATGACACATGGCTCTATGTAAATGAAGCCCGCCGGCTTGGGGGCATCGTTCACTTGCCCTGTGTCAACAAGGGACAATATGCGACCTCAATATCAGGGAAAAATATCTATCTGGGCTTTGTTCATGTCCATGACCTGGAACAAAAAACGGCATTAACCATTATTAATGAAAGAAACAGAAATGGCCTCTTTCAGCATCTGGAAGATTTTATAACACGCACCAATATCACCCGCGATCAGCTGCTTCTGCTCATCCGGATGGGCGCCTTTCGATTTACCGGGAAGAGTAAACCCCAATTGCTGTGGGAAGCCCACCTGTTTTTGTCTAACGGGAAGAAAAAAAAGAATATTCCACGGTTGTTCCGGACAATATCTCCCCACTACCGTTTGCCCCGACTGGAACAACATAAACTGGAAGAGGCTTATGACGAAATAGAATTGTTAGGCTTTCCGGTAAGTTGTTCTTTTTTTGACATGCTAAAAACCGCTTTTCGTGGCGAACTCCTTGCTCGTGATCTATCACACAATGTGGGTCGGCGGGTTCGAATGACCGGCCGGTTGGTAACCATTAAATATGTCCGAACCATCAACCGTCAGATCATGCATTTCGCCACCTTTTTGGATGCCAACGGCGAATTTTTCGACACGGTCCATTTCCCCGCAATTCTCAAACGATGGCCTTTTGCCGGAAACGGGATTTACCTCATCCAAGGAAAGATCGTGAGTGAATTCGGGTACCCCTCGATCGAAGTGGAAAAGATGGCTTCGTTACCCCTTCTCCCCGACCCGAGAAGTCACTGACCCAAAATAAATACGGAAATTTTTCGCCAATAAAACTTCATCTAAATTGGGGTTTACGCATATTGCTATGATCCAATCCTACAACTTATTAAAAGTTATTTTAATTTGTTCTAAACAAAAAATAGATCCCCTAAACGGCCAATCTTTCCCAATTATATACATTTGTGGCCATTAAGGGGAAATAATACATGGCTGGTAAAAATCAGATAGAGCACGAAGGAATCGTAGAACAAACCGAAGGCGATCAGGTTAAAGTCAAAATTTTAACCCAATCGGCATGTGCTTCCTGCCATGCAAAAGGTGTTTGTACGGCTGCCGACCTTCAGGAAAAAATCATTGATGTCTCCAGCGATCACGCTTATGCTTCCGGTCAACGGGTCATTCTCGTTGGGGAAAGACGACTAGGGCTTCAGGCTGCCTGGTGGGCTTATATTCTCCCGCTCCTACTGATGCTTGGCACACTGATCATTACCTTCTCTCTCACCAACGATGAAAACATATCCGGTCTTTTGACTCTGGCCATATTAATACCCTATTATTTGCTGATAAAAATTTTCAATAAGAGATTTTTAAAAACATTTTCGTTTACCATAAAACCATCGATGGATTAGCGTTATGAGTATTATTTTGATAACCATATTGACCCTCGTAGGACTAGGAGTGCTGGCAGCGGTCATTCTTTATCTGGCTTCCCAAAAATTTAAAGTTTTTGAAGATCCACGTATTGATCAGGTGGAAGAAGTGCTTCCTGCCGCCAATTGTGGAGGGTGTGGTTTTCCGGGTTGCAGGGCCTTTGCCGAAGCTTTGGTGAAAGCCGACGACATTTCCGATTTAAACTGTCCGGTTGGAGGTGCGGAAGTAATGAGCAAAGTGGCACAAATACTTGGAAAAGAAGTAGCACAATCAGAACCACAAATTGCAGTGGTCCGTTGCAACGGAACCTGTGAACACCGTCCACGCCTCAACCAGTACGAAGGGGCTTCTTCCTGTACGGTAGCTGCTGCATTATATGGCGGTGAAACAGGTTGTTCCTTCGGATGCTATGGGTTGGGTGATTGTGTCGACGCCTGTAACTTCGATGCCATGTATATGGATGAAGAGACCGGACTCCCGGTCGTGATCGAAGACAACTGCGTGGCCTGTGGGGCCTGCGTGGATGCCTGTCCCAAAAACATTATTGAACTTCGCAAAAAAGGTCCCAAAAACAGACGCATTTTTGTCAGCTGTGTCAACCAAGAAAAAGGAGCTGTGGCCAGAAAATCTTGCGAGGTAGCTTGTATCGGTTGTGGAAAATGTGCCAAAGTATGTCCTTTCGATGCCATCACCATTGAAAACAATTTGGCTTATATCGATGACGAGAAGTGCCGGCTTTGCAGAAAGTGCGTAGCTGAATGTCCGACCAATGCCATTCACGAATTAAATTTCCCGGCACGAAAAAACAAAACAGCTGTTAAAGAATCAGCAACGGAAGAGAAATAATAATAGACAACATTGATCATCAATTAATCAGATAACCGTGCTTAAAACATTCAAAATAGGAGGCGTTCATCCCCGCGAACAGAAATTGTCTGCCGAAAAATCAATAGAAGTACTCCCCCTCCCCAAAAGAGTATCGGTACCCGTCACTCAACATATTGGAGCACCGGCAAAACTGCTGGTAAAAAAGGGAGATCTTGTAAAAGCCGGACAGATCATTGCCGAATCCGGGGGCTTTGTTTCGGCCAATATTCATTCTCCTGTTTCGGGAAAAGTGTTTAAAACAGACCAGACCATAGATGCTTCAGGCTATCGAAAACCCGCCATTATCATCGACGTAGAAGGTGATGATTGGGTCGAAAGCATCGATCGGTCAGACAACCTCGTAAAAGAGATATCTCTTTCAGGAGAAGAAATCGTTAAAAAAATTGGTGAGATGGGAATCGTCGGGATGGGGGGGGCCACTTTCCCGTCGCATGTAAAACTCTCTCCCCCACCCGGGAAAAAATGCGAAATATTGCTGATCAACGGCGTGGAGTGCGAACCTTATCTCACAAGCGATCATCGCCTCATGCTCGAGAAAAGCGAAGAGCTGATCGTCGGCATTCGCATTTTGATGAAAGCATTGAAGGTCAACAGAGCTGTTATTGGCATCGAAAATAACAAACCCGATGCCATCCGGAAGCTAACCGACCTCACTGCTCAGGAAGAAGGGATTGAAGTAAAACCCCTCAAAGTCAAATACCCTCAGGGTGGGGAAAAACAACTCATCGACGCCGTTACGGGACGTCAGGTTCCATCCGGAAAGTTGCCCATTGAGGTTGGGGCAGTGGTTCAAAATGTCGGAACCACCTACGCGGTGTATGAAGCCGTACAAAAAAATAAACCCCTCATCGAACGAGTGGTTACCGTAACAGGCCCGGGCATTGCACGTCCGTCTAACTTTCTGGCACGAATAGGCACCCCTGTATCACAACTCATCGAAGCCGCAGGCGGCGTCCCGGAAAATACCGGAAAAGTAATTGGTGGCGGCCCAATGATGGGTAAAGCATTAACCACTCTCGAAGTCCCTATCACCAAGGGTAGTTCAGGACTTTTAGTATTGCCCGACGAAGCAGCGCACCGCCAACCAATCAAAAACTGCATCCGCTGTTCCAAATGTGTTTCAGCCTGTCCGATGGGATTAGAACCCTACCTGTTGATGATTGAAGCAGAAAAAGAATTATGGGATAAAGCTGAAGAGGATCGGATTATGGATTGTATCGAGTGCGGTTCTTGTAGTTTTACCTGTCCGGCCCATCGTCCTCTCCTCGACTACATTCGTCTGGGAAAAGGAAAAGTTGGTCAGATCATTCGCAGCAGAAAATAAAGCAAAACATATATTAAAACAATCATGGCAATAAAGTTTTACACCTTTCTCCCATTTTCAGAAAGGGTGTATGTTTAAAATTAAGCCATGGGAGTTCTGTTAGACCACTGATTTAGATAAATTGTATACGAATGAACCAAAAATTAGTCATTTCTCCATCACCACATGTTCACAGCGGAGATTCGATTCCCGCCAATATGTATGGAGTGATTATCGCGCTTCTTCCGGCACTGGCAGCGTCCGTATGGTTATTTGGTGCGGGCGCACTCATCGTTACCATCACATCGGTAGCAGCGTGTCTTCTCTTCGAATGGATCATCCAAAAATATTTGTTTAAAACCACGCCGTCCATCACCGACGGATCGGCCATCGTTACGGGTTTATTGCTGGCCTTCAACCTCCCGACCAACATCCCGTTGGGGTTGATCATTATTGGCGCAGCAGTAGCCATCGGAATCGCTAAAATGTCGTTTGGCGGTTTGGGCAACAATCCGTTCAATCCGGCCCTGGTAGGAAGAGTCTTTTTGCTGATCTCCTATCCGGTTCAGATGACCACCTGGCCAACACCTTTTGCCTCCCGTCTTCAATATATTGATGCACAAACCGGAGCAACCCCTCTTTCCATTATCAAGGAAGGCCTTAGTGGAGGACAAACCATCCCCGATCTTATGGAGAAAGTACCATCCTACCTCGACCTCTTTTTAGGGAAGATGGGCGGTAGTGCCGGTGAAATGGCCGCGTTAGCCCTTCTCATTGGCGGAATTTATCTGTTGTGGAAAAAAATTATCACTTGGCACATACCGGTCAGTGTTATTGGTTCGGTCATTATCTTTACAGGCATTCTGCATCTTGCCGACCCCTCTTCTTATGCCGATCCGTTGTTCCATATTCTGACAGGAGGAATCATGCTGGGAGCTTTCTTCATGGCGACCGATTATGCCACCTCTCCCATGTCTAACCGTGGAATGTTGCTGTATGGTGCTGGAATAGGAATCATTACCGTTTTAATCCGCTGTTTCGGTTCCTATCCCGAAGGGGTATCCTTTGCGATTCTAATCATGAACGGATTCACACCGCTTATCAACAGATATATTAAGCCAAAGCGATTTGGTGAAACCATTAAAACTGCCAAGGTGCAAACCTCAAAATAATATTTCAATGGGTAAAACAGAATCATCATTATCTAATATGGCACTCACCCTCATCACCATTACTTTGTTGACGGGTGCCGCATTGGGATATGTTTACAAGCTTACAGAAGAACCGGTTGCCAAAGCTAAAGAACAAAAACAGCAGGAAGCCATTCGATTGGTAGTGCCGGAATTCGACAATAATCCTACTCAAGAGATGTATTTGATTCCCGGACCGGACGGGGATTCTCTGAAAGTCTTCCCGGCAAAAAAAGAGGGTAGCAACGTAGGGGTCGCAATCGAAACCATCAGTCATAACGGCTTTGGAGGAGACGTGAAAATTATGGTGGGGATTCTTCCCAACGGAACCATTCACAACTACCAGGTACTGGAGCATAAGGAAACACCCGGCCTGGGAACAAAAATGACCTCCTGGTTCAAACCCGCCGAAGATGACAATGTCTCCAAAGCATCGGGCAATGCCTTCTTCGACTGGATGTTTGGCATCTCTAATAATTCCGGAGGAGGCAACACCAGCATCGTTGGAGTAGATCCGGCCAAAACAAAACTGGTAGTATCGGCCGACGGAGGTGACATTGACGCCATTACGGCCGCTACCATCAGCTCACGAGCCTTCTTGGAAGCGGTACGAAAAGCTTGGAATGCCTACACCGAAAATGTAGATACACACAGTTCTGCCACCACCAAAGAATATAATACTCAGGAAGGAGGAATGCAATGAACCAATGGACTAATTTCACAAAAGGTTTCTTTAAAGAAAACCCCGTTTTTGTTATGCTTCTGGGGATGTGCCCGACCCTAGGGGTCACCTCTTCGGCCATCAATGGGTTAGGTATGGGACTGGCTACCACGTTTGTGTTGGTGATGTCCAATATCGTGGTCGCACTGGTTAAAGACTTTATTCCCGAAAAGGTACGTATCCCTTCTTTTATTGTGATCATTGCCTCTTTTGTGACCATCGTTGAGATGGTGATGCAAGCCTGGCTGCCGGCTCTTTTTGAAGCACTGGGACTGTTCATCCCGCTCATCGTGGTGAACTGTATTGTGCTGGGACGTGCCGAAGCCTTTGCTTCCAAAAATTCCGTGGGTTCGTCTATCATCGATGGACTGGGCATGGGATTAGGTTTTTCCATGGCACTAACAATCCTGGGAACTACCAGAGAGTTGCTGGGTAGCGGTAAAGCATTTGGGCTGTCACTTTTTTCCGAAAGCTATGGCATGCTTATTTTCGTGCTTGCCCCGGGGGCTTTTATTGCCTTAGGCTATCTGATTGCTCTGATCAATAGAATTCGAAGAGCAAATTGAGTTGACCATCATTGACACATAAAATATAAGATACAATGACCTATTTTATTATCATCATATCGGCAATATTTGTCAACAACATTGTGTTGAGCCAGTTTTTGGGGATCTGCCCTTTTCTTGGCGTATCCAAAAAGATTTCAACCGGGCTGGGGATGACCGGAGCAGTGACCTTTGTTATGGTAATTGCCACCATTGTGACTTACTTTATTCAGAAATTGATCCTCGAGCAATTTGGCATCACCTTTCTGCAAACCATCTCATTCATACTGGTTATTGCAGCATTGGTGCAACTCGTTGAGATTGTATTAAAGAAAGTAAGTCCTCCACTCTACCAGGCTCTGGGAGTCTTTCTGCCGTTGATCACCACCAATTGTGCCATTCTGGGTGTGGCCATCATGACCGTCAACCGGGATTTTAATTTGATTGAAGCGGTTGTTTTCTCTGCCTCATCTGCCATTGGCTTTGGGCTGGCCCTCGTTACTTTTGCCGGCATCAGAGAACAGCTCGAATTGGTAGAAATTCCGAAAGGGATGCAGGGAGCGCCCATTGCTCTGCTCGTTGCCGGAATTCTGGCCATGGCGTTCATGGGCTTTGCAGGAATGGTTTAATTTTTCGTTACCTCAGCACAAAAATCCGATCAATCTTATTAAAAAAATCACTTAAAAAGGCCGATGCTCCAAAACAGCACCGGCCTTTTTATTCATCCCTATTAATTATAAAAAACGGTTACTCTGAAACCTTTTAACTTCCATCCTTTGCCTTCAAACCTCTGTGCCCAAAAAACTTATCCAATCGCTAAATAATCTATTTATTTCTATTGTATTTCTATATATTTCAACCAATCCCAATCTGACTTCTCGCTTCTGACTATCCAATTAAAACTTTTTCCATCATTCTCCGTACTTCAATACATTGTTTTCCGTTATGGAATATATAAATTTGTGGTAATTCTGATATTTCAGCAACGATTTGAAGGGAAGATCATATGACAACCAAACAGCAATCAAGCACCTGCAATATTTTTTCCGGAATCATTATTTTTAGTGTTGGCGCACTGGCATGGAGCCTCTTCACTTATTCTTCCAGCCCCGAAGAGATTGAACCCACGCCCTCTCACACAGAGCTATTTCAAAAGGAATACAATATTTTTTCGCTCCCGGTACCCGAACATCCCACCTTTGCGGGAGAACCAGTTCCCATTGAGCGATCCTACATCCGTGAAAGCCTGGACCGAGAATTATTGGTCAACACCTATTGGCAGTCCCAAACATTACTGTTCATAAAAAGAGCTGCCAAATATTTTCCGCTCATTGAGCCCATCCTGAAACGTGAAGGCGTTCCCGATGATTTTAAATATCTGGCGCTGGCCGAGAGCGGACTGATCATTCGAGCCACCTCCCCTGCCGGAGCAGTAGGCCCCTGGCAATTTGTACGTAGCGCTGCCACCGACTTCGGATTAGAAGTTAACAACGAGGTGGACGAACGCTATCATCTGGAAAAAGCTACCGAAGCAGCCTGCAAATACCTGAAAAAGAGCTATGATAAATTTGGTTCCTGGACCCTTGCCGCTGCGGCCTACAATGCCGGAAGATCACATGTCCTGAAACAATTGAGCCGACAAAAAACAGACAATTATTATGACCTTTTGCTCAATGAAGAAACCGGCCGTTATGTCTTTAGAATTATTGCCATCAAAGAGATTCTTGAAAATCCTGAAAAATATGGCTTCCATGTGAGAGAGGAAGATCTTTACCATCTGCCGGAAACATATACCGTAGATGTTGATTCCTCTGTGGGCAATTTTGCCGATTTTGCCAAATCCTATGGCATATCCTACAAAGAATTAAAGGATCTGAACCCCTGGTTGCGGGATATCAAATTAACCAACTCCCGCAAAAAGACTTATCGAATAAAGATTCCCAAAGATTCTTCCTTTTCTTTCAATCAACAAACCCAATCTCCCTCAGCACCCCTTTCCCCACAATAAAAAATTTATTCTCGGCCCTTGAAGCCATTAATGATATGACCTGAGAGGCTTTTCCTTCATAGTTGGAAGAAAGGTTTCTTTTCAGGCATGATTACTTTTACTATTTTTGAAGGTTTCAAAAATCAAATCAGTGAAGACATTAAATAACGAAGCCACACCCGTGGAGAACGACCTTGAACAGATAGAAGTATTAGGAGCACGGGTTCATAACCTACAAAATATTGACATTGCCATTCCCCGCAACCAACTGGTGGTGATCACCGGGCTCAGCGGAAGCGGCAAATCATCCCTGGCCTTCGACACCATTTATGCCGAAGGACAACGCCGCTACATTGAAACCTTCTCTGCCTATGCCCGCCAATTTCTCGGAGGGTTGGAAAGACCCGATGTGGACAAGATAACAGGCCTTAGCCCGGTCATATCCATCGAGCAGAAAACCACCGGTAAAAATCCCAGATCTACCGTGGGGACGACCACCGAGGTTTACGACTTCTTCCGACTTCTCTATGCACGAGCCGGGGAAGCCTTCTCCTACAAAACAGGAGAAAAAATGGTGAAATATACCGATCGCGAAATTCTGAATCTTATCCTTTCCCAATTTGAGCAAAAAAACGTCTATATCCTGTCACCTCTGGTTAAAGGACGTAAAGGACATTACAAAGAGCTCTTCGAACAAATCCGCAAAAAAGGATTTCTCAATGTAAGAGTGGACGGCGAAATGAAAGAGATCCGCCATGGCATGAAAGTCGACCGTTACAAAAACCATTTCATTGAAGTGGTCATCGACAAGCTAAAAGTGACTCCCAAAGATCAAAAACGTCTGGAAGACTCAGTGGCCCTGGCAATGAAACAAGGGAAAAACATCATGATGGTTCTGGAAAAAGATACCGATACACCTCGCTATTTCAGCCGTCAGCTCATGTGCCCAACCACCGGGATCTCATACAATGAACCGGCCCCCCACAATTTCTCGTTCAACTCCCCCCAAGGGGCTTGTCCCAAATGTAAAGGATTGGGGTTTGTCGAAGAAACCGACATCGAAAAAATCATTCCCGACAAAACCAAGTCGATCTATTCCGGCGGTATTATTCCACTGGGACGATACAAAAACAATCTTATTTTCTGGCAACTGGAGGCAATTGCCGACAAACATGGATTCAAACTGAAAACCCCTATTAAAAACATTCCTGATGAAGGGTTGGATGAAATACTTCATGGAACCACCGAGCCATTGCGCCTCAAAGATACCCCGCTGGGGACCTCTTCCAATTACAGTCTCAGCTTTGACGGCATCATCAGCTATATCCGGAACCAACAAAACAACGACACTTCTCAAAAAGCCAGAAAATGGGCCAATCAATTTGTCCGCAAAACCACGTGTCCTCAATGTAACGGGCAGCGCTTGAATAAGGAAGCCCTCCACTTTCTCATCGACGGAAAAAATATTGCCCAAGTGAGCAATATGGATCTCAAAGATCTCTATAAATGGTGCGACGGACTGGAGGACCGTTTATCAAGCAAACAAAGAACCATTGCCCGGGAAATTCTGAAAGAGATTAGAGCAAGACTGGGTTTCATGCTGGACGTCGGTCTC
Source organism: Thermophagus sp. OGC60D27 (assembly GCF_052400625.1). Lineage (NCBI taxonomy): Bacteria > Pseudomonadati > Bacteroidota > Bacteroidia > Marinilabiliales > Marinilabiliaceae > Thermophagus > Thermophagus sp. OGC60D27. The sequence continues at coordinate 200,050 of NZ_JBQTGH010000001.1, forward strand.
GACTATCTCACCCTCAACAGAAGTGCCATGACCCTCTCGGGAGGCGAAAGCCAGCGCATCCGCCTGGCCACACAAATCGGATCTCAACTGGTCAACGTCCTCTACATCCTTGATGAACCAAGCATTGGACTCCATCAACGCGACAATCACCGACTCATAACCTCTCTGAAACAACTGCGTGACACCGGCAACTCGGTATTGGTGGTCGAGCACGACCGCGATATGATGATGGCAGCAGATCACATTGTCGACATGGGGCCCTATGCCGGACGGCATGGCGGTGAAGTGGTAGCGCAGGGAACACCCAATGAGATCCTTAAAGCAGAATCGTTGACGGCCAACTACCTTCGTGGAAACAAAGACATTCCACTCCCTTCTGATCGAAGAAAAGGGGACGGGCATAAATTAACCATAAAAGGGGCACACGGAAACAATCTGAAAAATATTGATGTCTCCTTTCCGCTGGGCACCTTTATCTGTGTTACCGGAGTCTCAGGAAGCGGCAAATCCACCTTAATCAACGAGACACTTTACCCCATCCTCAATCAACACATTTATAACTCGGTTAAAGATCCACTGCCTTACAAATCGGTTAAAGGACTCGAATATATCGACAAAGTGGTCAACGTTGACCAGTCGCCCCTGGGCCGAACGCCTCGATCCAATCCGGCCACCTACACCAAATTATTTGACGACATCCGGAAACTCTTTGCCGAATTGCCCGAAGCAAAAATCAGAGCCTATAAACCGGGACGCTTCTCCTTCAATGTCAAAGGAGGACGCTGCGAAACGTGCAAAGGAGCAGGGGTTCAGGTCATTGAAATGAATTTTTTACCCGATGTCATGGTCGAGTGTCCCGAATGCCGTGGAAAACGCTATAACAGAGAAACGCTCGAAGTTCGCTATAAAGGAAAATCCATCAGTGATGTTTTGAACATGACCATCAATCAGGCGGTCGACTTTTTTGAGCATATCCCCTCACTGGTTCATCGTCTGAAAATTCTGCAGGAGGTGGGGCTTGGCTATATCCGGCTGGGACAGCCCTCCACCACACTATCGGGCGGTGAGTCGCAACGGGTCAAGCTGGCTTCTGAACTCTCGAAAAAGGATACCGGCAAAACCGTCTATTTGCTGGATGAACCTACCACCGGCCTTCATTTTGAAGACATCAGAGTGCTGCTTGACGTCCTCAGCCGACTCATATCAAAAGGCAATACAGTGATTATGATCGAGCATAACTTAGATGTTATCAAAGCCGCCGACTACATCATCGACATCGGACCCGAAGGAGGCGCTCAAGGGGGGAATGTGGTGTGCTGCGGAACCCCCGAAGAAGTGGCTGCTTGTCCGCAAAGTTATACCGGGCAATTCCTCAAAATGGAAGGTTTGTAATTTCCATGGTTTTGTTTATCTTAATGGGGTTTTGCCTCGATTGGCACAAAATATGTTTATCATCAGGTCAGTTAAGAATCACCATTAAAGTAAGCAGGAATGAAGAACGAAGTACGTATCAAATGCCTCAATACCAATCAGGCCTTTTGCGTTGAAAGAGGTACCACGCTGAAAGAAATTGCAGAGACACAAAACATCCGATTGAGCCATCCCATCCTGGGTGCCATGGTCAACAACCAGGTTCGGGAACTTACATTCGAAATATACAACCCCAAAACCATCGAATTTATTGACATCACCCACAAGGAAGGGATGAGAATGTATATCCGGGGCCTTTCATTTCTGCTCTATGCCGCAGCACGCGAACTTTTCCCCGGCGCCCGTCTCAGAATTGACCACTCTGTTAGTAAAGGTTTTTACTGCGAATTGCATGAGGTCCATACCCCTCTCAGCGTTGAAGATATCTTTGCTCTGGGGCAAAAAATGCGGCAACTGGTGGAGGAAAACATTCCCATAGAACGGCACAGGGAAGAAACAGAGGAGGTGATTGAACTCTTTAAACAGAACGAATTGCACGACAAGGTAGATTTGTTACGCCATCGCGGTAAGTATTACACCACCTACTACACGCTGAAAAATCATGTGGGTAAGTTTTACGGCACTCTGCCTCCTTCTACGGGCTACCTCAAAGTATTTGATTTAAACAAATATTACAATGGTATGCTGTTACAAATTCCCGGAAAAGAAAACCCCAATGTTGTACAGCAACTGGTGGAACAAAAAAAGATGTTCGAAATTTTTCGGGAATTCAGCCACTGGAACCAGATTCTCAATGTCACCAACATCAGCGACCTGAACAATGCTGCCGCCAACGGAAATGCCGAACGTCTCATTAAAGTCAGCGAAGCCCTCCATGAGAAAAAAATAGCCCAAATCGCCGACGCCATCACCGCCCGAAAAGAGGACGTGCGCATCGTTCTCATCAGCGGCCCCTCGTCAAGCGGCAAAACAACTTTCAGTAAGCGGCTGGCCATACAGCTGCTGGTCAATGGCATCACGCCTCTCAACCTGTCGCTCGACAACTATTTTGTGGATCGTGAAAAAACCCCCCGCGACGAAAACGGAGAATACGACTTTGAAGCGCTGGAAGCCCTCGACTTAGAGCTCTTCAACCATCATCTGCAACATCTCCTCAACGGCGAAGAGGTCGAAATCCCAAAATTCTTATTTGAAACAGGAAAACGCATCTACAACGGCGATAAACTGAGAATGAGAAATGACAATATCCTTATCGTTGAAGGCATCCATGCTCTGAATCCCCAATTAACCCATGCCATTGAAAACAGTGTGAAATTTAAAATCTATGTGTCGGCACTCACCAATATAAACATCGACGATCAGACCCGAATACCCACAACCGACAACCGACTGATCCGAAGAATCATCAGAGACTATCGCTACCGGAGTTATTCGGCTCTGGAGACCATCTCACGGTGGGATAGCGTCCGCCGGGGCGAAGACAAGCACATCTTCCCCTTTCAGGAAGAGGCCGACGTCATGTTTAACTCGGCGCTCCTCTACGAACTGGCCGTCCTTAAACCTTATGCCGAACCCATCCTGCTCGAGGTTCAACCCAACCGGCCCGAATACGCCGAAGCCAACCGGTTGCTAAAGTTTTTCCGGTACTTTAAACCCATACAGCAAAGAGAAATACCACCCACTTCCATCCTGCGCGAATTCCTGGGGGGTAGTAGTTTTAGTTATTAGGAATGAGAAATCTTTGCAAACTTGTCGTTGTGGATTTGTAATCCACAACGCATTATTTTCGGGATTTGTAATCCCATTATCATAATCGATAATGGTTAAATCGAAACCATTCGATAATTTCCGTGTTGGTTTGACCAATTTTTCAATGTGGATTGCAAATCCACATCTTTAGTTCTGCGTGGATTACAAATCCACGCAGACGTGGCACGTCAGAAAAAATTCTGAAAACGTCCTGCACACTGAGCTAACGTTTAAGATTTGTTCCTGCATGCTGCAGCGCCTCAGAAAAAATTCTGAAAACATGCTGCACGTTGCAGCGTCTCGGAAAAAACTCTGAAAACGTCCTGCACACTGCAGCACGTCAGCTAACGCTTAAGATTTGTTCCTGCACGTTGCAGCGTCTCAGAAAAAATTCTGAAAACATGCTGCACGTTGCAGCGTCTCAGAAAAAATTCTGAAAACGTCCTGCACACTGCAGCGTCTCGGAAAAAACTCTGAAAACGTCCTGCACACTGCAGCACGTCAGCTAATGTTTAAGATTTGTTCCTGCATGCTGCAGCGCCTCAGAAAAAATTCTGATCGGTTGCTGTTAGTGTCGTTATTCGGGAAGGTTCATCAAACTGTGTCCTGATTAATTTTTTTCTTTTTTTCTCAAAAGCCTTCTAAGTATATTTTCATATTCAGTCAAGGGTGTCGCGGGACGAGACATTCGTATACCCTTGACAGAACCTGAAAACTACCCAAATGAGCTTTTAAGAATTGGTTGAAAAAAAATATGAGTTATTTTGAATTACGAAAAGTCTACCGGACAGAGTTAAATTTACATTCCCAAATAAAAAAATAAATAACTTATGATTGTGCCTAACAATCTTTATTCTTTTATTAAAAAATTACCGATCCCCCAAAAACAATAAATCTTCTCTCATCCCTTCTGCCCCCTATGCGTCTCTGCGTTTTTACTCCTCCATACACCAAACCGCCATGGCTACTTGCCGCAGAAGATGCGAAAACATTCTATCCAAGCGAATCATTAATCAAGGAACTTTTACCAGCGACTCAAGTTTCTGTATAGCTATTGAACAACTTTAAAAAATAATGCTATTTTTACTTTTCTAGTCAATTAGTATTATGATGATTTGCTACACAAAAATATTAATCAATTAAAATGATTTTAAGATGATTGTATGGTCAGGAAGAGGCATTCTCACAGCTCTTGTATTTATAGTTACTTTATTTTTATCAATTTGGTACCTCCCGGAATCATTAAGTGATTATGGTTTTGCAACTACTTGTTTTATTTCAGCCGCATTCAGTTGGATTTTTGGGAAAAAATGGAACAAGCAAAACAAAAGAATAGTTACGGACAACAAAACCGGACAAAAGCTGATAATTAAGAGAAATCATTCACTTTTTTGGATTCCAATGCAATATTGGGGAATTATTTTCTCAATAGTAGGAATTATTATCTTATATCAAAATTCGATTATTGCATCTATTGTTGCATTGGCTATTTGGTCTGTATGGGTAATTATTGAAATACGAAATAAGTCGACCGATGATCTGCAGCAGGAAACACCTCCAAACGAAGTTTAATTCAGCTAAGGAAATGAAAAGAGAACAATTAGCGTAAGTTGGTCTCCGGTTTAAAAATCGTTAAGATTAGGTAGCCACCTTTATAATAATGCCAAAACAGCAACCACGAATCATGCAGATGGCCGGAGCTTTATATAGCCCCGAGCCCCCCTCAGCGATGCGAATTCGCTGTAGTGCATTTTTAATCACACCACATATACATGCTGACCGAAGTGGTTCCCCAAAAACGAGGTCTCACTCTGCGAAACATGAGACATCAATTTAAACAAGCCCTCAGCGTTTTTGCGTCTCAGCGTTTTCCATATCTTCCTCCACACTGCGCCAGTTAAAAGTTCTTGAAAAAAACCAATCGGCAACTTGCAGAAAGAAAAATACTCGAATATTTTCAAAGCAAAATTATGGTTACCGATAAATTTAATTACCACTTTTTTTCAGTATTGGGGGATATGTTGTAAATTGCATCCAATAAAACAGTGGTGAAATACAAATTTCAAAGAAAACATTTAGAGGCATTTATATGGCTGGGTGCCATCATCGCGTTGGCGCTAACCGATCCTACAGAAGATCACATGTCGCTTTGTCCATTAAAGAATGCCGGCTTTCAACATTGTCCGGGGTGCGGTTTGGGACATTCCATCTCATGGCTTTTCAAAGGTCAAATAGCAGCGTCCTTTCACAGTCATCCGCTGGGAATACCTGCAATCATCATTTTATTAACCAGAAGCTATAACCTCCTGAAAAACGACATTAAATTTTCAACAAAACCAATAAATCAAAAAAGTAATGGAACGAATCTTAAAGTGGATGCCTGAAGCCGAAATGGAAGAGGCCAATTTCCTGGATAATCTTTTAAAAGAAAAATCGAATGATCAAGTCAAGGATTTTCTGTTGATCTACCGCACACGTCGTCGCGACCCTCAAATAACATTAGTAACGGCCCTAATAGGATTTTTCGGTGTAGCCGGCATCCATCGTTTTTTGCTCAACCAGATAGGCATGGGTATATTATACATCCTGACGGCAGGTCTTTGTTTTATCGGAACCATCGTGGATCTGGTCAACTATCGCAGCCTAACCATGGAGTACAACCAGAAGATGGCTAATCATCTTAAACAGATGATTCATTAAAGACTTTTCGCATCTGATAAAGGGGTCAGATCGCCACCCTACCATATAAAAAGCCCCGTGCCAAAGAGGGAAAACCTGCCATGGCCCGGGGATAAAAATTATAATCACCACCCATTAAATGTGGATCACTTCGTCATAGGCAGCAGCGGCGGCTTCCATCACGGCTTCCGACATGGTTGGATGCGGGTGAACCGATTTGATGATTTCATGTCCGGTAGTTTCCAGCTTACGTGCCGTTACCAGTTCGGCAATCATCTCAGTAACATTGGCACCTATCATGTGAGCTCCGAGGAGTTCACCATATTTGGCATCAAAGATGAGTTTGACAAATCCCTCTTTATGTCCGGCAGCACTGGCTTTTCCACTAGCCGAATAAGGGAACTTCCCGATCTTCAGTTCATAACCGGCTTCTTTGGCTGCTTTTTCGGTCATACCAACGCTTGCCACCTCCGGCGAAGTGTAAGTACAACCCGGGATATTACCATAATTAAGAGGTTCTACATCCATCCCGGCAATTTTCTCCACACAAATAATGCCCTCGGCTGAAGCAACGTGCGCCAATGCCTGGCCTGGCACGATATCGCCAATGGCGTAGATGCCTTCGACAGACGTACGATAAAATTCATCCACTTTAATACGTCCTTTTTCCACTTCTACGCCGGCTTCTTCCAGCCCGATATTTTCAATATTGGGAGAAATTCCCACAGCCGAAAGAACGATCTCAGCTTCCACCGTCTCTTCTCCTTTTTTAGTCTTAATGGTCACTTTAACTTTATCGCCCGAAGTATCGACACTTGTCACCTCCGAACGGGTCATAACCTTGATCCCGGCCTTTTTAAAGGAACGTTCCAGTTGTTTGGACACTTCGGTGTCTTCCAACGGAACAATATTATCCATATATTCCACCAAAGTAACTTTAGTGCCAATGGAGTTATAGAAATAGGCAAACTCACTACCAATAGCACCGGATCCCACCACAACCATCGATTCGGGTTGTTTTTCCAGTGTCAACGCCTTACGGTATCCGATAATTTTTTCTCCGTCTTGCGGAAGGTTCGGCAATTCACGGCTACGGGCACCGGTAGCCAACAAAATATGTTTGGCCTCTACGGTCACATTTTCACCATCATTTTTGGTTACCTCCACCTTTTTATCTTTGGTGAGTTTACCTGTTCCTTCAATGACTTCTATTTTGTTTTTCTTAAAGAGATATTTTATGCCATTGCTCATACCTCCTGCCACCTCGCGGCTGCGTTTTACCATGGCACCAAAATCGGGGGAAGCCTTCCCCTCTATGTTAATACCATAATCCTGTGCATGGGATAAATACTCAAAAACCTGAGCGCTTTTCAATAATGATTTGGTCGGGATACAGCCCCAGTTCAGGCATACTCCCCCCAATTCGGCCTTTTCAACCACTCCGACTTTCATTCCTAATTGAGAAGCCCTGATTGCTGCCACATAACCACCCGGGCCGCTTCCTATAACTACGAGATCGTAATTCATAATATACTATTGTTTGATTTTAATTAAAGACTCTATTCTTTTTTGCTATCTCAAATATAATAAATTCAAAATAAGCCACAGATTTATACCTTTAACAATCATCTTCCTTCTTTGTTGAAACATTTATCCACCTGTTTGTCGCGTTACAACTCACCATAACAGGAAGACAAACTTGACTTATTCTATGTCAAACCTTTACATAATTCCTATCAATCCTTGGCTCGGAACATACCAACCTTGCACGATCGAAGGATTTCCAATATAAGGTCTATCGAAAAGTATATGGTTGATAACAAAAAGACTTCATAGAAACCATCCTCGTTAAGTGGGACACGTAAATGGCAATCGAGTAGGAGAAACGGGATTGTTTCCCGTCATACTGGATTGGGACGATAATTCCCCTGATGGATACATTCTATTAACCTGTCCTTGTTGTTTACAAGATAGTCCTTTAATGACTTTACCCCCATCTTGTCTACGCCCCCAGCTCCTTTATTCCGCTTTACTTGTTTGTAGGCGTTTTCAGATTTGTCGGTGACAGGATAGGTTCTAATTAACACTCCGGAGTCCGCATTATCTTTGGACTTTGACTTGTTTTGCAATCTCATTCCACCGGTTGTGCCTGATGTGATTCGTGTGCCTCGTGGCAGGATTTTGCCGTAGAGTTCCTTCAGACTCTACCTCGCGATGGACACCCTCGTCATGAGCTGATGGTTGGCGATTATGCCCCCCCATAGTGGACTTGCATCACCAAGTCATTTACCATGCACGGCATACTAAAAAAAGGGCTGCCTATTCAGACAGCCCTTTTTGGTAAGAGGTTTTAACTTATAAATTATAAAATTTCATCCAGTTTTTCTTGCAAAGCATCTCCGCGAAGATTTTTTTCAATGATCACCCCATCTTTGTCGAGTAACAACGTAAATGGAATAGATTGAACTCCGTAGGTATTAGCCACATCACCTTCCGGATCGTGCAGTTGTACCCAGTTAATATTATCTTCTTCCACCGCTTTCAGCCAAGGTTCTTTTGTTTTATCGAGAGAAACCCCGATCACTTCAAATTCTTCTCCTGCAAATTGCTGGTATGCTTTAGCCACATTGGGCATTTCATCCCGGCAGGGGCGGCACCATGAAGCCCAGAAATCCAGAAGCACATATTTACCATTAAAGTCTTTGAGGCTTACTTCATTACCATCCATATCGGTCAGCGTAAAATCAGGGGCTTCTTTCCCAATCTGAATCGCATCTTCAGCAGCTTTCTGCTTTTTCATAGGCTCCAGCATCTCTTTCAACTCCTCAACATAAGGATGCCCGGGGATACTCTTTTCGAAAGAAGTTACCAGCTCCTCCAGTTCTTCCATATCCAAAGATCTGGCCATATTGAGTGCTAAGAAAGCACCAACCGGATTGTCGGAATTTTCACGAACAAAGTTGTGGTAATACTCCTGCTGCGCCATCATGATGGATTGATATTCTGCAGCCAAGGCTTGCATTTTCTCCTGATCGCCTGCCTGACGGGCTTCCATAAATTCTTGCTGAAGGCCCTGAGCTCTATCCATGGATGGAATTGAGTCGTTAAAGGACTTGAGAATTTTATTCAATTCACCACCTTCCACAACGGCATCGTTCAGGTTTTCTATATTTCCGGAAATACTGATATCGCCGGGTTCCAAAAATAACGCTACAGGCATTCTGTTGTCATTAATGAGGATCAGGAACAATTCAGGATTTTCAACCGAACCGGTAAACTGAAATTTTCCGTCCGCAATTTGTACGCTGTCAATAGTTTCTGCCCCTGTTTTTCCTACTTTTTGCAGAAGAGCAGTGCCGTCGCCAACGCCGTCAATGGTTCCTGATACCGTGTATTGATTGTTTTTCCCGCAAGAAGCAAGTAAAACACCAATTACCAATAAAAAAGCAATTTGTCTCATAAAATAATCATTATAGTTTATCAAAGTATTTATTCAGAATCTCTCGAGCAGCAATAAAAGAGCTGGTTTCATCGTTCAGCACTTTTTGCTCATATCGTTCCAGTTCCTCTTTTATTCCCGGATGCTGGTAAAAGCTGTTTTTCAATTGTTCATTAATGGATTCATACATCCAATATTTGGACTGCTCCCTGCGATTCGCATTAAAAAATCCATTGCCTTTGGTCAGGCCCATGTATTCCAGAATCATTTCCCAAATCTCATTCACACCTATGTTATAAAGCGAAGAAAGAATTTCCACCTTTGGCGTCCAGCCCGAACGGGTTGGAGGAAATAAATGCAGCGCATTTCGGTATTCGGCTTGCGCCATTTTGGCTTTCTGAAGGTTTTGGCCATCCGCCTTATTAATGGCTATGGCATCGGCCATCTCCATTATTCCTCTTTTAATACCCTGGAGTTCATCACCTGCGCCGGCAAGCATCAACAGAAGGAAAAAATCGACCATGGAATGAACCGCTGTCTCCGACTGTCCTACTCCCACCGTCTCAATAAATATGGTATCAAAACCTGCGGCTTCACATAAAATGATCGTTTCTCTTGTTTTGCGGGCCACCCCTCCTAATGATCCTGCAGAAGGAGAAGGACGAATATACGCATTTTTTTCGGCCGACAACTTCTCCATTCTCGTTTTATCGCCCAAAATACTGCCCTTTGACCGCTCACTACTGGGATCTATCGCCAACACCGCCAACTTTCTGCCTCGATCAATAATATGGAGTCCTAATGCCTCAATAAAAGTACTTTTTCCGGCGCCTGGAACTCCGGTTATCCCAATCCTTATCGACTTACCGGAATGTGGCAGGCAACCTTCAATGATCTGACGCGCTATTTCACGATGTTCTGCTTTATTGCTTTCGATCATGGTGACGGCACGGCTCAGAATGGTTACATCCCCTTTAAGGATACCTTCCACATATTGCTCAACCGTAAGCTTTGAACGCTTTCGCTTCAAAAATATGCGCGACGCATCAGGATTAACCGATGGCAGACTTTCTACTCCTTTATTTACGTTTAGTCCTTTAAAAGAAGGATCATTTTCTATATGTTCCTGTTTTCCCCCGAAACTCATTCAGCAATCTCGTTATATACTATACCTTCATTTATAAAAGGCAAAGTTAGTAATCTATTATGGTTTTTTATTAATTCGCTCAACAAATAGATTATCGGCACCCTAAATGTTAGATTTATAGGATCATAGATTTATAATACAAAATCAAAATTATGAGGTGTCATTTATAAAGCTAAAACTATCTTAAATCATGAAATTTGTCAACCTTCCTACTTATTTCACAACAGTACCACTCAGCCTAAGTAACAGCGTGCTGCGCTTAGGGTCGTTGGAATAAATGGTAACGGATTTATTTTGCCGACCACTCATGCCTGCTGAATTATATATAGCAACAATCTTGGTGCTTTCGCCCGGACCTATCACTGTTTTATCCGGCTGGATTGCGGTACAACCACAGGAAGCCCTGACTTTTCGGAGAATTAGATTGGCCTTTCCTTTATTGGTAACGATAAAAGCATGAGAAACTTTTTCGCCTTGCTTAATTTCCCCAAAATCAAACACGCGGTCATCGATTTCAATTACGGGGGCGTTAGCCATCTGCTCTTCTGTCCATTTAGAATAGTCTTCCTCAATAGTGGCACTAATGCTTAATCTGTTTTGACGATTCAACTCCCCATTCATCTTCAAATAAATCTGATCCACCACAAACCCCCAGTCATTTTTTACCGAAGCATCATAAGTAGCAACGATCTTACCTTTTTGTCCCGGCTTGACCGTTTCGGGTTCCATTTTCAATTGGAGGTGCTTGGGTACATTCTCAAATTCGATTTTAACAGGATTGTCAGAGGTATTGATCAATTCCAGTTCTTCCGTTTTTACGGCTTTCGGATCAATACGAGTAAACGAGAAATGCGCCGACTTAAGCCTTACAGGCCCCATGGCACGAGGATAAATATCTTCAATGGTTTTCTCACGAGGCAACACTTTACCGGTAATTCTCAGAACAATGGTTGACTCTTGTCCGTTGGTATAAACCATGATGGATTTATTGAAATTCCCGGGTCTGTTACGCGGATCAAAGGTAGCTTTCACAAAGCCCGTTTTCCCCGGTTGAACGGGTTGTCGCGTCCATTCGGGACTGGTGCAACCGCAGGAGGCGCGAACATTATGAATAATCAAAGGTTGGTCTCCGGTGTTTTTAAAAGTGAAAGAATGCGTTACTTTTCCACCATCCTCTTTAATCTCTCCAAAATCAAAAACTTTCTCCTCAAAATCAGCTACAGGTTTCTTTGCTTGGGAAAATACCTGCATCCCAATCATGCTCACAATTAAGAATAAATAAACTCTATTCATAGTAAAAACCATTTTTATATATGAAACTTTAATATCAATGAATGATGTTCTATCACCCCGTACAACCTTGCCTTCATTGCATTTCCCTTCTAAGAACAAAAAAAACGGTATTGTACATAGTGCAACGTACAAAGCTAATAATATTTCTGATTTTGATAATCGGTTAAAAGTTAGTTTTGTAACGGTCAAACACCTCCCGATTCGGATATCCCCGTCTTTAAAGGTGTCCTGATGGGTGCAAAAAGAAAACAGAAACATCCTTACAAATCCCTTGCCGAACGATGCAGTGAGGCATCGAGTATTTTTTACATCCCGACACAAACCACTATCTTTGTTTTTCGGGATTCCAACTCTTGCAACATATTTTTTTATAATGAGGTGGGCAATCCAATCTATCAACCCTATAAACACCAACATTTGGAAACAAAATTATGGAAGAACTAAAACAATTGGTCCGTCGACTCACCAAAGAACAACTTAAACATATTATCACGGACAGACGCCATCTTCATCAGCATCCCGAGCTATCGTTTGAAGAACACAACACTGCAGAATATGTTGCTTCCCGGCTTAAAAAGGCCGGCATCCCTTTTCGCAGCGGAGTAGCCGGAACAGGTATCATTGCCACCATTCAAGGAAAAAACGAAGGAAAGGTTATTGCCTTGCGAGCCGACATGGATGCTTTACCCATACGGGAAGAGACAAACCTGCCGTTCGCATCGGTCAACAAAGGAGTGATGCATGCATGTGGACACGATGCCCACACCGCTGTCTTGATAGGGGTTGCCAATGTATTAAATCAACTCAAAGACAAGTGGAACGGAACCATCTTATTAATTTTTCAACCAGGGGAAGAAAAATTCCCCGGAGGCGCCAGCCTTTTAATTAATGAGGGAGCACTAACACATCCAACGCCGGAGCTGATCATTGGTCAGCATGTGTTGCCGGAAATGGCTGCCGGACATGTAGGCTTCCGTCCAGGTATGTACATGGCTTCGGGGGATGAAGTATATCTGACCGTATCCGGACAAGGAGGACATGCCGCCCTTCCTCATACACTTACCGACACCATCTTAACTGCGTCGCACATCATCGTAGCGCTTCAGCAAATTGTTTCCCGATTTGTACCAACCACCATCCCGACCGTACTCTCTTTTGGTCGAATAGAAGGATTGGGCGCCACCAACATCATCCCCGAAAAGGTGGAAATTGCCGGCACTTTACGAACCTTGGATGAAGAGTGGAGAGGACGTATCAAAGATCGCATTAGAAATATTGCACAAGGAACCGCCGAAGCTATGGGGGCGCGTTGCACCGTCGATATTAAAGATGGTTACCCGGTGGTTTTCAATCATGAAAAAACTACCCGTCAAGCTTTATCGCTGGCCAAAGAACTTTTGGGCGACAATAGAGTCGAAGAGATGGGCATCCGTATGACAGCCGAAGATTTTGGTTACTATTCCCAAAAATTTCCATCCGTTTTTTACCGGTTTGGAGTGGCCCAAAACAAGGGAGAGACAGGAGCCTTACACACACCCTATTTTAACCTCAACGAAAAAGCTTTGGAAACCGCAACGGAAGTGTTGACTTGGCTGGCCGTTAATTTCTTGGGAGCCGATTAATGCTAAATCCAGCATATAACATGGAAGGCAGAAAGCGGAATTGGAACGGTATAAATTCGCAACCTAAAGAACTAATAGGATAAGACAGACCCCTTCAGACGAATACAATACATTGATGGAAATGCCACAACAACTCATCACATAGTAATCGTTATCAAATTTTAACGTTGAAGAGTCGTTGTTTTTTTATATTTTTGACTGTTTTAAAACATTGTTATAGAACACAGATCATGCAATGGTGACAGAGAAAGGAACACTTCGGGAACTTACAATAAAAGACATTCCACAACTATATGATGTGTTAACACCAGAAGAACAAACTTATCTCCTGGAGAACCACACGACTATTAAATACCGGAAAAATCAAATCATTTACCAGGAAGGAGAATGGCCCACGGGGCTACTGTGCATCGGTGCCGGCAAAGTTAAGATTTATAAAGAAGGGATGATGGGACGCGACCAGATTGTCAGAATGGCCTCCGGCCCTGGATTTATTGGTTATCGGGCATTATTTGCCAACGAACGACATATTGCTTCTGCCGTGGTTTTTGAACCATGCGTTATCTTTCATGTGGCAAGAGATGTGATCATGAAACTAATGAAAACAAACAATGATTTGTGTATGAACATCATCAAATCATTTGCCACAGAGTTGGGCTTTGCCCGCTTCAGAACCGTTTCGCTGACACAAAAACACATTAGGGGCCGGCTTGCCGAAAGCCTCCTTGTTTTACGTGACATTTACGGGTATGAAGATGACAATTGCACCTTGAAAATATACTTATCAAGAGAAGATCTGGCGAACTTTTCAAACATGACCGCTTCCAATGCCATCCGTACTCTAACCGCTTTTGCCAAAGAAAAACTTTTGACCGTTGACGGGCGCATTATTCGCATCCTTGATGAGAAGAAACTGGAACGAATCTCCAGACTCGGTTAAACTTATTCCCGGTAATACACTCTTACCACCCGACGCGAAATACCGGTTAGGACTTCATATGGAATGGTTCCCAGCAGGCGGGCCATTTCCGTAACCGGGTAATTGTCCCCGAAGACGATAACTTCATCCCCTTCAACGGCATCTAGATCCGTCAGATCCACCATACACATATCCATACAAATATTACCGACAATAGGTGCTCGTCGGCCTCTGATCAACATTCGGCCTTTCCCGTTACTTAAACGACGGTTTAAACCATCGGCATAGCCCACTGGCACAATACCGATTTTCCCGTCGCGTCCCAGATTGCCGGCACGATTATACCCTATGGTATCTCCCGCTGCGACAGCTCTTATCTGGGATATAAAGGATTTCAGGGTGATGACATTACGTAAGGCCTCAATTTTTCCGGCACCAATACCATAAAGGCCAATGCCCAGACGAACCATATCAAATTGAGCCTCCGGGAACCGCTCAATGCCAGCACTGTTAAGAATGTGCATCCAGAAATCGGTATTCAGCCCACCTTTCAGTCTTTCGCATACGGCCTTAAACAGATGGATCTGACTTTTGGTAAAGTCGTCATGGTTGGCATCATCACTACCGGCCAGATGCGAAAACACCGATTTAATCTTTAAATCCGGTTTTTGTTTCATTCGACCTATCAACTCTTCAATCTCATCTTCCGAAAATCCCATCCGATGCATTCCCGTATCAATTTTCAAATGAACCGCAACCTGGTGTCTGTTTTCGGATTGTACAACCCTGTGGAACGCTTCCAGTACTCTGAAATTGTATATTTCAGGTTCAAGATTATAATCGATCATTTGCCCGAAACTTTTCTCTTCGGGATTCATAACTATTATAGGAACACTTATTCCCGCACGTCGCAACTCTACCCCTTCATCAGCAAAGGCCACGCCCAGGTAATCAATATTCTGATATTGCAATGCGGCGGCTATCTCATATGAACCGCTTCCGTACGAGAAGGCTTTTACCATTGCCAAAACCCGGGTTTCGGGTTTCAACAACCGACGATACTGATTCAAATTGTGAGTCAAGGCATCCAGGTTAATCTCCATCACCGTAGCATGTCGCTTTAACTCCAACTGCTGAACCACACGCTCAAAAGAAAAACGCCGTGATCCTTTTACCAAGATGGCTTCTTCTCGAAACCGAAAAGAGGAAATAGCCTTCAACAGATCTTCAGTGGTTTCAAAAAATCGGGCTTCGCCCCCAAACAATGAAGCATGCCGCATTAACGATGAACCAACACCAATAAACCGATCGATTTCTTTTTCCTTTATTAAGTTGGCAACAAGTGGATAAAGGTCATCATCCGGCAACCCGGTTTGTAATAAATCGGAGAGAATAACGGTCCTGTTGACGCCCTTCTTCCGGCTTTGCTGCACCAAAAAATCAAGAGCCATCTCCAAAGAGGTTATATCCGAGTTATAGGTATCATTGATGAGCAAATTGTGATTAATCCCTTCTTTTTGTTCCAACCTCATTGCCACCGACACCAACGACATGGCTCTTTGTGAAATGGTGGCAACCGGATAATCCTGATGCAGAAGAAACAAGACCACAGGAAGAACATTCTCCACACTCATCCGGTCGGTAAAGGGTATCTCTATATTAAAGACGTCGTTTTCATATTTCAGTCTCAACTGTTTATGCTCATTTACATCAGCCACTTCCAGCAACCGAAGTGTAGCTTCCGGAGACCGGCCCCACGAAAGCAATGTTTTTTCCGGATAATACTGCTTTATGGCAGTATCCACCATCGGTTGATCTGCATTGTAAAAAAGGGTTGTCACATTTTTGAAGAGGCGTAACTTCTCATAAAGTTTCTCTTCCTGAGAAGCAAAATTTTCCTGATGTGCCTGTCCCAGTGTAGTAAAAAGCCCCATGGTGGGATGAATGATCCGTTCCAGACGTTCCATTTCGCCCGGAAGAGAGATGCCCGCCTCGATAATAGCCAGATCGGATCGGTTATTCATCTGCCATACAGAAAGGGGAACGCCTACCTGGCTGTTATAGCTTCGAGGCGACCGTGCCACCAGAAGGTCACCGCCTATCATTTGGGTAATCCATTCCTTAACAATGGTTTTACCGTTGCTTCCCGTTATTGCCAGCACCGGCACCGTGAAATGTTGACGATGATAAGCCCCGATATCTTGTAGAGCCTTCAACACATCGGGCACCTCAATCCAATTGGCCTTTTCCTTCAACGCAACAGGGAGTTTCCCTTCTCTAACCACAAAATTACAAACCCCTTTTTCGATCAGCTGATGTAAAAATTGATGTCCGTCGTGTCTGTTTCCTCGCAATGCAAAAAAGAGTCCTTCTGAAGCATCATAAACCGACCGACTGTCGATAAACAATCGTGAAATTTGCGAATCCTTTTTTTTAAACAATCTACCTCCGCAGGCTTCTGCTATTTGATCCAAAGAATATGCTATCATTTCCTTACTACCTTTTTTTGATAACAGTGCCGGCAAACAGCTTCGTAAGCCTCGTCAGCCCCTACTTCCACCAACTTATCGCTGGTCGATTTGCGCAGGGAGAAATGAGCCAAGTCGCCACAATAAACACAAATGGCATGTACCTTGGTAACATATTCGGCGCTGGCCATCAAAGCCGGAATGGGCCCAAAAGGATTTCCTTTAAAATCCATATCAAGACCGGCCACGATAACACGAATCCCCTGATTGGCCAATTGATTACAAACGTTGCTCAGTTCCTTATCGAAAAACTGAGCTTCATCAATACCCACGACATCAACATTACTGCTCAACAGCAGAATATTCCCTGAACTTTCCACCGGCGTAGAACGAATACTATTGGAATCGTGCGATACCACTTCTTCCTCACTGTATCTATTGTCAACAAGCGGTTTAAATATTTCTACCCGCTGACGGGCAATGCGCGCCCGACGAAGGCGGCGAAGCAACTCTTCGGTTTTACCCGAAAACATGGAACCGGTAATAACCTCGATCCAGCCCCGTTTTTCTGTTTTATCAACCTTGTTCTCAAGAAACATTAAAAGAATAATTTATTTTATCATTGCATTCACTACATTTGCAAATGTAACGAAAAATGGGCCTCAAGATATTATGGAAAAAGATGCTCTTCTCGAAATAATTTTGCGCGACCTCCAGGAAGTAGAAACATTGACGCAATCGTTCAAAGGAAAAAACGAAATTTCTAAAGTTTTTTACCGACTTGCTCGAAATAAACTTCACAGCATCCTGGATGAAATTGACGTTTTGGAAGAAATTGCCGGCGCCTCTCAAAAGATACCCCAACCACCTGTTCGGGAGGAGAAACAACCGGATATTCCCAATACCGAAAAAGCAAATATCAAGGTTCCGGAACAAACTAATACCATCCAACCTCCGGTTACCGCCACCGATCAGGATAAAGTGGTTCCTCAAAACACAAAACAAAAGGAACCTCAACCCGAGCCTGTAACACCAGAGACAATCGTTAACATCTCTTCTTCGGAAACCATAGATAAAGAACCGCCACACGAAGAAATCAAAACTGATGTTAATACCTCCGCCGAGACGTCTTCGACCAAGGTGACACCGACTCCTGAGAAGGAAAAAACAGAACCAGAAACACAACAGAATAAAAGTTCAAACGTTATACAACCAAACGTAACAACCAAAAACAATGGTCGGGTTTTAGGGGAAAAATTGGGAACCAATAAAGCCTCGTTCAATGAGCATATTGGCAAAAATCAATCTGACACCCGAAAAAAACGATCTTTGACATTACCCCCTGTTCAGGATCTGAAAAAAGCGCTGGGCATTAACGATCGCTTTTTCTTCCAGCGAGAACTATTTGGCGGTAATGCCGATGTAATGAATCAAACGCTGGATCAGCTCAACCAGATGAATGGAATCGAGGATGCCCGTAGTTTTCTGTTGGCCAACTTTCACTGGGACCCTGAAGAGGATGCAGTGAACCGTTTCCTGGAACTGGTGGAACGCCGCTTCTTGTAATCTCTAAATAGACCCAAAAATCAAATGTCAAATGCCGGGTAAAACCAATTCATCCGAAAAGTCAGGAAAACTTTTTATTGTTCCCACACCTATTGGAAACCTTGAAGATATGACCTTCAGGGCGGTTCGGATTCTAAAAGAAGTGGATTTTATCCTAGCCGAAGATACCCGCACTTCAGGAAAACTGCTGAAACATTATGATATCAACACCCGGATGTATGCGCACCATAAATTTAACGAACACGCTGCCATCGATAAAATAGCAGAGCGTTTACATTCCGGAGAAAAAGCGGCCCTGATATCCGATGCAGGGACACCGGCCATTTCCGATCCGGGTTTTCTGGCAGTCAGAAAATGTATTGAAGAGGGAATTCCGGTTGAATGCCTGCCTGGCCCTACCGCATTCGTGCCGGCACTGGTAGCAGCAGGATTTCCCAATGACCGATTCTCCTTCGAAGGCTTTCTGCCCGTCAAAAAAGGACGTAAAACCAGATTGGAATCCCTGATTTCGGAAACACGTACTTTTATTTTATACGAATCACCACACCGTCTGGTAAAAACACTGGGGCAACTTAAAGATGCTTTAGGAAATGACCGACAGGCCGCGGTTTGCCGAGAAATCAGCAAAATACATGAAGAGGTTATTCGCGGAACCTTGGAAGAACTTCAAAGTCACTACACACAAACCCCGCCAAAAGGCGAAATCGTGATTGTAGTCAATGGGAAAAAATAATTTTTTTGCCTCTAGACGCAACACGACTTTCCGGTTTTAAGACAAATACCTCAACCATTTTCTTCAATTAAATGGTTAATTTTCACTGGATACTATGGAATTTAATCTTTTATAGTGTTATATTTCTAACATCATTTTTCGATATTGACCACAGGGGCATATTGATAATACATTAGATTTCATTATCAAACAATTTATAGCATTAAAATTTTTAGTTCGCTATCCATCACACACAATATATAAACCTAACTTACAATTGATTAATCTTAAACTCTGAAAAACAAAAAACATGAACAAAACATTATTAGTGCTTTTAATATTGCCATTGCTTTGGCAATGTCAGCAAGGTCCTAGTCGCAAGGAGTTATTAGTTCAAAATGATTCATTGGCAAGAATAACTGCACTCAAAGACTCTCAGATGAATCAAATGGTTAATACCATTGGAGATATTGAAGCCACGTTAAGGGTAATCAAGGAAAAAGAAAAAATCATTGCCCTTAAAGCCAGTAAAGGCGAAACCAAGGGGGATGCAGCCGAACAAATCAATGAAGACATCCGGCTGATATATGACCTGATGGTTCAAAACAAAGAACGAATTGAATCATTGGAGGAACAACTGAAACGGTCCGGTGTAGAAAGTGGGCGTTTGAGAAAACTGGTAGTCAGCCTACAGGAAGAGTTACAACAAAGAAATCAGGAAATCAAAGAACTCAACGAACTTCTCAAAGAAAAGAATGCCGAAATTGACAATATGAATTTTGCGCTCACAGATATGGAGTTAACTCTCGACTCCATGAAAGAGGTGAATGCCGAAGCCAGAGCTCAACTGGAGGCTACAAAAAATGACATGTACACAGGGTATTATGCCATCGGAACACGATCCGAGCTCAAAGAAAAAAACATCATCGATTACAAAGGATTTCTCTTTTTCGGTAAAACAGAAGTGCTCAAAGAGCAATTTGCGAAAGACTATTTTGCAGAAATCGATATTCGCCAAACCGACAGTATCGAACTGTTCCAGCCCAATGTAAAAATTCTGTCCACACATCCGCAGGGATCCTTCACGCTTAGTGAACAGGAAGATGGTAATCAGGTGCTGGTAATAAATGATAAAGAACAATTCTGGAGTGTATCCAGATACTTGGTAGTTTTAGCAAGATAGAATATTTCCAACACTTTATTTAACTTTCGGCCCCCGAGAAGAATAACGTTCTCTGGGGCCGAAACATTTTTAAAACAATTCAAAATTTATGACAATACCATACAAACATCTCTTTTTTGATCTCGATCACACCATCTGGGATTTTGATGCCAACCAAGCACTAACACTTAAAAAGCTGTTTGAAAAGTATCACCTTGGAAATCACTTTAAAGATTTTGACAACTTTTTCCAGAGATACTCCCCCATCAATGAACGGCTATGGAGAGATTATCAGTACGGACGAATTTCCAAAAAAGAATTAAAAATAGGGCGTTTCTACCAAACGTTTAGAAGTGTTGGGGTCGATGATTTTGCTATGGCCGAAAGATTCTCAGAAGACTTTGTCACCAACAATTCAAAGGAAACCAATGTTATCCCTCATGCTTTTGAACTTCTGAACTACCTGCAGCAAAAAAAATATCATTTATATATTATTACCAACGGTTTCCGGGAAACCCAATATTCAAAACTGGAAAAAAGCGGGCTGGCCCCCTATTTTGAAAAAACTTTCATCTCAGAAGATATTGGTGTAAACAAGCCGAACCCTGCATTTTTTGAATATTCCCTCAAGAATGCCAAAGCTTCCAAAAACGAAAGCCTAGTGATTGGAGACAGCCTGGAGAACGACATCAAAGGGGCTCGTAATTCGGGTATTGATCAAGTATTTTTTAACCCGAAAAGAAAACCTCACGACGAAGAAGTTTTTAAAGAAATAACATCGCTGAAAGAGTTAATAGAATGGCTCTAAAAAATCATTTGAGTTTAGGCCTATCATCCTAAACTCAAACGATAACAAGGTCGTCGTAAAAGCCAATTAAACCATGGCATATTAAAAGGGCGCCTCGCTGCCAAAACCGGATGGAGGTGGAACCTCAAATCCATTGGAAGCAGTTCCCTTTCCGGGGGTCGCTTCCTCTTCTTCATTCATCTTGGAACTAAAGGTCATTGGGGCGGCGGCACCATTCTCCATATCAAAACCGACACCGGAGGTGGGAAGTCCCTGCAATTCGGGATCTTCGAAACGTGCCAGTTCCTTACGAAAACGTAGTCGCACATCGCCCGTAGCACCGTTACGATGCTTGGCAATGATTATTTCAGCCATACCTTCAAGTGAATACCCGTCTGTATCCTCGAAAATACCATAATACTCAGGTCTATGGATAAACAACACCATATCAGCATCCTGTTCAATGGCTCCTGACTCACGAAGGTCGGCCAGCTGAGGACGTTTCCCTTCAATTCCCGAGCGATTTTCCACGCCCCGGTTCAGCTGCGACAAAGCCAATATGGGGATATCCAACTCCTTGGCAAGGCCTTTTAATGAGCGGGAAATCATACTAACTTCCTGCTCACGGCTTCCGGGGTTCATCCCCGAGGCACTCATCAACTGCAAGTAGTCAATAATGACCACCTGAATATCGTGCTGTTTTTTCAGCCGACGACATTTGGCCCTTAATTCAAAGATAGATAGACCGGGCGTATCATCCACATAGATGGGGGCTCCCATTAGAGAATGAATTTTTGTATCGAGCTGCTCCCATTCGAAAGGTGCCAGATTTCCATTTTTGATTTTTTCGCCGGGAATTTCCGTTTCCGATACGATCAAACGATTCACCAGCTGAACATTAGACATCTCCAGAGAAAAGAGTGCCACCGGCGCCTGATGGGACACCGCCATATTTCGTGCCATCGACAACACAAAGGCCGTTTTCCCCATCGCCGGACGAGCTGCAATAATCACCAGGTCGGAAGCCTGCCATCCCGAAGTAATCCGATCCAGACCGGTAAAGCCGGAAGGAACACCGCTTAACCCATCCTTACGATTCCCGGCTTCCCGAATGCGATCAATCGACTCCTGTATGACCGGATCAATTTGTGTCACCTCCTTCTTCATGGAGCCTTGAGAAAGCAGAAAAAAGCTGTTTTCTGCCTCATCCAGCAGGTCGTTAACATCGATCGACTCATCATAGGAGCGGGTCTGCAAATCACTCGAAATGCGAATCATTTCCCGCTGAAGATACTTCTGCCAAATGATTCGTGCATGATATTCAATATGAGCGGCAGAAGCGACACGACTGGTTAATTGGGAAACGTAAAAAGCGCCGCCAACCTCCTCAATCTTATCCATCTTCTTTAACTCTTCCGTAACAGTAAGGATGTCGACCGGTTGCTCGTGGTAAAACAAATTGGCTATGGCCTGAAATATGTACTGATGTGCTTCTTTATAAAAGCATTCTGCCTTCAGCAATTCCGAAACGTTGATAAAGGCATCTTTTTCCAGCAAAAGTGCTCCCAAAACAGCCTCTTCTACTTCCACGGCCTGGGGAGGCATCTTTCCCATGTCTACATCCATTTGGGCAGGTGTCTTGCTTCTTGGTTTGTTATTCCCGTAATTTTTTTGAGCCATAATAATACTACGCTATTCACGAATTATCTCATCCTCATTTGTCTCGAACAAAATTAAGGACGCCTCTTAATCTTTTTAAAAATTGAAGAGCCAAAGGAAAACAAAGTTAGAAAATTTTCAAGCAGGAAACCATTAAAAAATATTCATAAAAAATATTCTCCTTTTCCTGCCCTGGACAATAAATGCCGTCATGCGCTCAGGAAAAGGAGAATAACTTTTTATCCTTAATGATTCTTAATTATTGATCTCTTAAAATGCTTCAGATCACCCAAACAAAACGATTTATTTCTTCAGCAATTCATCCTTAAAAAACTGTCCGGCCCGGGTTGGGGTATAGTTCCAGTCTTTGATTAACTGTGGCGACCAATCGGGATCAAAGACCCAGGCCACCCAGGAGATGCCTTTGGCATCAAAATAATCCATGATGGTACGGCCATATTCCTCATCTCCCAGACAGGGGATGTGAGCGCCCTTCTGATCGGGATACATATATCCAATTTCTGTGGCAATGACCGGATAGTGGTCGGCCACAAATCCGAAGTCACGTTCCCATTGCGGCACCCAGGGCTGTTCCCGCTTCTGCGGATAGGGATGACTGACATAGGCAACATTGTCGAACGGCAAAGGAGAATGCATCAGCGGCGTCAGATCATAGGCCCAGTTAAAGCCGGCCACCAAAACAACGGCATGAGGACTGTTGGCTTGAATAACGGATATGATGTCCGAAACGATTTCGGTCCACTGTTCCCACGACAGCGATCCCAGCTGACCATTAAATGTAGTGGGTTCATTAAATATTTCGTAAAGCGCCACCGCCGGCTCATCGGCATACCGGCGCGAGATGGTATACCAGAACCTTAGCGTCTCCCGGATGGAAGTGTCATACATTTTGGCCTGGAACAATCCGGTTCGCAGGTTCCCGATGGAATGCCAGTCAATGATCACATATAATCCCGACTCTTTGGCCCATTGGATGCCCTGGTCCAGAAGCTTAAGATATTCCTCTTCACCCCGTTCCCGCCAAGCCGAGGGATGCACCGGTAACCGAACGATGTTGGCGCCCCACCGATTCAGTTCTTCAAAAAGTTCTTTCTTCCAATGACCATTTTTTTCCAGCCGGTCCGGATCAGCAATATTAAACCCTTTAAATACAATGGTCTCATTCTGAGCGTTCACAAACTTGTTTCCATCAACAGATATCCGGGTCAGTTTTGTTTCCTGTGCGGAAGCCAACATCATCGCAAGCAGGAAAATCAGATTAATTAATAAAATCTTTCTCTTCATAATGCTTAAAATTATAAAGTTTCATTTTAAAAACCACATAAAAAACACCTCATCAGACAGTTATCATTAAAAACCCATTCAATACTTTCTTAATGTTCCTATGCCTGACTAAGAGAATCAAGAAAAAAGAAAGAAACATTTATAACAATAATGATTTGTCATAAAAGAAATATTCAAACATGATCCCACCATCCTAGTTGTCGGCAACTTAGATTAATCAACACCCATAAAAATATTACTTTTCCATCATCTAAGTGTATGGTTAACACTTTTCAAATATACACATTTCTACACATAAATTCATTGTTTTTTTAAGGAAACGCTATAAAGCATTAATAAATTTTTATTTTTGTAAAATACATATTATTAATAATCAATCCGTTTTTTATTTAAAATTATCATGAAAAAAATTTACACTATCAGTTTTTTGTGTTTCATTCTTTGGATTCCGGGGATATCTCAGAAGGTTAAAAAAGAAAAATTCATACTTCATGTTCCCACCAAACCCCTTATCAAATTAAAAAACAACCCCGAAAGCTATTTCTGTAAAGACTTTCATTTCAATATAGAAGGCTTAAAAAAAACAGAGGAGAATCCCGATTTATTTATTTCAATAAAGTCTTATCCTGCCGCCAAACATTCTAGTTTTTCATTAGAGCATTCCGATAGTTATGGCAATAAAAGTCCAATTACTGACTTTTTATGCACCCAACCATTCGAAGTAACAATAAAAGATTCAAACAAAAACATAATATTCCATCGCACCTACAACATATTTGACTTCATCGATAAGCCGATTATGAACCCTGAGCATGTGGCTACCCCAGATCGATTAGATTCAGATTTATCGATTCAGATGGATATGTCGAGATATTTTTCTTATTTGTTTTCACCGAATTACACACCACGGTTTGAAATTAAGTTGAATTATATCACCAAGAGCCAAAATCATGATGATATTAATTCCGCATTCGAGTCTGCCAAACAAGGCATAGATTTATTCAATCAAAAACATTTTGAGGAAGCAAAAACAGAATTAAACAAAGCATTGGAAATATGGATGAAAGCACTAGAAGAGAAGAATTTATCCAACAAAAAAGCAAGAATCAATAAAAATATCACCAAAGGAATTTATGATAATGTTATCCAAACACTGATCCTGCTGGATAGATTTGAAGAAGCGGATGAATTAATAACTTCTATCCAAAAAGAGATTCAGGGTATTTATGCCGCATTGCTAGGGAAACACTATTATCTTTTAACAAACCTCAAAAACATAAAAATGGCGAATGAGGGCAATTCAGATTTCCATTTTGTAGACCTGGAATATGATGAATCCGTTAAACCCATGGTTAAAGGAGAGGAAAAAATGAAACCAAATTCGCCCCAAGACATCCGGAATCTTCTTCACGGTTCTTGGCGATTTATGCTTATTACTAAGGATGGACTTCCAGCAAGCATCGAAGACTACGATTATAAAAATAGAGAAAAGAACCTTTTAGGTAAGGGGGTAGAACAAATCCTACATTTAAATCCTGACGGAACATCAATCCACCAAGAAGGAGCTTGGGATGAAGGTGAAACACAAAACATGGAGGGAGCCTTTAGCGGATACTGGAGATACACGGCGGTTCCCAACCCTAAAGACCCCGATAAATTACTCTATTTTCTATTTTTCGCCATGGAAAAAGAAGAACTTAACAATGTTATGGAAAACATTCGCTCTCTTGAATATTTAGGTGTTTATTCTATAAACGATAGAAAACTTATTCTTAAAGCCCCTAATTTCAATCCCAACGTTGACGGCAGAGGATATTACGTTCAATTACAAAGAATTGATCGTCCTAAATTTTAACTTTCTCTAAAGAGTGTCTTAAATTTTTACTTCAATTGATTTTTCATCCCTATAACTTTCATCTTAGTTATTGGCCGAACGGAACCCGCATGACCTACAGTTTAGACATGTTCATATTGTGAGAAACCTTCTTGCCATGCTCGTTTCATTTATTTACCTATAACGCAACAACTAATTTATAGCATCAAAAAAATTTAAGACACTCTATTTTTACGCTTGTTCCATTACCCATCAAAAACTCAGCAGCCACTCCAGCAGTCCCGGTTCGCTGAATGCGGCATCCCATGAATTGTGGTTTAACTCCGAATAGAGCGTGTATCGGGTATTTACATTACATTTCCTCAGAACCTCAAAAACCTGTCGGGAATAAACCGATGGCACCACATCATCCTTTCCGCCGTGGAAAAACCAAACCGGAACATGACAATAGGTGGACGTCAAAGCCGGGTCATGACCACCGCAAATGCAAATGGCTGCAGCATATTTCTCAGGCCATCGATATAAAAACTCCAGGGTACCTATGCCGCCCATGGATAACCCCATCACATACATTCGTTCGGGATCTACCCTCCCCGATGCCATCAGCTCTTCTACCAGACTATTGACCAGTTGAGCGGGACGGGGTGCAGAATCACCCAGCGGAAAACTAAATTCCCAGACACCGTCACTGTTTTTCTCCTTGACGCGATGCGTCCACATAACATTGGGCGGACATTGCGGTAATAACACAATGGCGTCCTGCGTGGGGCGACCTTCTTCATCTACAAACAATGCGGCACCGTGTATCAACTGCTTTTCATTATTTACCCCTCTTTCCCCGGCACCGTGCAAAAACAAGATCAAGGGATACTTTCTTCCCGCTTCCATATTTGGGGGATATAATATCCGATAGTTTAAAGTATCATTATCATGAACAAATACATTGGGTAAAAAAGCCTCAAAATGCTGTGCCTTGACATTTATGGCTGTCAGCACAACCAATACCAGTAAACATAAATTTCTCATTGGTCTAATTTTTTTAATTCCCTGATTTAATGGGATTATCCTTATCATTTTTTATTCCCTGCGCATGATGCGCCGATTGGATGCTTATCGACCAACCATTCGATGCGCATCAATTGATTAAATGATGCGCATCAATTTGCGGAAAGATGCGCATCAACGACTTAAACGATGCGCATGAATTTTTTGTTCGAAACTTACAATTGCATCTCCCGTTCATGTGGCAATAAACCTATTCCTGTTATAACAGTTTAATTCAATCCTTTCTCTTGAATCTATTTTACCTTTTGGCCATAAGGAACAGACATAGCTTGCCAATTAACGGCTATACGGTTGCAGAGGGATAAGATGCCCTGGGTGTTTCAACGGTCCTTTATTATTCCCCGCTCTTTATACTTTTGAATGAATTGTCGGTCGAGGCTGTCCGAATCCCCGTACTTCTGTCTGATGCGGTATAGCTTTTGGGTCAATTCAAATACCACGTCCTTATAGGCCGGATCATCATAGACATTATTCAGTTCATTGGGATCTTTTTTCCGGTCGTATAATTCCCATTCATCAATATCGTAATAAAAATGAATTAATTTATACTCTTTTGTCACGATTCCATAATGGCGTTTCACCGCATGAAAACCCGGATATTCATAATAGTGGTAATAAACGGCATCGCGGGTCCACTTTTCAGGTGTTCCCACAAGCAAGGGCATCAGACTTTCCCCTTGCATGTCATCGGGGATTTCGACCCCTGCCGCCTCCAGAAAGGTGGGGGCAAAATCGAGGTTTTGCACCATCTCATCGGATACCGAGCCCGGTTTAATTTTGCCGGGCCAGCGCATCAACAAAGGGGTCTTAAACGATTCGTCATAAATAAATCGTTTGTCGAACCAGCCATGCTCACCAAGGTAAAATCCCTGATCGGAGGTATACACCACAATGGTGTTTTCCTTAAGCCCCGACTGTTCCAAATAATCGAGCACTCGGCCCACATTCTCATCGACAGAGGCAATGCATCCCAGGTAATCCTGCATATAACGCTGATATTTCCATCGTAATAAATCAGAATCATTCATGCTGGGATATAACTTTTTAAATTCTTCGTTGATGGGGCCGTAGACCTCATCCCACTGTTTCTTTTGCTCCTCGGTAAACCGACCATATTTGCTTTTAAATATTTTAAACCCCCAATCGGATGGTTCTTCAATGCCCAGTTCATGTGCAACATCGGGATAGATTTTATTATCCGCTGAAATGGTCATATGATGCAGCAAACTCATTTCAGCTTCTCCGGCCGCTGTTCCACGACCCGCATAATCATCAAAAAGGGTTGCCGGCTCGGGAAATGTTCTTTTTGTAAACTCACGGTAATGTCGAGGCGCAGGATACCACTCCCTGTGTGGCGCTTTGTGCAAATAGAACAAAAGAAAAGGTTGATCCTTTTGACGCTTGCTTTCCAGCCAGTCAAGGGTCAAATCGGTTATAATATCCGTCACATAGCCCGTTATGGTTGTATCGCCTCTTTTCGAAATAAATTCCGGGTTATAATAGTCGCCCTGGTCGGGAAGAATCATGAACTCATCAAAACCTTTGGGATTATTTCCGAAATGCAGTTTTCCGAACATGGCGGTTTGATAACCTTGCTCATGCATGATTTGAGGGAAAGTAATATTGGTCGTATCAAAAGGAAAAACATTATCCACTTTCCCATGCAAATGCGCATGTTTACCTGTTAATATGGTGGCCCTGGATGGTGCACAAATAGAATTGGTAACCGATGCATTGGTAAAAAGCATTCCCTCATGAGCTATTCGATCAATATTGGGTGTTTCAATCAGCTTATTGTTATAGGCACTAATGGCCTGATAGGCGTGGTCGTCACTCATGATGAAGACAATGTTGGGCCTCTTCTTCTCCACCTTTTGTTGCCCGGAACAGGATACAAATAAGGAAAGAAGAAGGATGGGAAACATACTACCCAACCGGGAAAAGTTATATTTGCTCATTTTTAACTGTTTTATCAAATAAAAGGAAATCTCAGTCCACCTTTATTACTTTAGTCCGCTCCGAAATTCCATTTTCATTAAAGGCCTCAATAGAAAAGTAGTATGGCGCATCCCTGTCCAGACAGCGCATAAAGAGTTCATTATCATCGTAAACGAGCCACGACAAATAGAGCTTATCGGGTGCAATACCCCAACGGATGTTGTATCCCTGCGCTCCTTTCACGGGCTTCCAGGTGAGCCGGGCATCTCTGCGGTCGTCCTGCCGCTCCACCCTGAAACCCTTAACTTTGTCCGGTTTCTTGCCCAATCCAATGCCAAACACGCGGACTTCGGACAGTGCCAGATTTCTGCCCGGCACTTTTACATTGTTATAACGAATGTATTTCCCAATCACCGGCTCATTTAGTGGGATATAGGCATTGGGTGAATCTT
The DNA here is from genome assembly GCF_052400625.1 of Thermophagus sp. OGC60D27. Taxonomy (NCBI): domain Bacteria; kingdom Pseudomonadati; phylum Bacteroidota; class Bacteroidia; order Marinilabiliales; family Marinilabiliaceae; genus Thermophagus; species Thermophagus sp. OGC60D27. Next base: position 229,277 of record NZ_JBQTGH010000001.1, read on the forward strand.
TGTAGCTATTGCTACGGTCTACTACGGTAATCCAGTTTTCTCCATCGTCCGACACTTCCAGAGTAAAGCGGTGACGTAATCCATCAACCCGCGTATAAATACCAGTTTCATAATCATGAAAATTGAGTTGAAAGGCATAAATCTTTCCGGGGTTTTGCATCTCAATTTGCACCCATTGTTGGTCATCATTGGCCTCGGCCACCCAAAAGGATTTGGGGTTCTCGTCGGTTAACACCTCAGTCAATATATTTCCATAATCATCAGTGGTTGCAGGTAATTCGGTAATTTCAATTTCATCGTCGTTGGTGGTACTCTTTTTAATTTGCAGTTTGGATGAAGAAACCGTTGTTTTTCCTTTATACGATAACAACATCCAACCACAATGCTGTCCGGCTTTAGATGGATGGTCAGGCCCAAAACGAGGGTAATCACCGTAATCGGTATTAGAATACATTAACCCTTCCTTATCAAAATAAACAGGGAACATACAAATTCGGCGTTCCCATTGAGAATTGGAAGCCAGGGCCATGGTTGCAAAATGCCAGTACTGCCCGTTGGTTTGTCGCATGGTCATGCCATGGCCTGCGCCGTTGGTAAATCCGCCCGGCTTAAAGCTCATGGGATTGCTTTTCATATATTCAAAGGGCCCCAGCGGGGAATCCCCGATATAGACTCCGTCGGCATAAACGTTAAACTGAGTGCCCGGTGCAGCGTATTGCAGATAATACTTCCCGTTGTGCTTGATGATGGATGCGCCTTCCATGTATCCTTCCTTAATACGGGGATGAAAATTGTTTTCACCGAAACGCTCCCAGCCATGCTTCTCTTCGTCCAGGTTAATTAACTCCTTAACGACACCTGTTTCCAGCATGCGGTCATCTTTATTAAGCATTTTCACCTTTATGGGATATACATTGGAAGAGCCCCAGTAGAGATAGGTTTTCCCGTCGTCGTCAATAAATACTTCAGAGTCCTGAATATTAGAGGTAATAGACGCTATTGGGGTCCATTTTCCACCTTTGGGGTCATCGGTATAGATGATACTGCCATAGCCTGCGGGGTCGCCGGCAAAATAGATAACCGAATCTTTGTAATTAAAGGCGGCGGGTGCATTGCACCCTTCAAAATACCACTGAACAGGTTTTATAAAGTCCCAGTGAATCAGGTCGCGAGAGTGCCAGTAGCCAAACGAGCGGGTCACAAACATATAGTATTCTCCGCGGAACTCCACCACCGCCGGGTCGGCACCCGAGCGATAGGAAATATTCCGGCTGGAATTATAGACCATATAGGAATAGTCGATGTCCAGGGGATTGCAATAGGTTTGCGGGACCACTTCATCCTGAGCCCATCCGATGTTAACGGCTACCATTAATGCAATAAAAATATACAAAAGCCTCATCACAATATTTTTTTTCCAATGATGATTAATATGCCATTGAACAAGACCACCTCAAAAACAAGAATGTCATGCTCAACGGCATTTTAGATTTCAGGTGACAATAATCTCATAAAAAACTCTGCGTCTTAGCGTCTGCGCGTTTTTATTCACACTAATCCACCAACTCGAACTCCAGATGATTGGATTCATCGGCCGAGTTTTTAGCCACCCATACATCAAACTCGCCCGGTTCGGCCACCCATTCCATATCGATGTTATACATTTTCAACAACTCTTCGTTGATGGTAAATTGTACGGTTTGGGTTTCTCCCTTTTTCAGGAATATCTTTTTAAACCCCTTCAACTCCTTCACGGGACGGGTCACCGACCCCACTTTATCACGCATGTAGAGTTGCACCACCTCTTCGCCATCCCTATTACCGATATTCTTAACATCTACCGAAACCGTCAATGTCTCTCCTCTTCTTAGCTTAGTGTCACAGATTTTAACATTCTCATATTTAAAGGTAGTATAACTTAACCCAAACCCAAAGGGGAAAAGTGGGGAATTGGGCGAATCGATATAGGAAGAGCGATAGTCGGCCGGATGGTTTTCATCGAAGGGACGCCCTGTGTTTTTCATATTATAGAAAATGGGTATTTGTCCGACGTTACGGGGGAAGGTGACCACCAGCCTGGCAGAGGGGTTGTAATCGCCCGACAGGACATCGGCGACGGCGTGGCCTGCCATGATACCCGGGTACCAGGCTTCAACGATGGCATCTACGTTTTCGGCTTCCCATGACAGGTCGAGCGGACGGCCGTTAAACAAGATCAGCACAATGGGTTTTCCTGTTTTTTTGAGTTCTTTCAACAATTCGCGTTGGTTTCCGGGCAGAGTGATGTCGGTACGGCTGGCAGCCTCGCCCGACCAGTTAAAGTTTTCACCCATCGCCACCAGAATAAGGTCGCTGCTTCGTGCAATCCTCACCGCTTCGGCAAACCCGCTGCGGTCGAATCCCTGAGCTGTAGAGACCTGACGGGTTGCACCGTCAATCACCGGCAGAGAAGTTCCTTTGGCATAGTTAAATTTCACAGGCGTGTTGTTGTATTTATCCTGCAGGCCTTCCCAGAGGGTAACAGATTTACTTCGGTCACCTTTAATGGCCCACTCACCGTTAAGGCTTTCCCGTTCTTTTACAAAGGGTCCGATAAGAGCCACCCGCTTAGGAACCTCTTTTCTCAATGGCAAAACATTAGGGTCATACTTCAGCAATACGATGGATCGTTGGGCCACTTCTCTGGCTGCCTGCAGGTGTTGGGGATTCATCAACACTTCTTTTTCCCGTTCCGCATCGCAATACTTATAAGGGTCATCAAACAGCCCCAGTAAAAATTTCATTTCCAGGATACGGGCAACGGCCACATCAATTTGTTTTTCGGAAACCTGGCCTTCCTCAACCAGTTCCTTCAGGTAGGTCACAAACCCTTCGCTGATCATATCCATGTCAATGCCTGCATCCATAGCCAGTTTAGAGGCCTGCTTCAGGTCTTTGGCAAAGCCGTGGGCCACCATTTCCTGAATAGCGGTGTAATCGGTGACCACCATCCCATTAAAGTTCCACTGATGGCGCAAAATGTCCTGAAAAATATATTTGTTACCGGTACAGGGGACACCGTCCAGTTCGTTAAAGGCGGTCATGAATGAAGCCACGCCTTCGTCAACGGCGGCTTTAAACGGCGGCAAATAAGTTTCGTGCAAGGAACGATTCGAGATATCTACGGTATGATAGTCACGCCCTGCCTGAGCGGCCCCATATCCTACAAAATGTTTGGCACAAGCCATCATGGTGTTGGGTTTGGAAAAATCCTTATAACTGTCGATACCCTGGAAACCACGAACGCGAGCACGGGCAATTAGACTGCCCAGATAGACATCTTCACCGGCACCTTCCATGATGCGTCCCCAGCGTGGGTCACGAGAGATATCCACCATGGGGGCAAAATTCCAGGCGACACCTGAAGCTGTAGCTTCTTCGGCCGCGATGCGTGCGCTTTTCTCCATGAGTTGCAGGTCCCATGAACAGGCCTCTGCCAACGGTATGGGGAAAGTGGTTTCCAGACCATGGATAACATCGGCAGCAAAGAGCATGGGAATCTTGAGCCTCGAATATTTCAAGTTTTGCTCCTGCAACATCCTAACATGGTCGGCACCAAAAACATTAAAGGTGCTGCCTATCATCCCTTTTTTCAGATATTCACCCGACCGGGTATTGGCCACCTCGCCGGTCACCGCAAAATTTCCGGAATATTGATTCAACTGGCCAATCTTCTCTTCCAGCGTCATCAGACTCAGCACAGAATCGACTTTCCTTTCTATTGCGGGGTCGCCACTATAGCTTTTCCATTCAACCGCACTTTCATTTACGGATGTATTCCCGCAAGACATCAACCACATAAAAACGCCTATAGCGACAAATGATCTTCTAATTCTCTTCATGATTGCAAAAAGTATCTTTATTATTACATGTTTTATCTAATTCATTACTCTAAAAACCTATTCGCCGAACAACCTGATATTCTACAACCTTCCTCAATCAAAATGCGGACTTGAAAAACCCAGTTTCTTTAATCCGTTTAAGACATCCTCTTCCTGCATAAAAAGGTCCCAGAGCAACCCGGTGCGGTAGTTCTCTATCATCACCGGGACAGGCCCCTGATCGATGGCCAGGTATCGTTTGGGATACCATTCATACTCTTCACTGAAGGCATCGTAAAAGCCATATTTTCCCCATATCTTATTTCCAAGATCTTCGTAAAAATGGCGCAAAACGGGTATGACTGCTTCGGGTGCGTAGGGGATGGATGAGAGTGCTGCCGTTGGTGCTATTACCCCCAAATCAAGGGATGGACAATGGGCGGCATATTCTGCATTTGCGGAATTCCCTTTTTCGGGGACCTCTTCGGTTCTCCCTTTGTAATAGTTTTTTGCCCCCGGAACGCTGTAGCTGGATGTCAAGCCCCAGCTGTTTTCTCCGTATCCCTTATAATCAATAGGGTTATTAATGCAATGCTGACGGTTGATCATGGTATGCGCAACGTTATGTTTCCAATAGTTGGCGTAACGATCGGACAACCCTCTGGGATCGAGCCCCAGATAAGAGTAATGAGCCCAGAACAAAGGTCCTCCTTTGTAAGGATCTACCTGATGATTCAGGGGAAGTTCATATCCAAAGGTGGTCTGAGGTGTGGCCATGTCACCGCCTCTGGCCCACCCCTCATGATAGACCGCCGCATCCACCGGATAGGTGGGTGACGAAGCGGCAAGCACATACATGACCAGACATTCATTATAGCCCTTCACCCCGAAATTCATCTTCCATTCGTGGTTGGGCGACCAATGCCAATACAAAATGTTTTCGCCACGGGTATACCAGTTCCACTCCACTTCACGCCATAAACGATCGATCTTTTGGGCCAGCGCTCTCTCTTCAGCATTCCCGTCTTTGAAGTAGTTCTTGACGGCGAGCAGTCCCTGTACCAAAAACGCCGTCTCCACCAGGTCACCTCCATCATCATAGGTTGAAAAAGGTTTTACTTTTCCGGTCACACCATCGAGCCAATGGGGCCAGGCGCCATGAAAACGGTCGGCCTTTTCCAGAAAGTCCACCGCCTTAATGAATCGCTGCAATACCTGCTCTCGTGTGATGAAACCACGTTCGATGCCAACCAGTATGGCCATCAGACCAAAGCCGCTACCTCCCGTGGTCACGATATGCATATCATTTTGGGGATAATTACCATCCATATGGATACGCTCACGTGCCAGCCCTGAATTGGGTTCGGCCCCATCCCAGAAATATTGAAATGTCCGATATTGAACCAGTGTTAATAAAGAATCCTCAGAAATTCCGTCGGTTGTGTTTTGCGATTGTTCTGTCGATTTTTTCTGAACGTTTCCACATGATGCCTGCAATACCACAACCATTACCACTAAAACCTTTACAAATCCAAATACTCTATTCATATTATATCGCTAATAGTTAAATCCTAATTTTGTTAACCCTTCCTGAATCTCAGGGCACGACATAAGCAGCTCCCAGATAAGTCCGGAACGGTAATTTTCTATCATCACCACAATAGGACCCTGGTCTATTGCCAGATAAGAATCGGCCACCCATCCTTCGGTAATATTGAATGCATCATAAAAACCATAATCGCCCCAGAGTCGGTCGCCCAGTTGATAGTAGAAAAAACGTATGGCCTGTAATGACTCAACCGGTGTATAAGGAAGAGATGAGATGGCGGCCGTAGGTGTAATAACTCCCAGGTCATTGGTGGGGGAATGGGCCGAATAGCCTTCATGGTTATCACTGGCAGTAAGGCCCCAGCAGTCGGGACCGTACCCAACAAAATGGTTGGGATTTTCAATACAATGTTGTCGGTTAATCAAAGTATGGTTCACATTCTGCTCCCAGTAGTCAGCATATTGGTCCGACAGGTTTCGGGGGTCGAGGCCTAAAAAGGAATAGTGTGCAAAGAATAAGGGGCCACCATATTGTTGACCGAGGGGAAGTGTGTATCCATAATATTGGTTGCCGTTAGCCATCTCTCCGTTATCGGCCCACCCTTGATGGTATGCGTCGGTTGGCACCGTGTGGGTAGTGGAAGATGCAGCCAAAACATAGGTAATCAGCGCTTCATTATAGCCTTTTATGGGCATGTTCATGGCCCACCCGTGATTGGATGACCAGTGCCAGTAGAGTACATTTTGACCATCGCGGGTGTACCAATCCCATTCCACAGCGTCCCACAAATCATTGATTTCATCGATCAAAGCTTTTTCACTGGTATCTGAAGCATCCAAATATTGACGGGCAGAGAGCAATCCGGCCACCAGAAATGATGTTTCAACCAAGTCGCCACCATCGTCATAAGTGCTGAATGGCAGCGCATCGCCGGTAGTCCCGTTCAACCAATGGGGCCAGGCGCCATGAAAGCGGTCGGCAGCGGCAAGAAAGTTAACAATCGTATTCAACCGTTCCACCCCTTCCTCTCGGGTTATGAAGCCTCGTTCCATCCCCACCACAATGGCCATAATGCCGAATCCGGTACCACCGGTGGTTACTGTCTCGTCCGATGTGTTTCGTTCACGGGCCATGCCGCTCACAGGGTGAGCAAAATCCCAAAAATACCGGAAGGTTTGTTGTTGTATCTTGGTCAACAATTCTTCATCGGAAATCGCCGGGAATTTGGGCGTTGAAGCCGGTCCGGTGTAAAATGTCAGGTCCAGTCCGTCGAACGGTCGCCCCATCTGCTCTTCCAGCTTCGGGGAAATGGTGAAGAGATATTTGGTGTAGTCGTCTAAATCCTGAGCAACCAAAACGGTGATCCTATTTTCCTCAGTCCGGTTTAAGGTAATATCCACCACCTCATTACCCGAAGTCAAAGAGATGTAGCCGGCAAGATCTTCGGGTGCCAGGTCAACATTAAAATTGAGTTCAATAACCGGGTTTAGATTTACATCTGTAATTGACAAAGCAGAATTGACCTCCTCACCACCAATGGTTATCGATTCTAATTGTAAAGGAGAGGTAAGCGTTGAAAACGTATAATCCAGACCTTCGAACACCTCCCCATTTTCACCTTTCAGGCCGTGCTTTATGGAAAGCGTATAAACACTGTTTTCATCCAGTGTGGGATGTTCGATTTTAAAAAGTTTGTTCTGGTCAAAGGAAGAATACGATAGTTCTATCTCTGCACCGGCCTCAGTGCCTAAAGAAATATTTTCCCGTGCCGACTCCAAACTGACCGATTGGTCAAATTTAATTTCTATCGGCTCGTCAATATCAATATTGTTGTTCTCGCCTCCGACCGAAAGAGCATGCTCCCCTACATAAACATAAGAAACGGAAAGCTTTTCCGGCTCAGGATCAGGATCATTCGTGTCACATGATACCAATATCATCGAAACCAACAACAACCAAAAGAGTACATTACGCATAATCAAAAAGATGTGGTAAAATGAAACGATTAAAACAAGGTAAGTTGGTCACAACAACTTGTATAAACTTGTTCATTCAACTTAACCAAAACCAACAACTTAAATATCTTTTCAAATGGATTTAATTGCAATCGGAAACAGGGTCACAAAAGAACGAGAAAAAGAGAGTTACGATGAATCGTAAAAGAGTGCTTCTTATCCAATCAAATAAAAAATGTAATTCAGCGGTTTCTCCGTGATATCCTGCATAACAATCTATATTACATAGATTCACGGAGAAACACACTGAAGCTTACAGAGTACTAAGACATCAAACAAAAGGTTTTATCAGTTGTGTTGTTTGATTCTATATCCCATCGCTCATCAGCAACCCCACCTCGTCTGCTGTAAGGGCTTTGGGGAACATATAGAGTTCATCCATCCAACTTTGGTCTGAGGTATGTCCCCATCCGTTGAACCGTGGTGAGCCCGACATGATGGACAACAGGTCACAACCGTTCCAGTCGATGCCATCAAAAACGCCCTGGGATACTTCAACCCCGTTAATAAAAACCCGGGCCTCACTATTGCTGATGACAAAGGCAAAGTGCACCCATTCTCCGGTGTTGGGGGTTACATCGGCGGCTTCGCCACCATCGAACCAGGAATCGGCCGTACCATTCCCCGCGTTGAGTTTAAAGCGTTGAGTTGCGCCGTCGTTGGTGGCTTCACGGAAAAACCGGAAACCACTGGTCCGATCGTTCTGAGCATCCGGGTTGGCAGCGTCCTCGGGTCCCATTACCAGAATTCCCGCGCGGCTGGCATCATCATTGATGTTTAACCAGAAGCTGGCGCTAAATTCTTCAGATTGGATATTGAGATCTTCTGCCGAAAAGGTAAGATAAGAATCGGCAGCACCTTTGTAGGCATCTCCGGTAACTCCGGCACCATATTCAAAAGAGGGATTCCCAACAACCGTTGCATCAGCACCACTTACTGCATCCTGATAATCCCCGTTAAAGTCCATATAGAACGAAGCCTCTTCTTTGAGCATGATGGTCCTTATCTCATCCTGTGTCAAGGCTTTGTTAAAAATACGCAATTCATCCATCTGACTACCGTCAGACAAGTGCCCCCATTCGGTCCAGTAGGGTGCTCCCGACATGATGGAAATCAAATCGCAACCGGTCCAGTCAATGCCGTCGAAGGCGCCTTCGGATACTGTTTCCCCGTTGATATAAAGGGCCGCCCGGGTTTCAGAAATGCTAAACGCGATATGAACCCAATCACCGGTATTTACCTCCACATCGGCAGCAGTACCACCGTCGTACCACGAATCGGAATCGCCGGTTCCCACATTCAGCTTAAATCGCTGAGTTGCACCACTGTTGCTGGACTCACGAAATAACCTGAATCCTTTGGTACGGTCGTTATTGTTATCGGCAGGAGGTGCCACCACCAGTATTCCGGCACGCTCAGCCGAAGCGTCAATCTTGAGCCAGAAAGAGGCACTAACGGCCGTAGCTCCCTCCAGTAAAGAAGTCGGGAAAGTAAGGTAGGAATCCGTTGCGCCCTGATAAGCTGTCCCGCCCTGTATGCCTTCCGCGAAGCCGGGGTTACCGACAACTGTAGCCAGAGAAAGAGTATTCATTTCACGGTATTCGTTGTTGAAGGCCATATAGAACACCTCTCCCTCGTACTCGGAAACATAGGGTGGGGATTTCTTAAAGTTGATATTTACAACGGTAGTCTCACCATTCAGATCTGTTGCTTTTATCGTAAAAACATGCGATCCGGTGGTTACCTCATCATAGGTGTATTTCTCCATGAATACTCTATAATCCTTGAAACTGGTAAAAGAGGCCATCTCACTGCCATCCATTTCCAGAACCACCGAGGCAATTTCAATATCATCGCTCACTTCAAAATCGAAGGTGATGGATGCCACCGCATCGTTGGTCTGCAATTCATATCCCTCGGGCGGGAAATTAACGATGACCTGCGGGGCCGATTCATCTTCTCCGGGTTCCACTTTCGAAATATCGTCGATGTATTGTTGATCACAGGCATTGAAAAAACTCAACACCAGTAAAGAAGCGAATATTAATTTTAATGTTTTCATGTTCATCGAGTTTTATTGTAAACCATCAGCCAATTGAGGTAATTCTGCCACCTGGTCGGCCGGGAAAGGGAAATAAGCTTTTTCCATGGTGAAAACTTTGCCGTCATGGCTTAATTCAGCCGTATTTTTGGTTCTCACCATATCGTAATAGCGGGTTCCCCATTCCATGGCGAGTTCAGCAAATTTTTCATCCAGAACATTCTGAGTAGTCACATTTTCCAGGTCACCCAGACCGGCTCTGTTACGAACCATATTAACGGCCTCGTCTGCCGTCATAGATATAGGACCGGTAGCGCCTCTGGTAAGCGCCTCGGCATACATCAAAAGGATTTCGGCATAACGAATTACAATAAAGTTCTTGTTACTGCTATAGGCAGTGCGACCCTCGATAACTTCGGTAGAAGGAATCATGTGTTTTCCACTGGCATATAAAAGGCGGGCATTGTTATTAAAGATATCACCTTCACGATTGGTATTAGAAATCCAGGCAGGGATAGAACCATATTTCTGTTCAAGTTCAGAAATTCCGTCAGGGGTAAACAGAACACTTGTTTCCAGCCGGACGGTTTCACCCCGGTCGAGCATAAAAGTGATATATTTCTGGGTAGGTTCATAGAATCCCCAGCCACCGCCAACACCGGTTACTGCGGGGGTCCAACCCGGGATACCGAAAGGGGCCCATAGAAAATTAAAGCTATCGCCTTCACCCTGATTAAAATCGGAATACTGGAATTCCAGAATATTCTCGTCATTCAATTTTCCGGCAGTTTTAAAGAGATGATAGAAGTCTGATGAAAGGGCAAACTCTCCGGAATCGATAATCTTGGCAGCAGCAGTGGCCACACCCTGATAATCTTCCATTTCCTGATAGGCCAGAGCCTGCAGGGCATACGCGGTATATTGGGTCATTCCACCGGGAATATCGGTCCGTTTGTTGGGATGAACGGCCGGCAAGTTCGGAATGGCTTCATTCATCTCATCCACGATGTATTGCATTACCCCGGCTTTGTTGCTGACGGGGGTGTTCTGAATGTTATCCAGCTCATCGATCACGATACATCCACCAAACGACCTGGCCAGATTGAGGTATAAATAAGCCCGGATCACCCGGCATTCGGCGATATACTGATCGGCCAGGGCCTCGTTATTGGCCGCCGGACGATACTTTTCAATTTCATCCATTGCGGTGAAAATATTGATGATGTCATTATAATGTAATTGCCATACAGAGTTAAGATTCCAGTGACTGGCCTGGTATTTAAACTCATCTTGCTCATGCATAGGCGTCTGATCGCCGGCAGCATTCACATCATCGCCACGAAAGCCCAGCGTCAGAGCTTCTTCCCACGATCTGGTATAAAGGCCCTGATAGGCTCCTAAAAGCGGTAAAACCATATCTTCACCGATGGTGTAATCCACATCGCTAGTGAAAGATTCGTCTTCATAAGGCTCATCCAGCTTATCCGTACATCCGATGCCCCCGGTCAGCAACAGGCTGCTGAATATTAAGGGTGCGAAATATTTTTTGAACTCTTGTATTTTCATCAGTATAAAATTTATCTAAGTTATGGTTAGATGGTACATGCATGACAGAGATTGATACTTTCTCTTTGGCGACAATCTCTCATTGGTCATGCGCGTTTCATCGTCGTATAATTTTTAGAATTTAAGATTTAGCCCCACAGTAAAAACTGAAGGAACAGGATAAAACTGACGATCGATGCCGTTGGGCACTTCGGGGTTAAACCCATTGTAATTAAACAAAGTCAGAGGCTTTTCTGCCGTGAAATAAATTCTGGCATCGGGCATGCCTTCACCCAGCAGTTGTGCCCCTTTTATATTATAGGCCAATTGAATGTTTTGTATCCTGAAAAAGGCGCCATCTTCCAGCAGAAAGTTGCTGAAATTCTGATTCCATCCTCGTCGCAACCCGGATGCCGAAGGATATTTGTTGGAAGTTCCCTCTCCGTTCCACAGGTTGGAGGCCAGTTCGGCATCGATATTGGTATCGTTGGTCCAGATGATTTCGCCGCGTTTACGGTTGAGGATTTTATTTCCGCTCTGTCCCATGAAGCTCATGGAAAACTCGAAGTCTTTATATGTCAACCCTATGGATCCGCCATAGGTAAGCGTAGGGATATAGGATCCTAAGAATACTTTATCGTTATCATCGATCACATCGTTATCATCCTGATCCACAAATTTAAAATCACCGGGAACCAGTCCATTGGCCACGGCAATGGGGTCGGCATCTATTTCGGCCTGATTTTGATATACACCGGCCACTTCATAGCCGTAAAAGGAGAGAATGGGCTCTCCCACCTGAGACCTCTGACGGAACTCGGCACTTCCGCCGTTTATATAGGCTTGACCATAGAGGTCACGTACTTCATTCTTTAGGGTGGCAATATTTCCGCCGGCGGTGAATGCCAAATCCTGAGTTATTTTTCCGGAATAGGTTACCGACAGTTCTAATCCTGAATTACGAATGGTACCTACGTTTCGAAGGATGCTTCCCGACTGAAGTTTAAGGCTGACAGGAATAGCCGCATTCTCGGTGTCACGGATAAAATAATCGGACTCAATGCTTAAATGATTTCCAAACAAATTGGCCGTTAAACCGATGTTGGTACCCTTCACGGTCTCCCATTCCAGATAACCGAAGGTACTGGTGGTAGTCGTTCCGTTCACCTGGGTATCATCGATAGCCAGGAAAACAGGATTGGTGGTGTTGGCACCGTCCTGACGACTGATTCTGTCGTTACCAAGCTTACCCCAGCCACCACGCAATTTAAGGTAGTTCACAAAGTCTATTCCCTGGAAAAAACCTTCTTCCGAGACCACCCATCCTAATCCGAAGGCTGGAAATGTACCCCATCTTTCCTGATATTTGGAGGTTCCCTCACGACGAAGAGTAAAGTAAGCCAGGTATTTGTTGGCATAATTGTAGGACAACCGTCCAAAATAGGACAAACCATAAATTCTTTCGGCATTGTCGTTGGCATACTTGGAGGATTCAGACCGCGACTGACCAATATACCACGCATTTTCGTTTAATGGAATATCCTCTGCCGATCCGCTTAAATAGTCGTACCATTCATCGCGATACGATGTCCCAACCATAGCACTAATCGTATGTTTTCCAAAACGATCGTTGTATGTCAAAGTATTATCGAAAAACTGGTTGACATCGGTAGTTCTCGATGACGAAATGGTCGAAAGATCTCTATTGGTATCGTTGGAGATGTAATAAGGCAATCCCACACTTCTGGCCTTAAGAAACATCATTGACACATTGTAATTACTTTTAAAGGAAAGTTTTTCAGGGATCAGATCAACTTGTCCGTAAACCCCCGACAGCACTTTTCTGATATCCTGTCTGTTTTCATTAAATGCCAGGCTGAGAAAAGGATTCTGCGATCCGCGGTAGCCAAGAATCTGAGCACTGGAATAGCGACTGGGATATTTGGTTCCTGCATTCACCAATGATTCATAATTCTCGTCATCATACACCGGTAATATGGGTACCGCATGGTAGGCCTTGAACCAGGCTGCATCATCGGCAATATACCTGATACCATTACTCAGATTGAAATTGACCCCGGCCTTCAGCCAATTATTGGCCTGATGATCGATTTTAGACCTTATATTCATCCGCTGGTAAGAATTCTTGGCCTTTAACAACCCTTCCTGATCGAAATAACTAACCCCCAAAGAGTAGGTTGTTTTATCGTTACCTCCCGCTACGGACAAAGAATGGTTTTGCTGAATCGCGTAAGATTCCATGATTTCGGCATACCAGTCGGTGTTCACATCCGGAACATTGGGATTAATACGGCTACGGCCATATCGTTGCATGGCATTTTCGATATAACTGAGATCTTCAGGTGCGCCCGTTTGATTTATATACTCCACAAACTGCTCGGCATTAGCCATCTTCATCACATTTTGCGGCACCTGAACACCAAAGTAACCATCATAAGTAATGGATGAGCGGCTGTTAAGTGAACCCTGGCGAGTGGTAATAAGCACCACCCCGTTGGCAGCACGAACCCCATAAATGGCCGATGCCGAGGCATCTTTAAGGACCGAGAGGGTTTCTATGTCCGAAGGGTTCAAAAAATCAATATTATCGAAGTACATTCCGTCGACCACATATAATGGCGAAGAATTGCTACTTCCCGGGAAAGAGCCAACCCCTCTGATTCGAACTGTGGGTTCACTCCCCGGCGAACCGGCATTCACAATCTGCACACCGGCCACCTTTCCCTGCAGCGCCTGCATGGTTTGTCCGGCGGGCGTTTTAACCAGTTCCTCCGACTTCAAAGTGGTTATGGCGGAAGTCAGGTCTTTAACCTTGATCTGGCCATACCCTACCACGACCACCTCGTCCAGGTCGACCATCGCTTCATCCAATTGAACATTTACAAGGCTTCGGCCGTCAACGGAAACCGTCTGGCTCTTCAAGCCTATAAAACTGAAAACCAGCGTTGCATCCGGAGGGACATTCAGCGTATAATTACCATCTATATCGGTAATGGTACCCATGGTGGTTCCCTCTATTATAATGGAGACCCCGGGGATACCAAGATTTTCCGAATCTGTCACTTTACCCCGGACAGTAATTTCTTCCTGTCCGAAAGCAAAAACAGATATCCATAAAAAACAAATGATGAACAGAGATTTTCTCATGACGTTACATTTTTTTCATTTTACTGGCTTAAAATTAAGCCTCATTGCAGACGTTGGTAAAGTAATTTACTACACTAAAAATACTCATTGTTAAAAAATGTATTTTCACAATTCACTTTTACTACACCATCACAACACTCATTTTGCTTTTATAATTGTTTTTCAATATCTTGTGAATCCACTTTTTTTATATTTCTCCAATGAAAAATTCTTCCTGACAACCGAAAAAGTGAAGCGGATTTTGACTTTTCCTTGGCTCCGAATCTTTCATTAATACTAAATGCCTCCGGAACCGGAAACAAATTCCCGTATTTTAAACATAGAAGGACCGAAAAAAACACAAAATTCGGATAATTTTGTACTTTGTTAACGCAGCAAAAGGCCCCATATCGTCGCACCGCAGAACATGTTGACCGGCCACAATACGAATTAGGGCCCCTCAATCGGCTAAATAGGAATTGAAATAACAGGACTGAATATGAAGATTACTTTCGAAAGAAACCACCCCCCCATCCTTTCTCCAATCCTCATTATTTTATCCGCTATACTTTTTGGGGCTCCTTTTTCGGGCTCAGCAGCGCCAATTGATCAATATCAAGTCATTAATTTTAATAAAAACCACTACCTCGGAGCCAACAAAAACTGGTGTATCAACTTCGACTCGGAAGGATTTACCTATTTTGGCAACACCATCGGCCTCATCGAATTCGACGGCGTTTCGTGGCACATCTACCCTTCACCCAACGGATTCGCCATCCGAACCATCGCCATCGATAGCAACAATCGCATATATACCGGAGGTTACAGAGAAATCGGCTTTTGGGAACGCAACAATCTGGGAACTCTGAATTACACCTCATTGACCGAACAGGTGGAACACTACTTTGCTAAAAACGAAGAGTTTTGGAATATCTTCATCATTGACGACAAGATTTATTTTCAATCGTTTTCCGGAATATATATCTATTCCGATGGCCAGTTTGAATTTATCAGAATCAATGGTTTTATTTCCCGATCGGACGTATTAAACCAGGAACCGGTTATTGCCATTCAGGGGAGAGGACTATATCGAATAAACAACAACAGTTACAGTCCCTTGCTGGAATCGTCTTTCTTTCGGGACAAAAAAATCAACTTCTTTTCAGAATATCAAACAAACAACCAATACCTGATTGGCACCGAAAGTCATGGAATGTTCCTGTATGACGGAGCAACGCAACAACTAAAAGAATGGTTCTCTGAACAAAAAGATTTCTTGATCCGAAACAACATTAATAAAGGGATAAAAAGGCCGGACGGATCCTTCGCCATAGGAACCATTCTCAATGGCGTCATCATCCTCTCGGAAAACGGGACGGTGCAACATCACCTCACCATTCAATCGGGCCTACAAAGCAACACGGTCCATTCCCTGACATGCGATACCACCGGGAACATCTGGGTAGCATCGGACAAAGGGCTGGATTTTATCTCTTTTGCGGACTCAACCTCCTACAATCTTTTTACAAAGCATTCACCCGGTGCCATGTACTCGGCAGGCATCCACAACGGACTTTTTTATGTGGGTACCAACCAGGGGTTGTTCTATCGTAAATGGGATCAATCTAACACCCCTTTCACTCTGGTCCAGGGCACCCAAAGACAAGTATGGGATTGTAAAGTTATCGACGAAACGCTTTTCGTAGGTCACAACTCAGGAACTTTTATTGTTGACGGCGGAAAAGCCCAAAAAATTTCTGATATTGCCGGAGGCTATTCCATCACCTCGATTCCCGGTCACCCCGATTTTTTGCTACAATGTACCTTCTCCGATCTGGTGGTTTACCAAAAAATAAACGGAAAGTGGCAATTTGCTCATACGGTTAAAGGATTCAGCGACCTGATCCGATTTGTTGAATTCGATCATCGAAACAACCTGTGGGCCGGCCATCTTTATCACGGGCTGTATAAGTTAAATTTAAATGAATCGTTGGATTCCGTTGTACAAATAAAACATTACGGAAAAGATTCAAACATTTGGCGAAAAGGAAGCAGCTTACGCGTTTTCAACATCGAGAACCGCATTATCTTTTCCAATAATGATTCTCTATACACCTATGATGACCTGACCGACCAAATTGTCCCCTACGAATTTCTAAACAACCATCTGGGTGATTATGCCTCTTCATTTCTCATTGTTCCGGCCCCCGACAACCGATATTGGTTTATGAATGAGCACGGGATAGCGCAGTTTCAAATCAAACAGGATAGAATTCAAAAAATCAAAGAGTTCCCGCTCTCTCTCTTCCGGAACAATCTGATCCCAAGAGAAGAGAACATTGTCACGGTAGATCGTCACAAAGCCATTCTTTGTCTCGAAAATGGCTATGCCATCCTCGACACGGAGTCGAAAGACAGCGGCGATCAAATAACCCGGGAAACACTGAAAATCAGAGCAATTATCACCCAATCACAGACAGGAGAGCCAAAGAAGCTCTCTCCTTACCAGGGGAAGCTCAGCATTCCTTTCGCACAAAACAATCTCACCTTAAGATATTCCTTCCCGCTCTTTTCGGCTGAACCCGTTCAATATCAGTATAAAATTGAAGGGTTAACCCCCCGGTGGTCGGCTCCCCTCGAATCACCGGTTTTCACCATTAACCGGATTCCTGCAGGTGAATATGTTATTAAAGTGAGAGCAACCAATCAATGGGAAAAAACGTCTGCAACTCATGAATTGCAGCTCGAAGTAGCCCCGCCCTGGTACCAGTCAACCCCTGCCTTTTTCATTTACGCATTGGTCTTTTCCGGCCTCTTTTACCTGGGGAAACACATTACCGTAAAACGGGTCAAACTTTACGAAAAGCATAAACGTGAAGAAAAGGAACGTGAATTAATTCGACTTAGAAACGAAAAACTTCAGTCGGAACTCTCCTTCAAAAGTCGGCAGCTGGCCAACTCCACGCTTGAGATGATTAAGAAAAATGAATTTCTGATGGCCCTAAAAGACAAACTGAAAAAGCAGAAAGAACAACTGGGCACTCGCTATCCCGACAAATACTACAACGAACTGATCAGGAAAATTGACGATCACATTTCAGGTGGTGACGACTGGAAAATTTTTGAGCATAACTTTAATCAGGCTCATGAAACATTCCTTCAATCCATCAAAGAGGCTTATCCACAGCTCACCCCCAGTGACCTCCGGCTCTGTGCTTTTCTGAGAATTAACCTTACCTCCAAAGAGATTGCACCGCTATTGGGCATTTCTGTGCGAGGCGTCGAAAATCACCGATACCGGCTTAGAAAAAAACTGGAACTATCCCCCGATACCGACCTCACTGAATTTATCCTCTCGTTCCGAGACGGTAAAAAGGAATAATCCGGGCGAGGCAAAAACGTCTATCCCAACTTAGCAGTTATCTTCTAAAACGCAGAGATGCTAAGCGCAGAGTTTTTTGATGAGAATGGCAGTCATATCTCATAGATTCCCACTCATGGCGATCCCCTATTTATAGCCATATCTGATTTACCGGGAATCGTCTTCCTCTTCACAAGGTTCGATACGGCCGCTATAGCGTATGGACTCTCGGTTATTACTGGTGACGGTAAGTGAGGTATCCCCATCGTAACCAATATCCAGCATGATGCGATACCTATCCCGATCCTTCACTTCAAACGAGTACAGAATCCTTAATTTATTGGGTTTCTCTACCACCGACAGTTCATTTACCACACCCGAAAACCTTATCCCGCCCGGCTCACCATAATCCACATGATAAGCCCTTCCGAAAAAGGGCAGATGAGCAGTAGCAAGTGAATCTGTCACACTCAGAAAGCCATAATTGGTAGTCAGATCAATCGAGGCGCCTCCCTGCGGAAAGGCTCTTTGGGCTTCAAACAGAAAACATCCCCCTTTTACAAGGTCAAGGGTCGCCTGATATTGCGCCCGGCGTTTCTCCTTTTTGTTTGGTGTTGCTGAATGAGCAAGCGGTGTCATGTTTAAGAAAACTATTCCCACCAATATTAACAACATCTGCTTCATAATCGGATTGTTTTATAATCAAAAAAAACAGAATCAACAACCTAAAAATCAGGAATCCCCAACTATTTATCCGGCTTTTCAACCCTTCTAAAATGTTCTCTCCCCGCAAAAAAATCACCTTTCACCATTCGTTTGAACTCCGACCGGGTAGGTCGTACCAGAAAGTAGGCAACATCTCCTTCGCTATTCTTAATGGTTTCCACTCCTGTAATCTTACTAAGAAGATCTATCTTCCCACGATCTTTGCTACCAATATCAATCAATCGCAAATCAAATCCATCATCCCCATTTTCTATCAAAAACACATCCCACTCCTCCTCTTCTTGCATACTCAACACATAATAATTCTTGTATTTCTTTAATACCATGTTGCCGGACAACAATGATCTCTTTAAACATTCCGAATCCATATTGCCAAATCCATATTCAAACCCCTGAGATGTAACCAGAAGCGTATCCCCTTCTTCATCCACATAAAATCCGGATAGCTCTTTCGGGAATCTTGCCAAGTCTCTGGCACCCTCCGGTTGCGGTTGATCAAAACGAACCGGCGTACATGAGGCCAATACGGAGCAAACCAATAACGTAAAAAAAGTATACCTCATCTTTCCAACATTTTAGATTTTTAGACTTAATATTTTCTGATGCTTCTTTTCTGTTTTCTATTGCAAGTCATCAATTTACAACAATTTGCCAAGCTTTGACAATAGATTCAGTTAGTAAAAATTTATTTAACATATTGGCCCAATAAAACGCGCATGGCCGGGAGTTATACTCTCCCTTTCCCGAAGAATCGGGATAAGTGGTGATAACCCCTTTTGCCATGCGCGTTTTTGTTGTTGCAATTAAATATTTTGACCTGCCAAAACACAGAAAATCATAAACCTCAGATTCAATTAAAACCTATCATCTAAAAATCTAATCACCTAGAAATTCTTTATTTTGGCATAACGGTATTCATCGCAAACCGTATTATTCTTTATGACCGCTTTCTCAAAAATGCCCTCCAGTTTAAATCCCGCTTTCTCCAGAACCCGTTGCGAACCTTTGTTATAGGAAAAAACGCCGGCATCAATCCTTATCAACCCCAATTGATTAAAGCCATAGTCCACCATCAAATTCACGGCGGTGGTAGCAATTCCTCTATTCCAATAGGGTTCTCCCAACCAGTAACCAATAGCAGCACTCATCCGGTAAATGTCGTTTTTTTGTTCCAGCCCAATGGTTCCCACAAACTCGTTCTTATACTCGATGGCAAAAGTCCCTGGTGGATCCATCTTCCTGCAAAAATCTATAAACTCATGGGCATCTTTCTCAAAATAGGGGAAAGGCAACGAATCACGAACATTATCCCAGATTTTGCGATTATTGATGAGTTGGATTATGGAGTCGGCATCTGAATGCCTGAACTCCCTTAACGTCACATGATGGTTTTTTAGCTCCATAAACTCAAAGAGATAAAACGGTATTCTCTATTCCATTGTGTTTCATTCATTCTCGGCAGAATCGATAAATAAATCCTCTTCCTCCTGCCAGGGCACCAAAGGGGAGGGATAATAGTTGATCCCTAGGGCTTCGAATCGATTCTTCTCTTTCCCCAGACGAACCTTATACTCGTCCCAGGAGCGCTGCTCGGATGCCGTCCAGCCTATTTCAGCATATCCCGGCAATCGCGGAAAAACCATATATTCAATATCCTTTAAATCTTCTACGGTTTCGCTCCATAGCGGGGCCTCAACACCCATTATATCCTTTTTACCAATGCCCTCTACCAATGTGGCGGGGTCCCAGTTGTAAGCATCATCTACTTCGGTCAGGCCGGCCCATGTAAGCCCCAAAACGGTGGTAGAATCATATTTTATATCCATATACGCATGTTTAGAGGGCGACATAATCACTTTGGCACCTTTTGTCACCCCCAACTGAGCATTCTTTTCTTTAGCCCAGAACTGAACCACATCGTTGCCATCAATGGCGGCATGGGCTATCTCATCCCATCCGATGACCTTCTTACCGTGAGATTTCACAATTTTGCGAGCCCTATTAATGAATCGTACATAATCGTCATGTGCAGTGGAATGAGACTCATCACCACCTATATGGAACCATGGTCCGGGCGTCATTTCGGCGATTTCACCAACCACATCATCCACAAATTTGTAAACCACCTCTTTATTGGTACATAAAGTACTAAAGCCCACTTTTGTGCCCGTATACAATTCAGGAGCCTTTCCGTCGCAGTTTAACTCGGGATAGGAAGAAAGGGCCGCATTGGTATGCCCCGGCATATCAATCTCCGGAACCACGGTAATATATCGTTCGGAAGCATAGGCCACTATCTCCCGATACTCTTCCTTGGTAAAGAAACCTCCGGGGCCTCCCCCTACCTCTGTACTACCTCCATGTTTGGCAAGGTTGGGCCACGATTCGATTTCGATACGCCAGCCCTGGTCGTCGGAAAGATGTAGATGCAAGACGTTCATCTTATACATGGCCAGATAATCAATGAAACGTTTTACCGTCTCCACACCAAAAAAGTGACGAGCTACATCCAACATAGCGCCACGGTATTCATACTCGGGCCAATCCACAATCGTTCCGGTAGGCAAGAACCACTTTTCATGGGTCTCATCCCCGGTCTTTTCTATATCTGCAGGAAACAACTGCCGCAGCGTCTGGATGCCGTAAAATACACCTTCGCCATGACCTGACGAAATCTTAACCAGGCGTTCCGTAATTTCCAATTTATAGCTTCCTGACTCCTTTAGGGAATCATTCCCGGTTAAAAAAATATTTCCCCTTGAAGGAGATTGGGTGGTGGGTTCCACTCCGACTTCAAAGCCTGTTGCCGTTTTCAGAAAACCGGACAGATACTCTGCCGTCTTCTTCAACTCATTATTCCCGGAATCGTAATACACCGTTGCTCCATCCTTTAAAACAAAGGTACCATGATTGGCCACGACCTTCATCGGACGGGGAATAATAGAATGATTAGACAAATTGGTGGGCGGGTATTGTTCCTTACAAGAGGTGAATACCATCATAAGTCCTCCCAATAAAAATGTACTAACTAAGGTTCTTCTGAATCTCATAGTAATTTTTTTAACCGGTTTATAAATATTTTGAACAAACTCTCTTTTCTTTGTGCTAAAATTAATCGATTATGGTGGTTTTTCCCAACGCTAAAATCAATTTAGGGCTCTTTGTCACCGAAAAGCGCCCCGACGGTTTTCACAACCTCGAAACCGTTTTTATTCCCGTGCCGGGATTCAATGACGTACTGGAAGTCATTGACAATAAAGACAGCAAAGAAGATTCATTCTCTTCTTCCGGAATCAATGTGGTTGAAAATCATGAAGACAATCTGGTTGCCAAAGCCTTAAAATTATTGCGAAAAGACCATCCTATTCCTCCACTAAAGGTTCATCTTCATAAAAACATTCCGGCAGGCGCAGGATTGGGCGGTGGCTCGGCCGATGCCGCATTTATGCTCAGGTTACTCAATGAACAATACACCCTGGGACTATCTTCGGAAGAACTGGAAACACGAGCATCCCTGCTGGGTGCCGACTGTGCTTTCTTTATCCGCAACCAACCGGTGGCGGCACGCGGAACAGGCAATATCTTTTCACCCATAGAACTGCCTCTGCCCGGTTACTGGATGATGGTTGTCATCCCCCCGGTCAGTCTCTCTACCCCCGAGGCTTACCGCAACATCACCCCCAAACAGCCTGCCCAAAACATCGAAACCATCCTGAAGGAGCCTGTAGAGGTATGGCGCCAACAGCTGGTCAACGATTTTGAGCCCAATGCATTTTCCAAATATCCGGAACTAAAGCAAATAAAATCCGATCTCTATGACCAGGGGGCCCTCTACGCTGCCATGTCGGGCAGTGGTTCGGCCATCTTCGGGATATTCCGGCAAAAGCCAGATATTTCCTGGCCGAAAGATTATTCCATTTGGTGCGGAAAATTATAAGGGAAGACCGAATGGACCAACCCATACCATTGTACAGACTGAACCGCATTATCAAACATTTGCCCGGGTCTTAACGTTGGATAGTAGTCACAACCACATCACCCAATCCCCAAACCATTTAATTATAATACACTAAAACTAAAGAAATGTCAGAAACCAACTTTAATACAAGCGAAGTCCACACTTTAAAAGACATGGTTGAATACGTATCCGGATCAACCGTAAGTAAAATAATTTCCCGCAGCGACAAAGGAAACCTCACCCTGTTTGCCTTCGATAAAGGACAAAATCTCAGCGAACATTCGGCTCCTTTTGACGCTATTGTACAGGTCATCGATGGATCAGGCACCATCATCATCGACAAAAAAGAACATGTGGTCAATGAAGGTCAAATGATTATCATGCCCGCCAATGTCCCGCATGCCGTGGAAGCAAAGAACAAGTTTAAAATGTTACTCACCATGATTAAAGCCTGACGTTTATGCTCTGTATTCGTTCAAACACCCTTGATCCGGCCTTTAACCTGGCCACCGAAGAGTTTTTATTGGACAACAAAGCCGACGAATGTTTCTACCTGTATATCAACAGACCGTCCATCATCGTTGGCAGACACCAAAACTCGCTGGCCGAGATTAACGTCGATTACGTTAAAAAAAACAACATTGATGTGGTAAGAAGATTGTCGGGTGGCGGTGCGGTTTTTCATGATCCGGGAAACCTCAATTTCTCGTTTATCATGAACAAAGAGAGAAATAACACCGAAGGTTTTAAAAAATATACCCGACCAATATTGGATGTGTTAATATCTTTAGGACTTGATGCCAAATTTGAAGGACGCAATGACCTAACCATCGACGGGAAAAAATTCTCCGGAAATGCCAAGTGTTTGTATAATGATAAAATTTTGCAGCATGGCACGTTGCTCTTCAGCTCCAAATTGCCCGATCTGTCGAACGCATTAAAGGTAAACCCTCTGAAATTTCAGGATAAAGCAGTGAAATCGGTACGAAGCAGAGTCACCAACATTTCGGAGCATCTGAAACAACCCATCACTTTGGCCCGGTTTGAGAACCTCATCTTTGACCATGTCCGCAGCTTATACCCCGACTCGGAAATCTATAATCTGTCCGATGCGGATATCGCGGCCATCAACAAACTTGTCGAAGATAAATATGGCACCTGGGACTGGAACTTCGGCTCCTCTCCTCAATACAACTTCCAAAAAGGGATTAAAACAAATGGCGGTTTTATTGAGATAAATCTGGAAGTTCAGAAAGGAAGAATTGAAAAAGCCAAAATTTTTGGCGACTTCTTTAATTCGCGCGATATCAACGAGCTGGAAAACTTCCTGAACGGAATGCCGCACGACCCCCAACACATTAAAGAAAAACTGAATTCCATACAGTTAGATCACTACCTGGAAAATGTGTCGGTCGAGCATTTTATGGAGGGGCTCTTCTAACGCTATTATAAATAACCTTAAAACCTGAACCCAGGCACTAAAAACCATGCAGGCTATCAGGTTGTTAGGCAATGATATTGAGGGGATTGAAAAGATTGATGTACTAAACAGACTAATGACTAAACACTAACCACAAACTTTAAATTCTATTACAACAATGATTTAAATAAAATTAATACTAATAAAATGAGAAGAGACACCGATTGACGAACACTCCCAACACTCCCCATAATTTCGGAGTTAGAAGTCTGCATAAAGGTCTCGGAGCTTCGCATAAGCCTCTCAGAGCTTCGCATAAACCCCTCAACGCTGCGCACAAACCTCTCAAAGCTGCGCATATACCTCTCGGAGCTGCGCATAAACCCCTCAAAGCTGCTCACAAACCCCTCAAAGCTGCCCACAAACCTCTCAAAGCTGCGCATAAACCCCTCAAAGCTGCGCATAAACCCCTCGAAGCCGCGCATAAACCCCTCAAAGCTGCGCATGAACCCCTCAAAGCTGCGCATAAACCTCTCGGAGCTGCGCATAAAAGTCGGAAAGAAGGAAACAAATCATGAGAATCTATAAGAAAAGGCACCATGAAGGTCTTAAGTGCACTTTGGTCACCATTGGGAAGACCAAATGGACCTTGAAAAAAGTATTTGGTTATATGAAGCAATCAGGTTTGCCATTAATTATTAATGAGTCTTTTGGGCATGAAGCACAACAGGTGGCGGGATGAAAGGTTTGACATTTGAAAGTGCGCACCCGTTGGGGTCGCATTATTCGTTCCCAATTTATATCCCATATTCACGGCATAAAATTCGGACATCAATACCGCTTTTACTTTCATATTCCTTGAAAATCTTTAAAATCTGACTTTCTGTAAATCTTGGCTTTTTCATAACACTTTTTTGACAGCTTAAAATTAATATTTTGTCTAATTTTAAGCTGTCTGGTTTGCGGGGAAGGCTACATTGGCGGGGAAGGTTACATTGGGACGGTCGGAAAAACCGAAAAATCCAAAATCTAAAACGTTAAGGCTGGATTCATCATCTAATCCTTTGTTTTTATGAGAGGGCTTGGGGAGGCACTCCCGATTTTTTGATTTCTGTTGTGATACCTTCAAAGATGGTAAGTCCCAAGGGGCTAACTGCTGAACTGTGGTGTGGCAAAAAGTGTACGAAACATTAGCATGTTAAGGAGCAAAAAACAACCTTGTTCCTCAGCCGCCCTTGACAAAACCAGCCTGCTCACGGAATATAATTTAGAGTTTGGGTTTCACGAAGAGAAAAAATCCAAAGCTACCGGTCCCAACTCCGGCACTTCGTTTTTTTTTTATTCTTCAAAACGAAATGGGACTAAAACAGTCAGAGGGTAGAAATATATCTCCTATTATATAGCCATCCGGCCCCCAATAATATTTTTCACCACCCCCTGACATGAGATGGATAGTTACTATTTTCTCAAAAGTAATACCCAGTCTTTACCATCCTCAACGGGTGGTTGTCCGGGATTAACTTCATCTCCGGGTTTAAGGGTTTTCAAAGAGCCTCTTTTCAATGGTCCGCCCACTCTTGGGTTATACCAAAAAGCTTTAAGTTTCGTGGTGGCATGAGAAAGATCGATATTCGCCTTACCTGATTTAAAAAAGAAGACATATACTTCCCCCGGTTTTGAAAAACAGTAATCGCCATCGTTAAGCACCAATTCGTCATGCGATTCCATTTCCCAAAAAGGAATATTGTAATTATGAAAGAAATCGAGTGCAATTTTTGCCTGATTCCAAAATTGATCACGAGAAGCATAATCCTGACAGGTTAAATCGCTGTGAGCATGTTTATATCCGAAGTACCATTCGGTACCCCACCCTCCAGCCAGGAAATTGCCCCACAATCCATTCATCCTGGCATTATCGTGATAAGGATCTTCCGCATCGGGAAGCAAAGCATGCTGAGCATCTCCCGGCTCATCGCAGGCAATGGCCCATTGTTTTCCGGCATTTTTGGTTGCGTTGATCAGCTCCAGCGTTCTCTTGTGAACATTTTTAAAGTCCGGCCGATTGGTTTGCAAGGAAGCTCCGGTATAATGACTGTCAGGTCCGAAAAGATCGGTAAACCAGTTGCCGTTATGAATAACTCGATGATGGTTATAAGGATCGTGCTTATCGAACCATGCCGCCATAGACAAACGAGCCAAAGTGAACTGAGGGGGCGTGGGAGGATTTTTAGTCCAATCACCATTTTCCTCGCACATATTCCAGTTCATAGCCAGGTGGTGACCAAAACGAGCAATCATCTCCCGATAATATAATTTACTCAAGGCACCAACACCTCCATGGTCGAGCAACCCTTGGTTTTCGAACTCCATCAGTTTAAAATGGAGAAACATTCCCAATTGATCCGCATGCTCAAATACGATTTCCCACTGGTCGAGTTTGGAACAATCCATCTGGTCATACGTGTCGTAACGGATATAGGGAAACACATTTTGGTCATCACCACCAATATTTAACGTAATAAAAGAGAAAGCATTCATTCCCTTAGATGCCAGATAATTCACAGCACCAATGATCCCCTTACCTTTTCCGTCTTTCCAGGTTGGATCGCCCTCATGCCAATGTTTAATATGAGGATCCCATGTTTTTACAAGGTTATCTTTATGTCCATCATTGTGGAAAGTTCCGTCAAATTCCTGATAAGCCAAAAAGTTCTCCGGCGCATCAGACCCCACTTTTAGAAAATATTCACCGGTTTCGGCAAACTGAAGGTATCGCTTACCAACATATTGTAAACGCCCTTTAGCTCGCATGTCCCGTCCTGTTTTATCGGTATTAGCAACCTCAAAAGAACCTTGGGCCTGGTCCATAAATCCAGCAGAAACTCCTGCATCCTGACGGTCACTGACCGCACAGAAATTACCTTTTCTAAAATCCACATGATAGTTCCAGGTTCCCACTTCATCCGGCGCAAAATGTACCCGCCATTTATTTCCTTTGGTTGCAGAGGTATTAGCGGCATCTCCGTCGGCCGCAAAATAACCCGGCACCAGATATTTTTTACCGGTGGCAGGATGCGTGAATTCCACGTTCAATCGATAATTCATAAACGGATTATAGGAAGCTGTTTCTGAAGTCTCCGGACCATCGAATGTTAAAGTAATTTTATGCCACTTTTTCAATTCCCCGGATATTTCCGGTGTTGAATTCGAACGCTGGCTCTGGTCCAATCCTATATTGGCTGCACTCAAAGTGGTGCCGACAAAAAACAGCAAAAAAAGATAGGTGATCTGATTTTTTTTCATATTTCTAATAAATTTAGTTATACCCATCCAAGAGAGATCAGCCTGTTATCTTCTAAAGGTATTCAATATCCTCATTAGGGTGGGATAAATCACATTTCAGTGCATTTTACTTCATCCCAGTAAAATATTACTGCAAAGCCGCCTGCCGCTTCACAAAAATAGACCCACATAATACCTAGCATAAAAACCATTAGACCTTTTTATCCGCCTAAAGTACAATTAAATCTACTGCCATGGTATTGAACAAAGATAATAACTACCGTAAAAGTATGCATAAATAGGCACAACTTTCCATTCACTTCCAAAATCCGATATCAATTCAGATAATTGTTAGAACAACAGGCTTTTTTGCTGCTAATTTTTAACTTCCCACGAAATAAAACCGATCTATTTAATGAACAATCTATTATTATAGACTTACATAAAATGGCAACCATTATTGTATCTGTTCATGAAAAAAATATTCATCATAAACTTATACAGTCTGTAAATGAAGATCAATCTGATTCCGTACGTCCATATTTATCCATTTCAATTTGATTCTTTTTTTGATCCAGGTCCATTCCTTTATCCCCCAAATGGTTCAACGCATCAATGGCTGAGGCTCTTGTGTTCCCCAGCTTTTATTTGGATTAGGCCCCAGCTCAATTTCAAGGACTCCTCCTTTTACTAGGTCGGAATGATACAGCCAGCAATTATTTAAATCCTGACGATTCAGCTTAGCCGATTGAATGTAAATATTTTCCAGCCTGTTATTATTGGTCTTAATGACAAACTTTTTGCCGGGGAAATAACGATTATCCAGCCGGATGGTGATCTTATCGAAGACAGGGCTCGTTATATCATAGTATGGATTGACAGCTGCTCCGCCATCCACCTCAAACAAGCCAATCGCCATCAACACCCCCAGTGCCCCCATTTGCCCCTGGTCCTCGTCGCCGCGATAACCATTATAAGGGGTCGTATCAACAAAAGAAGCCTTTACTTTGCGAACCCATTTTTGCGTTATCCAGGGCGATCCGGCATAATTAAAAAGATGAGCCATCGCCGTTCCCGGTTGATTGCCGTAATCAACCCATCCGGAGGCATGATTCTTATTTTCACCCACAAAGCCTAGTGACTCTCCGGCCTCAAACGAATGATTCAAAAAAGCCGTATAAGCTTCGTTTCCCCCAAACAGGTTAATCAATCCCTTCATGTCCTGCGGAACAAAATTGGTATAAATAGCGGCATTACTTTCACAAAATCCTCTTGCACTAAAACCTTCTGATACCGGTTCAAAATCCTTTATCCAGCTACCATCCATCTCACGTGGATGAATATACTTTGTTTCCGGATTCCACAAATTTTTATAGTTCAGGCCCCGTTTATTAAAGAGCTTATAATCATCTTCTTTTCCCAATGCTTTTGCCAATTGCCCCAAGCACCAATCCTGGTAGGCATATTCCATCGTCATGGCGGCGCCGTCAAGGTGCATCCCTTTCGATTTAATACCCTCGGGAATCCAGCCCTGTTTGATGTAATACTGCATTCCACCGCCATAGGCCGGCCGGTCATGCTCATAACCGGCATGGTCTCTAATGCCGCCTACAAATGCATTTTTTCGTAACCCCTCATAAGCTTTCTCCACATCAAAATTCCGAATGCCCTTATTATAGGCTGATGCAAAAAAAGAAACTGCCGGGTCGCCAATCATCACATAGGTATAATTGCCACCTGAAGGACCACGAGGAATTAAGCCGCCATCGTTGTACATATCAAACATTGTGTTGCAAAAGCCATCCACTACCTCGGGATAAACCAACGACCATAAAATATTAAGCGACCAATGGCTTCCCCACCAGGCATCAAAGTTGTAATGAGGGAATAGAGGCTTGCCTGTTTCATCGAGCCGAACACTCTTCACCAAGGGTTTACTACCTGTCATGTCCATATATTTACCGTCAACATCGCTGGTTATACGTCGCCCCAAAAGGGCATGCCACAAATCGGTATAAAACTTCACGCGTTGCTGATGCGTTCCGCCTTTAACTTTTATTCGGCCCAACCAATCGTTCCACGTTTGATAGGACTCATCAACCACTTTATCAAAATCCCAGTGACTAATCTCTGCGTTCATATTTTTACGCGCTTGTTCAACGCTCACATATGAAATGGCCACCTTCATTAAAATCGGATCCTCATCCCCGGCATCAAAAAATACAGCGGCCCCGGCATCTTGGCCTTGGATGGTATCTGTATGATAAGGGATTACTTCTTTATTGACCCATCCTTTAAATGACCGGAAAGACTTATTCAGCCGGGCAACAAAGTAAACGGGTGTATCCTTAGGTCGCCGGATGGTTTTCCCAATTACTTGAACCCCGGCAATTTCGGTATCGCTAACTTTCCATACTTTGGAAAAAACGGTAGGACTATGTGCCAAATAAGCGCCAGTATCAAAAATGATCGACTTTTTTTCCTCTGACGTATAAGTATATCTGTGAAATCCAACCCTTGTGGAGGAAGTCAGTTCAACCGTAATCCCATAATCACTTAAAAACACTTTATGATAACCGGGTTTGGCGATCTCTCCTTCATGGCTAAAAGCCGACTGATAGGCATCCATTCCCAAGTTGCCTTTAAATTCACCGGTAGTTGGCATAACAGCCACCCCGGCCAACTGCCAGGCATGTATATGACTAAAACATCGAATAAAACGGCTGTCATATAAGTAACCCGACTCCCAACTTCCTTTGGTATTGGTGTCGGGACTAAGATTTACCATTCCAAAAGGCCGACACGCAGAATTGAAATAAAACCAACGAGATTTGTGCGTATCTATAAACGGATTAACCAAATCGACCGGAGGTTCCTTAGCATACATCTGAGGGGATACCGATCCTATAAAACACAAGAAAAAAATTGTCTTAAACCATCTCTTCATCTAACTTCCCTTTTCTGATATTCAATTATCGAATTATTTATGCCATGCCGGCAAGAAGACATCATTTATCTCATCACACTAAACATCCGGAAAGACCTTCTTTGTCATTTCGACTTCTGCGAGATAAAGAACTCATGAAAAAACATCAATTGATACTTGATGGAATTGGCCCAATATTTTGTGTTATGTTTCCCTGGACGCTCAATATAGTCGTGCGGGATATTTCTTTGCAGTAACTTCTCATGCATCCGTTTATTGCAATCATAAAAAAAGTCATCAACGCCACAATCAAAGATTAATTTCAACTTCGACCCATCCAGTAAATAAACCAGATTAATCACCGTATTATTTTCCCAATTATCTTTATTCTCGGCATATGATCCTAATCGTTTGGCAATATTCCAATTATTGGGAAAGGGTCTAATATCTAAACCACCACTGGTACTGCCTGCGGCTCCCCAGATATCCTGATGCCGAAATGCCAGGTAGAAGGCACCATGTCCCCCCATGCTTAATCCGGTAATAGCTCTTCCATTCCGATTTTTTATGGTGCGGTATGAATGATCTACCTTTTTAATCAATTCCTTCGAAACATAGGTCTCATATTGCATCGTTGGGTCCACCGGACTATCAAAATACCAACTGGTATGTCCTCCATCGGGACAAACAATAATAAAATTGTACAAATCAACATATTCCCTCAAGTGTGGCGCTTTTCTCAACCAATCTTTATAGTCAGCAGATGCCCCATGCAACAGATACAGCACAGGGAACGCGCTACTTTTTTGAGCATCATAGGAATCGGGCACAATAACCAAATTCGGGATAGACTTATTCATTACCTCACTTTTCACATAGAGGGTGTCAACACGAGCAGCTGTTAAATTTAATACACAGACAAACAGTAAAATCAGTAAAACATTAAACTTCATATCTTTATATTTTAATCAAATTCAATTATTGGGCGCCGGAAAAACCGGAAACCCCATAAAAAAACTGTCCTAATAGTCCAAATGCTGCATTATGCATGCTATCAAGCCGCAATAAAATCATATTTTTTAAAACACACAAACCTTCATTTTAAACTTTACAAACAGCCCCTCATGTTTATACACAATAATGATAAAGGACCATCCATCAAAAAATGAGTGATTATTGCCTAACAAATATTGGACTTGAGACGGATAACTCCCTATTCTCTGTAACATAAAAGAAAGCATATTTAAAATCCATGTCTGGCAGATCACAGCTAATCATCTTTTTCTCAGCATCAATTGTTGCAGCGACGTTAAACCAGACTCTTTTGGCATTGGTCGAAATGGTATCAGAGGAATAATAGAACCGTGCTGATCGTAACCCGGCAAAAGACTTAAAGCCGGCGCTAACGGAAGTTTGAGTCAGTTTCACCTTTTCAATTTTGGGCAGAGGGACACCTTGATTCACGACCGACTCAAAAAAATACCGTATTTCCACAGGCTGCCAGCCTTCCCGATGGCCATGCTTCATATTTGGTTTTAAACAAATATTCTTATCACAATTTTTTGGCAAATGATAGGTTTTGTAATAGGGAACTATATTGTAGAAGTAGTCTTTATTCCCATTCATAAACAGAAGAGCCGGTTTAGCAAAGGGGAGGTAAGCCGATGGATCAAAATATTTCATCCATTGTTTTTCATAAACAGGGGTAAGTTCAGATAAAGGTTTACCAAATGCGTCGGACTCATCATAATAGCCGCATCCGTACACCGGCACTGCTGCTTTAAACCGATCATCGAGCCCGGCCACCATACAGGTTAAATATCCCCCCCAGCTGATGCCGGTCAAACAAGTTCTTTCGGCATCTACTTCAGTACGTTCCAGTAAAAATGAGTGTGCCAAAATAACACTGGCAACAGCATGATAACTCCAAACATTTTTTAAATCCCCTTTTTCTATTCTTGTAAACTTATTCTCATGGGTTTGATCAGGACCAGCCATTAATAAAGGTTTTCCGGTCCCATCTTTTCCACCCAAATCCATCGCTATAGCAGCATACCCATCGGCAGCCCATTTTTCAACCCATTCTTTAAATGCTTTACCTCCTCCTCCATGAACTAAAACAACAGCGGGAAATATATTCTCTGTTTTTTTCCCTTGTAATAAATCCGGATTGGAATAGTAAGCAAATACCTGAGTAGGCTTCCCTTCGAAGGGAACACTCTCATAAACCAGTGAACGAACCGAAGAGGTAGAATCGATCCACGAAAAAGCCGGAGGATTACTCAACGCCTCCAAATCCCACAATATTTTGGAATTCTGAAATCTGTCGACGGTAATTTTGTAAACTTTTTTGCCGGTATTTGTTCCGCACGAGGCAAAAATTAATAGCAACACGAGTGAATATACACGTATCATTTTAGTCGTTTATTACATTTTAAATATTATTCCTTTGAATCGGTCTTTTGTTTGAGTTCCTCAACGACTCTGTCAAATTTACCGGCTAATTGGGGATCGAATTTTGCCAGTTCTTTCCATGCTTTAGATCCATAAACTCCGGCGTTGGAAACATCAAAAGGTTTAAACCCAATCTTTTTGACAACCGATTTGTTTTTAATTCTGAAATCAAAATTTTGTGGGTCAGCAAAGCAGGGATCAGCAATAATGGAATTTTCATCTCTGCCTGATTCTTTCCACTCATCAAACGATAACCCGTAAAATTTAGGGTGTGGCTCATTTATTTTCCAATAGCAATTGTGATCGATATTGATTTTTATTTTGGTCCCGTTATCTCCACCCCATACATCCGATATTATTTTTCCTTCATTCTGATAAACAATATTGTTAGTAAATGTATAGGAGAGATGCTTTTCAACTTTGGAAACCTGGATGCCCCTTAATTGGTTGAAGGCGAAAATGTTGTTCTTTATAATATTTTCTTTACCATAATGTTGGTGAAACCCGGCACTTTTACAGGCATAAACCAGATTGTTTTCCATCACAATACCGGTTGATCCTTCATCGGTGTATAACCCCCAACCACCATATCCATGGGAATATACATGATGAACAACATTGTTACTAACCCTTGTACCTTCCGACTCACCGAGGGTATAAATGCCCCCCATATCACTGAGTACACCCCAACCAAGATGATGAATATGGTTGTATTCAATTGTATTTCGTTTCGTTGGACTATAAGCATACCCCCAGACCCAGCCTACGGAGATCCCAGTGTAACGAAAATCAGCAATCTCATTATGGCTTATTTTATTGTCGCTGGCATGAAAAATGGCAACACCAACAGCGCAAGGAAAAATAAAACCTCCCGAACGTATTATATTATTGTCAACGGTGATATTTCGGGTCAAATCTTCCTCATTGTCAGGAAGCTTGTTATCTCCCACCTTTATACCTCCGGCCCCCAAATCATGTATATAGCTTTGAGATACAGAGCAGTTATCACAAGCTTTCCGGAACCAGAAAGCATTGGTACCAATTTGGCTGATACCACAATTGACAAAATCAATATTTTTAGCGTAATCCAACATGACCACTGCTTCTACCGGCGCTGCCGCCTGAACGGGTTCATTGCCCCATAATGGCGTACGATAACCGGCCACTTCGAAGCGAATATTCTCAAAACGAATATTTCGTACTTCTTTTCCTTTCGAGCCTTTAATAACAAGAAACTGATCGGTCACAGGAGCATACACACTGACGTTATTCAAATCTTCTCCTTCTCGGGGGATATAGTATAAATCGCCACTTCGCTCAAGAAACCACTCTCCGCAGCTATCCAACCCAGCTTTGTAGTTGTCAATGGTAAAACGTGTCTTATTGTCGAGTTTATTCCATGGCTTCATGCCTCCACCTACCGTGAAAACAGCGGCGCTGTCGGCACTAAATGAAGACACCCGTTTGCGGGTATTGTCCCATTTGTGGTAAAAGGTAATTAATGCATCATTAAAGTCACTGCTCGTGAAGGAAGCGAAATGGGATGCTGCCGAAGGAAAAAGCTTTAACTTTTGAACAGCCAATGCTGCTCTACGACCAGTCCCTTTTTCGATGATTGTCTCATCCACCTCTTTCAAAAAATAAAACCCGCTATTGGGTGATTTGGCCCGAACGGCTCGCTTACCATCCACATACAACTGTTCGAAATACAAACCATAACGACTTACTTCCGGAACTTTGGCTTTCCAAAGATTATCTGACACTTTCTCCCAATTTTCTATTGCAATTCCTCCCACAAAAACAGGTTCTTCTCCTTTTGCCGCCTTAAAAACAATGGGAGCATTATCACCTCCGGAATCAATATCGGTAAAGACCACAGGTTCGGTCATATAATAGATCCCACCGGAAATGATTACCTGTATTTCTTCTTGCAGGTTGTTTGTTTCCCTCAATTGCCGGATAAAATCACGGGCACCATATAAACTCGCCAATGGTTGATCTTTGGTTCCGGGGGCCTTATCATCACCATTTGCTGAAACATAAATATTTATATTCTTGCCCCAAAGATTAAAACTGAATAAAACAATAAATATCAGAGCAACAACTTGCTTTAAATTCATCTTATTACAATTTTTTAATTTTCCATTTAATAAAATCAGTATAATTTCCTCACATAGTCCACAACAACAGTCCTATTGGAATAACACTCTCCAAACCTAAAATTCCATATTTCATCCCACAAAACCCAAAAGAGACAAGCATGACCCAGGTTTTATGCATCCGTATTGAGACAAAAGCTCGACAAACCTTATCTCAATAAAGCAGCAGCACACCACAGCAAAGGAGCTTGACCATGCAAATCACCAACGATACGAGGCCGGTTCATATAATGGTCCCGACTGTTTTTGATATTTGTTCCGGCACACACCTCTGTCAATTCATCATCGTCGTTGATGTAGTTGGTTAAGGCTAACCACCCTTTTCGCGCAGCAGCACCATATGTGTCTTTATTTAGCCATCCATTTTTTACGCCGGTAATCATTGCATATGTAAACATTGCTGTTGCCGAAGTCTCTTTCCAGGCTTCCTCATCATCAATAATTTGTCGCCACATTCCATCCGTTTCCTGATATTCCAGTAATGCAGACATCATTTTACGGTATCCTTGCATGATACTGCTCCTGTTGGGATTATCCTTCGGCAGAATTCGAAGCAACTCGGCCATCCCAACGGCCATCCAACCATTTCCTCTGCCCCAACAGAAGGGCGCTTCGGGAGAATGATAAAAAAGACCATTTTTTAATTGTATTTCATCCAGATAGAGAACCATTTCCTTGGCTGCTCGATCAATATATTTTTTGTCACCCGTTGCCAAAAAAGCCTGCGCCTGAACCGCGGTGATCATAAACATATCATCAATCCAGATACGAGTTTGCCAGGAATAGCCCTTTTCGCTCCATTGTCTTTGTTGTAAGGTGGCATCCTCGGGCAAGTTCCACTGGCTATCGGCATATTCTAAACCTAATTCCAGATATCTCGATTCTCCGGTTTCCAGAAATAATTCCAATGGAACAGCTCCAAACACGTTGTTGTCAACATGGTTCGGAACGGGAAGCATATTTCTTTCTTCCTTAAACAAAGGCTGAAAACGTGCTTTAAAGCGGCTAAAAAGAGCCGTATCCTTGGTAGCTTCGGCCAACCACATTCCTCCCAGCCACGCGCAAACATCGGGATAGGTTATTTGCGTGGGAGGTTCTGATGGACGGGTATTACCATATAGCGAATGTGAGGTGCTTAAAAATTTTTCGGCAATACGGCAGCCTATTTCCTCAGGGGACTTGCCTTCCGGAAAATGCCTCAAATCGCTATGACTTTGGCATGACACAAGAAATGCCATCATGATCAATATAAGAAAAGGTCTTGTTCTCATTTTCCCAGGTATAAATGGTTTAAAAATACTTTAATTCATTTCGGTTATCACAGGCAAATCCAATTGCCAGTCCACCTTAATTTTGGTCGTCCCGTCATCGATTAACAGCACATTGTTATCCATATTAATATACGGGCTTTCAATCATGGGCCATTGCCGATAATCGGTCTCTGCCTTGTTATTAATCTTCACAAAAGGTACGGACTCGGCCAAACCGGTTATTCCCCTTTTAATCAGATACTCGGATGAAATATTTTCCGGTGCAACATTCAACCCGCCACGATATTGAATCTGGATTTTGTCATTTTGGGAGTCAACATAAGTAACACTCATTTTTCCCCAATCGACGGATAACTTATTTTTTTCTAACTTGTTTCGAAAGTATTCAAAGCTCTTAAACTCATCAAGTGTTCCCACTTCGAAAACAAAGCCTGTTTTTGCGTGGTCACTCTTTATAACATTAAAGCCATCCCGTCCAATACCTTTCAGATCAACCTGTTCATAATAACTCTTCAAAGGTTTTATGCCAATAAAAGTTTCTCCTTCACGAAGAAAAATCCACCCTTTTTCTTCTACTTTTTCATCAATTGATTTGGGATAACGCACCATTCCCCTTTTTATCAAATCATTGGCATGCCCGTCGCGCCAGGCCCACTTGGCGGCATTAGGAGCCTCCGGCCATGGATCTTTCTCCGGAATATTGAATAAAACAATGACGGTATTTTTATCATGTGCCGATTGCTGAAAAGGAGAAGTATTGCCCTTGTGCCAAGTGTCTGCTGTATGGATTTTGTCATCCCCGTCGCTGTACCAGTAAGGATGAAAACAACCTAAATAATTGAAACGGTCGGCACTATGATATACAATATTAAAGCCATTAATGTCGTGATCGGCATAATCACCACCGGGCACCCAACGGAAATTTCCGCTACCGACAGCATAGGTTTTGTCCCGATAGACCTTACGCATCATCTGATGAGGAATACCTGAACCATAATGGCCAAAGGTGGATGCGGAGGTCTTCAGCTCCATGGGTGCCATGTTGTTGCCACTCAACCGAAAAAAAACATTTCTTGGTATTATCCTTGAAAGCGCAGTATAGACGGCATAACTGGTTTCGGGATACCTGGTAAAGTTATTGATAAATACATTTCCGGTGGCGGGGCCCCACCCCCACAATAGCCAGTTATAATAGGTGGTTGCCGCAACGTAACTATTATCCGGATAATGGTCTTGCTGGGTATTCATTCGACCATACGGGGCAATAATGTTCCCTTCAAAATTATTTAACGACACCAACGACCACTTATAAAGCATATAAGCTTCCGCAATGGCTTTCATTTCCGGATCTTCTGCGTATTCCAGCAACATCTCGACCGGGTTATTCATGACAACCTCATAGGTTGTTGAGAGATATTCGGCATAACCATGGCTATAAACATTCTTAAAAGTTTTCCGCAATCGCTCCTTCATATCTGCCATCAGCTCATCACTGGTCATCCCGTTAGCCCATTGCGCATCGGGAAACAACTGACCAAACAGATAAGCACTACACCACATCATTGTGGCATGATTTTCTGTGCCATGACCAAGAAAACCCTCACCATTTATTTTGTCATCTTTTGCCAAATATTCGAGGCTACTTTTAATTTTCCTTAACTGAGTAGCATTAAAGCTATCCCAATAGCGACACAAGGCCAATGCAACACCCGGGAAGTCAAACATTGTTTGACGTCGATGATCCAAAATATTGGTTATGTAAGTCAGGGCCGCCTCATCATGCGGGTTAAACTCCAATCGAACAATGGCTTTGGGGAGGCCATGTTTACCATGCTCCGCAAGCGTGATATCTTTTAATCCTTCTAAAACCCATTGCTTCCGTTTTTGATAACTTGAAAAATCCTGAGAAAAACAAAAAACAGGTATCAACAATAAGATTAATAAATATAGCTTTCTCATTTAATGTTGTTAATTGAATTTATGTCTTTAAACAATCAGGCTAGCCCCTACCCCCCCTCCTTTATAAGCTCTATTCCTTAGGTCAGGCTGATGACAGAATAAACAGTCAAGATTTCTCCATCCTTTTCCTTTTCTCCCACACATCCACCTTCACTTATTGGTTAATGCTTCAATTTTTGCTGTTAAGTTTCTATATCGGTCCACTGTCTTTTTTAAGCCTTCTACACCAAAATAAGTTGGTGGATTACCATAATTAAAAGCAAAGGGACGATAAAGGGTCGCACAATCCGGATTTTGCTCTTTCAAGATGATAAATTCTTTCCACAACAAATCATATTTCTCTATTGCAGAAGAAATTGCATGGTAATCGTAGTTTCCGGACGATTCCCCGACTTGTCCTTTTAGCATAATTATCCAGGCCTGCTCATAGATGGCATACAAAAGAGATCCATAGCGGGTTGAAGTACGAATGTAATGCAAGGTTTGTGTATCACTCCCTTTCAATGAATCAGCCATTGCAACCATCTCTTGCCAGATATCAACGCTGGTACCCTTTTCGTCAAGCATCTCCTCCACCAGCCCATTCTGGATTATTTCCTTAAAATCATTGGTCAATTCATTTTCGCCACCAATAAATTCATCTCTTGTCCACCAAAGATTGATGGGCATGATCAAGGAAGCCCGTCCTCTGACAATGGCGTCTGCCGACAACAAAGCCAATCGGTGAAACCGTCGGATATTCTCACCTTCAAACCCTCGCATACGGGCATAATCACCAAATATTTCTTTTTCCGGCCGATTGGGATTGTTCGCCCATTGCGACAGGCAATAGGCATTTAAATCACACCACAACTCATTTGAAATATAAGGGCCTACCCAGCCGCCCCCGCGCGACCATGTCCAAACTCCCGCAAAATTGGGGTTCGTTTTCAACCCATTGAGACTATGTATCTCCGTATCATTCTGTAATTCCTCGAAACCATCTATAACACCTTTGGCAATATAGTTTGGATAAGCACCTTTTCCTTCATACTCACGTTGGCACTGGACCTCAACAATTTGCTTATGTTTTCCAATCCCCAGTGTTGGGTTGAACTTTAGAGTACGATGATAATCTCCTTTCACATATTTTACACTGAAGTACAAATTGGGATGTGGATCAATAGAATCAGTCACAGAGAGATAATATTCAGGCAATACATGGAAAAAGCCAAAGTCCCAGGTGCGATAAAAAATCTTCTTATTAAACTTTTCACACACTTCATCGCGTAACAAATCAATTAATAGGCGATGAATCTCTTCCCCTCCGTCGCTTTTACTGTCGGTGTTATGCATCCATGATTTTTCGTCACGCAGAATCGGACCATTGCCTGTATGATAGGGCACGTTCTGCAGATAGGTTTCTCCCACCCTGATTACCAGTCCGTCCAATCCGGGAAAACGCTCAAACACCTCATCGAGCATAATCCGGTGTATCTCCTGCGTTTTGGGTCGGGTAAAATCAATGCGTCCGGTAGAATCGCAAATCTCATCTTTATAAAGCTGAACCAATCGACGAGGTAATACTATTATATCCATGAAATAATAAGCTTCCAGCCCTTCTTGATGGATCTCGTCAATCCGCTTGGTTATTCGATTCGCCAATGAATCAATCCAAATTCTCTCTTTTGAACCCTCCGGAAAAATATTTTCATTCAGCGAGTTGAAAGATATAGCGCAATGAACCGATTGAAATTCATTAACTACCTGTGCATTGAAGCCATATTCACGTAGTTTTGACGGTTCGTTAAACTCGGTTTTCGTAAAACCTTCTCCAGGGTTGTTATGGACCATATCCATAACAACCCAAGATGAATGATCCAATTCCTCACTGTTCTGGCATGAATTAAGACCCAAAAAAATCAATATTATAACACTAATCCAAGTCCCATTTTTTTTCATCATGTGAAGATTTCTTTATTCAACCACTTTTATTCGAACAGAACTTCTAATATCGGCCGATGAAGTAGCAAGAGATAAAGTAAATCGATCTTGCTCCACAACCCACTCATGTCTTTCATCATCAAAAAAAGCTAAGTCTTTAACCGGTATAGTAAAGGAAACGGTTTTCGTTTCACCGGCCTTCAGAGATACTTTTTTAAAGGCTTTCAATTCTTTAAGGGGACGTGGAAGTGACGGATGCCGCTGTGAGCTGTATATTTGCAATGTTTCCGCGCCATCCTTACCTCCGGTGTTGGTAATACTGCAAGACAACCTGATCACATCTGTTTTAGAATATTCCTTATTATCAGTTGTCAACTTGCCATAATTGAAAGAGGTATAAGACAAACCAAAACCAAACGGAAATTGAGGTTCAATCTTTTTTGTATCAAACCACCTGTAACCCACAAGGATATCTTCCTTGTAATAAACATTAATACTGTCGCCCGGATAAACGGAAGGACCAAAAGAATTTGCTCCATTATCTTCCAACTTCTTGGGTATGGTAAAAGGCAGTTTCCCGCTGGGATTAACTTCTCCTGAGATTACATTTGCCATAGCGTTTCCGGCTTGAGAGCCCAAATACCATGACTGGATAAGTGCAGGCACCTGCTCGATCCATGGCATGGCAACCCCATTACCACTGATAATTATTACACCGGTATTCTTGTTAACCTCAAGTAAACGCTCTATTAAATCATTCTGGTCATAAGGTAAATCAAACGATTTACGATCAAAAGCTTCACAGTCCTGATAATGATCCTTGTTCAAACCGCCTATGTATATCACCAAATCAGCACTCTTTGCTAAAGCAAGTGCCACTTGTCTAAGGGAGTCAGCATCATACTTCTGTGGTTCGGAGGTGTAACCTAAAGTATAATGAATAGTCTTTTCCCCATATTTTTCAATCAGCCCTTCCAGCGGGGAGATTTCCTTTTTCGCTTTCAATTCTGATGATCCACCACCAACAGTAAGCGATTTGACTGCATTTTCGCCAACGACAAGAATTCGATCATATTGGCCCACCGAAACAGGGAATAATTGAGTCTCATTTTTCAGCAACACAATCCCTTGTTCTGCAATTCGCCGAGAAATAGCGGCGTGGGCATCTGTTGCAAAGCTCCCCCAGGGTCGATTTCGATCCATATTGGTTCTAAAAACCAACCGCAATACACGCCTCACCTTATCATCGAGCAGCTGTTGTGGTAATTCTCCACTCTTTATTTTATCCAAAAAAGGACGAGCCAAAAAATAATCATCATAAGCAAAAGCTCTTCCATTGGTCAGGCCATCGCTCCAGGTCCCCATTTCAATATCTAACCCATTACGAGCTGATTCATCAGTATCATAGACTCCCCCCCAATCGCTGACCACAACGCCATCAAAGCTCCACTCATTTTTTAATATCTTATTCAATAAAAGATCATGATGACTGCAATGCTGTCCACGAAACAAATTGTATGCACCCATTACGGCCCACACGTTTCCTTCTTGCACACCGGCCTTAAATGCAGGGAGATAAATCTCATAGAGAGCTCTGTCGCTTACTTCCACATTGATATTATGTCGCCACCGTTCCTGATTATTTAATGCGAAATGTTTGAGACAAGCCGCCACACCATTTTGCTGAACGCCTTGAATATATGGGACCACCATTCGGGATGCCAGATAGGGATCTTCCCCCATATATTCAAAGTTACGGCCATTTAAAGGCGTCCGGTAAATATTGACCCCCGGCCCCAACAAAATGTCCTTTTTCCGATATCGGGCTTCTTCTCCAATAGCTTTCCCATATTCTAACGCTAATTGAGGATCAAAGGTGGCCGCCAGACAAGTCAATGCCGGAAATGCGGTACATGAATCATTGGTCCACCCCGCAGGTTTGAATGCGTCCCACAAAGGTTCAGGTCTAATTCCGTGAGGCCCATCGGACATCCAAACCTCAGGAATTCCCAATCGTGAACATCCGGCAGAACTAAACTTGGATTGAGCATGTACCATTGCAATCTTTTCTTCCAGAGTCATCCTAGATAATGCATCTTCAACCCTTTGCTCCAACGGCTTACTATCATCCAGATAGATCGGCTTTGAGGGTTCCTGCGCCGACACACAATACACAATTATTGAATATATTAACCCGATAAAGAATGATCGTTTCATGTCAAAATATTTTTTTGTTAAGAAAATCTATGCATCCCTACTGTCTCAACAGCATTACATTCACTTTCAACTTCTAAGCCTCAGTCCAATTTCTTAGCACTTTTGGCGATCGCTTTCTCTGCAAGCGCCTCCATCACTTTATAACCTTCCCTGTTGGGGTGTACCCCATCAAAGGTATATTCATACTTCATTCCTTTACGTTTATCAACCAATGAAGAATAAAAGTCCAAATATCCAACATCGTGCTTGGCGCAGTAGCTCTTAATCCACTTGTTAAGTGATGCAATCTTTTCAGCCGGTTCAAGTCCACGACGCCAAGGATAATCATATACCGGTAAAACAGAACAAAGAATAACCCTGATTCCATTGGCCTTTGCCAGTTCAGTCATCGAGGCATAATTATCTTCAATCATTTCCAACGTTGAAGGACCGGTATTACCGGCAATATCATTTGTTCCGGCCAGAATCACAACAATTTTTGGTTCCAGAGCTATAACATCGGCCCGAAACCTAGCCAATATTTGAGGTGTGGTTTGTCCACTAATCCCCCTATTTACATAAGATTTGCCTTCAAAAAATTCAGGACTAAGATTGATCCAATTATCTATGATCGAATTCCCGATAAAAACAATTCTTTGCTCATTTTTACGCGGCTTTTCTAGTTTACTATTGGCCTCCCTGTAACGATTCAAACCTGGCCAGTCATCCCTGACCCTTGTCCATTTTTTATACTCCTCCACCATC
This sequence comes from Thermophagus sp. OGC60D27, assembly GCF_052400625.1. Taxonomy (NCBI): domain Bacteria; kingdom Pseudomonadati; phylum Bacteroidota; class Bacteroidia; order Marinilabiliales; family Marinilabiliaceae; genus Thermophagus; species Thermophagus sp. OGC60D27. The sequence goes on from NZ_JBQTGH010000001.1 coordinate 271,834, forward strand.
TGTTGCATCGTTTTTTGCGAAACAGGACTCTTCGTCTCAACGTTTTGTGCTGCAGATTGAGACTGGAGAATAAGAAGTAGCGCCAAGGAAAACATAATGTTTTTAAAGTTGATAAAAAGTGTATTTCTCATCCGTATTTATTTTAAAATTTATTGATCTAATGGAACTCGCTCTATTTGCCGCGGTTAACCAGGAAATTTACGATCTGACAAGTATTTCCTTTACTTTTCTCATTCTTCTTTTCAGACACTCTGATGATTAACTGATGACGTTTCGCAGGCAGTTCATCTTCCAATACAAAAAACTGATTTAAATACAACCTGGTACTGAATTTTGAGAAAAGGTCTAATTCCTTAAAATCCCCATTATCTATTTTATACTCAATAATGCCAGCATCAGGACCGGCAACATTACTAAACCCAACGGCCGTACCTTTAAAATTAAATTTTATCTCAGCACCCGGAGTGGATGAAATAAGCATGGGAACATCCACAAATCCTTTCCGTGTAGGCAGTTTATCTGAGGGAGACCAATTTTTGTCAATCCTCCATCCGTTGGACAGCTTCGCTTTTCGGATATCAACATAACATCCGGACACAAAGCTGTATGGATCCATTTGTGATGGAATGACATGCGCTTTCTTTTCAGAGGGAGTGCCGGCTGCTTTCCAACAATTCTCCAACCATGAGCACATGGATTGAAAATACAATTCATGTCCAAAGGGAGAAGGGTGCAAGTTTTTAAAATCCCCGTCCCAGGTAAATTCATTCGCATTAATTCGGTCGGTTATTTCCTTGGCCAGATTGAGAGAAGGTAGTTGATAGTGTTCCGCCACCTTATTATGCGCCTCCACGGCAGGAGGAATCTGTCCCGAATTGTAATAATCCATTTTCTTGGGATCAACAAAATACATCAACACCACATCCGTCATGGGATTAACCTCTAAAGCACGACGTACAATTCCTTCCATCCCACGAATATCCTGAGTCTGTGATTGACCCGCATCATTTACTGATGCTTCTTCAAACAGTAAATCAATTTTCCCCTTCGACAACACATCATTCACCAGGCGAAATGCACCGGCAGTACTCCCGGTGGAAGGAATGCCGGCATATATGAATTCAAATGTCGTTTCCGGAAAACGTTCTGTCAGGTACTTACAAATTTTTTCTTTCCACCCTTTCATCTCGGTAATGGAACCGCCAACAAATGCCACACGACTGGTTTTGCTGGTGGAAAAATGATAAAAACTATTTTGGAGCCCTCCTCTGATTTCTTGGTAATCGGCATGATTAATATTGGAATGAGCCAAAACCGAATCGGCTTTCAGTTCTGCTTCTTGTGCAGCAAGACGGTAACTAATAAATAATAATAAAACCAATAAATACGTTCTCATAAATTACTTTCTTTTCTTGGGTATCGGACCAATTATCGGGTTTAACAAATTGTGAATTCTAAAACCTCCATTTCCGACCAATGCCATCAAAGCTTATAAAAAACAACTGTCTCAAGTCAATTTTATTTACAATTGGCAAAAGCAACCCCAATAGATTGATAACCACATAAAATATTAGCGTCCTTTTACCACTGCGATTAAAATCAACCACCAAAAAATAAAACGATTAGATAAGAGGGTGCCAAAAAAGTGTGCAATGCTTTGTGTATACTAAATTACCCACACTCTAATTTATTGTTGCACAGAGCTCATACAAGTTATTCACAGAGCAAAAATTAGACTTTTTAGACACCCTCTCTATTTAGAATATTTAGTGTCGGTAAAAAATTATTTGGAGATAATCGGCAGACTACCTTTCCAGATCACTCTGATGCTTGTGGTACCATCATTAATGTTAAGTATTCCATCATCCATTGTAACATAAGGACTATCCAGCAATGGCCATTCCGAATAAGATTCATCCGCAACACCATTCACTTCAACGGTAGGCACAGCCTCATGCATCCCGGTAATGCCATACGATTGCCATGTAGATGGCGGGTTAGCAACAGATACAAGGGGAAACCCTTCCTGAAATTTAATGTACAAGTTGTCGCCGTTGATATTCGTATACTCACAAGTCATTTCACCCCAATCAACAGACAAGGAATTGCTCAGCACTTTGGTCTGAAAATCCGCAAAACTGCCGGAAGTCTCGGAGTCGCTTACTTCAAAGACAAAACCTGTTTTTGCAAAACTACTCTTGATTACATTGAAACCATCCAAACTGGCATCAGGAGAAGTCTTATCAATGGTATAATCTTTTAGTGGCTTGATGCCGATGTAAACTTCTCCCTCCCGCAAGAAGATCCATCCTTCCTTTTCAATTTCCTCATCCATGGTTTTGGGATAACGAACCATTCCAACTTTGACCAAATCATCAGCGTAAGCCGACCGCCATCCCCAAAAATCTTCACCTGATATAGGATTCTGAACATTTGGCCAGGGATCTTCCTGAGGAATATCGAAAAGAGTTATCACACTTCCCTCATGGTGAGCCGTTTGCTGAAATGGTGAAATATTACCTAAATCCCAAGTGTCGGGACCTGACCCTTTTGTAAAAAAATAGGGAGCAAAACAGCCTATATAATTAAATCTGTCGGCAGAACTCCAACAAATATTAAAACCATTGGTCGCAAACATCAAATCACCTCCGGGTACCCATCGGAAATTTCCTGTCCCTATCGCGAAGTTTTCAGCCCTATAGGCTTTTCTCATCACGGCATGAGGCACACCTGAACCATACGAGCCAAAAGTAGGCATGGATGACTTAATAGTCATGGGAGACTTATCCATTCCAATTCTAAAAAATACTTCGGGTATTTCCACTTCAGACACAACTGTATATAAGGTCTCTGATGCATCCGAATAATTTTTAGTGAATTGTTCCAACTTAACGTTATCAGAGGCAGATCCCCAACCAAAAAGCAACCAATTATAATAAGTGGTTCCCGCAACATAATAATATGTAGGCGCATGGTCTTGTTGCGTATTCATTCTGGCATAGGGTGCAATTGTAGTTCCTTCGAATTGGAGCAATGAAATCAAAGCCCATTTATAAAGCAGCATCGCTTCGGCCATTTTTTTCACATCCGCATCTTCAGCACATTCATACAATATTTCTATCGGGAAATTGTAAACTTGCTCATAGGTCGTAGAAAGAGACTCTGCATTTCCCTTGGCATATACGTTTTTGAAGGTAGTGCTTAAATTATTCTTCAGTGTTGCCATCAGTTGCTCACTAGTTTGCCCATTTGACCAGTTAGCATCCGGGAAAAGTTGTGCCAACAAATAACCACCACACCAAAGCATACTTGCATGATTTTCTGTTCCATGTCCTAAAAAACTACTGCCATATTGTTCAAGCTTAGACTGCAAATGAGATTTTTGCGCATCCGAAAAATTATCCCAATACCGATGAAGAGCAAGTGCTAACCCCGGCCAATAAAACATATCAGCATAACCATCAGCAACATAAGTCAAATAGTTAAGTGCCTTCTCATCATTAGGATCATTCTCGAGCCTTATTAAGGCGAAGGGTATTCCGTGCTTCCCGCTTTTGGTTAGCATATCGTCTTTAAATGCATCGATAAGCCAGGCTTTCCTCTCTTTATAGGGAGTCAAGTCCACAGAACCGGGGGTTTCACCCCCGGGTTCCGGACCAGACTTGATATCATCATCCTTACAGGATGAAAATGCCATCGTCATCATTAATAATAAAACGATAATACTAATATCATTTATTTTATTCATGTCATTCAAACTAATAATAGGTTAAAACTGACGAATGGCTCTAAATTGGCACAGATTCTTTCGACTCTTATACAAACGCCCATTTCTACTAATAACTCCTTTGAATCCTACATAGTTTTTTGAAGCATCCTTATCCAATTCAGTGGTTGATGCATGTCCTCGGTCATCAGGAACTTTGCTTCCACCAGCTGCCTCTAGTTTTTGGTTTACCAAAGTTCTAGCCTCAAGACTTGCACCTACAGGTGTGTTGGCTTCCAACTGGATCGTCGGGATAACATCCAGTCCGGCTGAAGTACGAATGGCTTCATCCCAATCTGCCAGGACTTCGTCATAATCAATTCCAAATGAAAAGGCCATCATTCGACGAAGTTCATTAAACGAAGGCATATACCAGACACCATCAATGTCACCGTTATTCAAGAATGTATAAACATAATCAAACAAAGCATAATTGGTTGAAAAATCCGCCTCGTCTTTATGCGCAGCAATTAAATCTTTTGTTGCAGTCTTTCCATCATCCTCACTGGCCATTGATGGAATAAGATTGGTTTCAAAAACATCATCAACGCCCCAACGAGCTCCCCATGTGCCGGGCGCATATCCGGAAGTATTAACGTCTTTAAGATTCATCACCAAACCATGGCGTCCTTCACTAATGGGATCAACCCAAAAAACAACACCTTCTATCTGCGCCTTCGCTTCCGGATCATTCAAATCCACATTAGGATCAGGATAATAATCGCCCACGTTGTATACTATTTTTGTAGCTCCCTTTTTGTACAAGGTAATAGGAAATTCATAACTATTTCCGGATACCAAGGCCAGTCCATCAGGAATCTCATAGAATGCCGGTTCTAGCTCCAATTCTTCGGGTGCAGTAACGGTTATTTTCCGACCTGTGAAACTATTGGCAGTAGTAGGGATCACCAAGGCATCATACGCTACGCCTGCTTCTACTGACCGCATCTCTATTGGTGAAACATTCTCCTTATTTGAAAAGATTTCTGTTCCAATATTGAAATCGGCAGTAGTAGGCATTCCTTCAATCATTAATTGGATACCGGAAACATCCAAATCTGCAATATCCATATCCTTTTCTATGTTGATTTTAATCTTTGCCAGTGTATGATGAAAGCCAAACTTTATATTTATAATGGCATCCTCTTGTGTTTTATTTTTGATGGCTGCTCGCATCAAATCAATGCTCTTCTGATCACTTTGGCCCGATACATCAACAGGATAGACACCGTTACTTGTTGATGGGTTATAAGGGAAATAGGCATAAAAATCCACATTGCTTCCATCAGTAGGGTAGTACATTTCCTCTCCTTGCGGAATAAGATTCCCATTTATATCGTAAACAAACTTTTTATTATCTGCACCACTTAAAATGTTTTCAGCAACTAATTCCTCTCCTTTGGGAACCATATATACGCCAACTTCATCATTCTCTGCCCAGTTTGAATTACTTTCATCGCCCTCAAATTGAGAAATAACACCATGAAACTGTGTCGGCGCATAAACAATATCATCACCGTCATCGCAAGAAAAAAAAGCAATATTGGCTAATAAAAAGCAAAAAATAAATATGTTAGTTTTCATCTGAATTCAATTTTATTTTTTTAATAGCAAGATGAAACAAAACATATTTTTGTGAGAAATAGTCTCATAGCCCGTTTCATCTTGCAACTTTTTAAATTTTTAATACTAATGACTATTCATTATACCCGGGGTTCTCTAAGAGATTCGGGTTATTCCCTGTTCTGGAAGTTGTGATTGGGAAATAATAATTCCGTTCATAAAAAGCCGGCGGATTGACAGTCCCATCTAAGTTCTCCACGACAATAACCTTGTATTTCCGAGTATTGTAATCGAGTCTATATCTTAAACCACTGAATTTTCTGTCCGGACCACTGGTCAATTCATAGACAGCGGTTCTCCAACGACGTAAGTCCCAATAGCGATGGCCTTCGAAGGCCAGTTCTACTTTCCGTTCATGACGGATTTTGCCTCTGTCAATTTCTGTCAGAGGATCAACTCCAGCTCTATTTCTAACTTGGTTGATAGCACTTAACGCATCGTCAAATTTATTGAGTTCAAAGGCTGCCTCGGCATAGTTCAACAACACTTCTCCGTATCGAAATAACTTCCAGTCTTGCGGTGAAGTATTTCTTTCACCATTCACATCCTTATCCTCATCCAAATATTTCATAATACCAAAACCCGAGCCCTGGGTATAATCCACGGCCTGATTTCCAAGAGTTTTCAACCCCTGATAAGATCCTGTTTCCTGAATTGATCCATCCGGGAGAATGATTCCTTTGTGCCAGGAAAGTTCAGTCCCTTTCCATTGCATTCCTTGATAATAGAGAGTGGCAAAAAATCGAGGCTCTTTCCCATCAAATAATTCCTCTCCTGTCCAAAAACCTTGTTGAATGGCATCTCTATCCAAGGGTGCTGCTTCGCCCGGAGTTCCATTGACATTTTCAAATTCATCTGCCATCTCCAGATAAGGTTGTCCCATATTTCCACTTCCCCATGCATTAGGTCTTGGTCCTTGAAAGAAATCCAGAGACCATCCCTGGCCGGGAGCCCAATTGGAAACATTCTCGTCATGCACACGGGCAAAAATGACTTCTTCATTTTCGTCTTCCAGGAATAATTGTTTAAAATTCTTAATCTTATCCTCCGGATATCGGTTAAATAAAGAATGTACTCCGCTGTTCATTATTGCAGTTGCTGCATCATACGATTTCTGGTAATAATCTTCTGCCTCAGATGCAGGAAATCCTAATAATCCATCCAGTTGCTGAGTCCCAAATTGAGCAATACTTCCGGCATAAAGTGCCGCGCGACATTTTAAGGCTGCTGCCGCCCATTTGGTGGGCCGACCATAATCTGTCGTTCTAACAGACGGAAGATCATCAAAAATATCATCACATTCTGAAATGATAAAATCATAAATGGCTTTTTCAGAATCCCTTGAACGGAAAAGCTCTTCTGTAGGGTCATCGATACTTTGGGCCTCTGTAATCAATGGCACGCCACCATATCGAATCACCATCGCAAAATAATTATAAGCTCGAATAAATCTTGCTTCAGCCACCCGGTCGGTTTTGAAATCCTCTCCTACCGGAGAAGTTGGTACCCGATCAATAAAAAAATTCAGATCTCGAATAATTTTATAGGAAGCTTCCCACCAAGGCAAAGGATTTGAGTTCACCTTAATGTTTCCTCTTTTCCAACTCCCGAATCCTCTATCACTAGCTTCATCGGCAATTCCATCTATATCCATGTACCACCAGGTTCGGGCATTAGCCTCTGTCCAGGAATCCTTATCCCATACACACATCCGGGTATAGGCACCGGTGAGATAGGCGTCAATAAGTACCTCATCCTCCCACACAGCAGCATCAGAAATAATATCTAATGGTTCTTTATCCAGAACATCTTCGCACGAAGAGGCCACGACAAATATGAATAAGAAATAATATATTAGTTTTTTCATGATACCAATTTTTTATAATTAGAATATATTATCTACTAGAAATCGATGGTCGCACCAACAGAAATAGTTCTCTGTTGCGGATAATAATAGGCTGAATTACCGCTACTAGTAGGCATAGGGACCTCCGGATCCAATCCATATTTACTCAGTTTATCAAATGTCAACAAGTTCGTACCAGCCAGGTATAAACGTACTTTAGAGAAATTAGCTTTTTCAACCCATCTTTGTGGCAGCGTATACCCTAACGTGGCTGCTTTTAGCCTGACATACCCGGCTTTCTTAAATCGATAATCAGAATAGTATCCGTTGGTACCGGCTCCTCCCAAACGAGGAACTAATGCATTTGGATCATTGTTCTCTTCGGTCCATCGCAACTCGTAATAGTTCGACATATTTGTTGTAAGATTGACATATGTATAATGGCCAAAAGCGCCTTGCCACAAAGAAGTCAGATCAAAATTACTATAAGTAAATCGTGTATTGAGACCAACCGTCCAATGTGGCAATTGTCCTTTTCCAATCTCTACCTGGTCTTTCCAATTCAGAACTCCGTCATCATTCACATCAATGTATTTAACATCGCCTGGTCTTAAGCTACTGTTTCCTTGCTGGTCTTGGTCAAACTCCAAATTGTTAATTTCTTCCTGACTCGTAAACAGACCATCACTTTTATACCCAAAAGTGACGTCAGTCCATCTTCCAGAACGTTTTGAAATCCTAATTTGATCGGGATCCTCATACTCAGGCTCTTCAAAATGCATCCATTTTGCTCTGGACCATGCTACTAATGCACTTATATCCCAGGTGAATTTTGCCATCTTTCCGGAAGTACCAACTTTTAAATCAAATCCTCGATTATTTAAACTGTTAATGTTCTCGGGAGGCAAACTGGCTCCAAATGTACTGGGAAGCGAAAGAATGCGGGTTCCGGGGATGCCTTCTCGTTCACGATAAAACACATCCATCTCTCCGTACAGTTTTCTTTTCCACATCGAAAACTCAGCGCCCACATTATACAATGTAATATTTTCCCAAGTCAGATTCGGATTTGATAACCCCGTCGTATATAATCCTGCGCTGTAATCCGAACCAAATTTATAATATCCATAATTGGCTTTAAACGAGTAACCAGTCAGATATTCAAAGTTGCCAACACCATCATTCCCCGATTGGCCGTAACTGGCTTTTAATTTCAGGTTATCAAACAGTCCCATGTTGGCAATAAATCCTTCCTCAGATAATCGCCAGGCCAAAAGAATACTTGGGAAATACCCCCATCTTTGATCCGATGGAAATTTCGCAGAAGCATCTGCACGGAAAATAGCCTCCAAAAGGTACTTGTCTTTATAGGAATAATTTAACCTCCCCACAAAACTCTTGCGCCCCATTTCGCTTGCTGTTCCGTCATTCGTCGAAGTACTTGAGTCTCCGGCATACAATTGATCCAATGTAGATGTAATAAAGTTGCTCCGTCTGGTATAAAGATAGTCCGATTTATAACCGATACTTTCATATAGTGCAAGGACAGTCAAGTGGTGATCAACATTAAACCGTCTGTCATAGTTGAATGAAAACTGGGAGGTTAAAATCTGACTCTCAGATTTCCTCAATGTTAAAGCTGACTCACCTCTAGTGTCTGCCACAGACGTATAAATATCGTCTTCATAGGCATACTCCCACATTTCATAGCCACCATAAAAGGTTTTTTGTCTGGTATAGTCCTTTAAATAGTGCCAGGTATATTTGGCTGACAATCCTTGAATGAAATCCAAATCGTAATTGAAGGAGAAACGGCCTTCAACTCTCTGAAAGTCGGTATCATTATATCCTCCTATTTCCCGGTTTGATCCCCCGTAAGCAGGGTAGTTCGTGCCCACAAAAGGAAGTTTATCCTTTTCAGGAAAATCTGCACGATACATGGGGTTACTAAACCACAGATCCTGCCACAGTTCAGGATAATCACGACTCTGATTTCGTTTGGTTTCATTCAGATCTCTGACCACACTAGAAACATCTATTTTCATGTCGAGATTGTCGGTCAACTTCATATCCACATTCGACTGAAAATTATAACGCTGAAAATCTCCTCCGTTCTTTTTCCAAATGGTTTCCTGCTTCAAATAACCCAAAAAACCATAATATTTAATTCTATCGGATCCGCCGCGAACAGAGATATTATGTTCCTGCTGAGGAGCCCAATCTCTAATCAATAAATCATACCAATCGGTATTCGGATGATATAGTGGGTCGCTACCATCGTAAAACATCCGGATGTCTTCTTCCGAATAAGGTGCTGTTTCTTCCGGTTTACCTGCCTGAAGATGCGCTTCTCTTTGCATCTCGGCATACTGGCCGGAACTTACTTTTTTAGGAAAATTGGTTATTCCCTGCAATGAGTAAGAGGTATTTAAAGTAAAAATTGGTTTAGAGATATTACCTCTTTTGGTGGTTACCAAAACCACTCCATTACCGGCTCGGGCACCATAAATAGAAGCAGAACCATCCTTCAGTATAGAAATTGACTCTATAGAGTTAGGATCCAACAAATTCAAATCTCCTTCCACACCATCTACAATAACCAACGGATTACCAAATCCACGAATATTTATTGAAGCTGCGTCAGCACCGGGTCGACCTTCCGATTGCACGGTGATCAAACCAGCCAAACGTCCGGAAAGGGCATTGGAGGCGGACGAAATAGGAGCTACTGTTAAATCTTTTGTCTGGACACTTGAAATCGCACCGGCAAGGGATGACTTACGTCTTGTGCCATAACCTATTGCAACCACTTCATCAAGGCTTATGGTTTCTTCAACCATAACAACATTAATGGTCCTCTGTCCTGCCACAGCGACCTCTTGATCTTTCATTCCTATAAAAGAAAAAACGAGGGTGGCATCGGGTGAAAAATCTGTCAAATTATAGATCCCTTCACCGTTGGTGATTGTACCATTGGTCGTTCCTTTCTCTACGACCGATACCCCTGGCAATGGTTCCCCGGCAGAATCAACAACCCGTCCGGAAATATTTATTCTTTGCGGTGCAACCGGCGCCTTGGCGGGGGAGAGAATGACATGTCCATCGCGAATAATGGTCTGTATTTTTCCTTTACCAAATAGTTGATCTATAACTTCAGGTATTTCCTTATCCTCAACAGTGATGTCAACTCTCTTATATACATCAATTAATCCGTTATCGTAAAGAAAATAAAATCCGCTTTGCTTTTCTATCTGAGATAGCACCTCTTTTATCGTAGCATCTCTCATTTTTAGAGTCAGCCGTGACGGCGGAGAAAAACTATTACCTGCCAAAATTTGAAGTGTGCTTACAAAAGCCAGAAATAAACTAATTCTAATAGCTCTGAAAAATTTCCTGTGCCTGGAAAATTCCAGGCACAATGAATTCGCGTTTTTTTTCATAAATTTGAATGTTTAAATTACTATTATTTAAATCTGCTCCTAGAGCAATTGGAAGGAAGTGTTGCAGCACTTCCTTCTTTACTTTTCATTACTAATCATCTATCAGCTCGACTAATAAGAACTTTCCTTCTTCGGAGGGTATCGGTCGTCCCTTCCATTTTCGCAGAAATTTGTTCTACTTTTATAGGAGAGGCTATTTCCAACATTTCCAATATTTCACTTAACGATTCATTTTCAAACGTTGAAGAAATCTTAACATCTTCAACCTTTGGATCAACAATTTCTACTTCTACACCAAACCAACGTTCTAGTCGTTGTGCTATCTCCGGCATCGGACACTCATCCAGAATTAATTTATTTTTATGCCATCCAATATATTTTTCTATATTTTCAGTAGATATTATCGTTTCCTTACTCATTTTATCGACTACAGCTCGTTCACCCGGTTTCATAATAACACCCTTGATGGCTGTATTAGAAGCCATTGGATTCAATTTTATGCTTCCCTCTGCTAATACAACTTCTATAGTGCTGTCTTCCGGAAATGCTTTACAATTAAATTGTGTTCCTAGTACCGTCACGCTTACATCTCCCGACTCAACCCGGAATGGCAACTGATCATTTTTTTTCACCTTAAAGAAAGCCTCTCCGATCAACTTAACCTCACGCTGTTTTCCCCCAACAAAAGGAACCTTATAACTTATGGTACTCTCTGCGTTCAACCACACAACAGTTCCGTCAGGTAAAGAAATCTCTGAACGGACTCCCAATGGATTGGATATCTTTTGTTCCGCAAATTGCTCTGCTCCAGGTTGCACTTTCTGTTTCGAAAAAAGGATAACTGAAGTTATTAACAAGGGGATAAAAAGGATCGCTGCAGCACGCATCAGAACGTCCAGAACCCGAATCCGAGAATTCGCTTTCTCTATGCGTTTCCGAACCAATTCAAATGCTCGATAACTATTAACCTTTTCTATCGAATGGATAATTTGTTCCGCTTCGGATATTTGCGCATCAACATCCTGCTCCTTTCGGATTGAAAGAATTCTTTGAAGTTGCTTTTCTATTTGAGAATCTTTTGACATTTCTTAAATCCAGTTACCTTAATCTGTATTAAAATACGACCTGAAACGTTAACACACGTACGTCAATTGAAAAAATATTTAAAAATTTATTTAAATAAGAGAATACCTGATAGATAGGATCAGCAAGTAAACGCCTGTTTGGTCACTATTCTTACACACACAGTAGTCACTCATGAAAAAATTTCACTTAATTAAGCAGAAAAAGCTCTGGAATATACAATCCGATGCCAACGACCAACTTGACCAAAAGGCATTAGATAATAAAAAATAATAATCCCAGATAATCTTTCAACTCCACACGAAGCACTTTGAGGGCTTTACTGATTTGAGTCTCAACGGTTCGCTTGGAAATATTTAATTTTTCCGCAATTTCTTCATTCTTTAATCCTTCAATGCGGCTCATTACAAAAACTTGCCGACATTTCTCCGGCAACAGGTCAATTCCTTGTTTCAATTTTTCCTGAAGTTCAGAGACCACAAATAAATCAACATCATAAGCCAAATGGTTCTTCGATAATTCCATCATCTCATTCACATACCTCTTTTCAACTTTCTGATGTTTTAAGAAATCCAGACATGCGTTTTTTATGGAGGAGAAAAAGTAATTTTTAAAAGAATCGCATAGAGTTATCTGATTATGCTTCGACCACAAGCGAACAAAAAAATCCTGTACAATCTCTTCTGAATCCGCAGTACGAGTAGTAAACTGAGATGCATATATAACCAATCCCGGATAATAGAAATGAAATAACAGTTGAAAAGCAGTTTGATCCCCCTCCTTTAGACGAACAATTAAATCCCTTTCAGATACTCCGTTAATAATTTGCATGCTTGGCATTTAGATATCATTTTTTTTCGGTAAAACCGAAAAATTCAAAACTAGTGATTCGCCTGAAAAGTCAACGATATAATTGGGTATTAAGAAAAGGTAACAATCTAATATGATATAATTTTTCCATAACTATTACTTAACGTATGCGTTTATTTCCTGCATTCTTTTTCTCCTGTATCGGCTCCTAACCACCAACACCATGATGATTCCCCAATTGCACACAATAACCGCTAAATAGAGAGAGAATTACGCCTCCCATTTTTTCAAACAAGAGACTGTCTACGGAACACTTTATATAAAGACTTATCATACCTGATTTGTTTGGTGGGCTGCATGGTAAACCCCATTTATTTCCAAATAGTAACAGAAGAAATAATGGCAGATAAAATATGTAGTTACAATTCGTAAGGTTAATATTTAAAATTAATCACAAACGCTGACTTCTATAGTTCTTAACATCCGTAACTATATCCAACAACCATGCCCCAATGCATCTTAAACTATTTGTTAAAATTTGTTGCAAATTTAATCACTTTTATCTTCATATTTCAATTTTATCCCAAAGTTCTTGAGCTTCGATGTCATTTAAGACTACAGCCCTGCATCCCCGGAGGGATAACGATTATCATCATAAAAATATCATTTCCCAAAACTATTTACTTGGGAAATGTAATATTGGCCAAAACCGACCCCCAATCAACAACTTCTTTTTGCCCCATAAAAGGTTATTGCATCATTTAGAGGATTGCTCCAAATATAAGTTTCAAATTTTCTTTTTCAGACGCTGAGGTTTTCCAATCCGGGACTTCTGGGTTTTAGTCTGGAAAAAATAAAGGTAGTATGGTGGAAAGTGGAAATGGTAAAACGGAGGAATGAGGAGTAATGATAAGTATGAGGTCTGAAAAAACTCTTCAAAACCTCATTCCTTCATTATCCGGGGATCTATCTCCGGGCTATTTTCAAACATTACGGTTTCGTCCCAATATTCCACCACCATCCGATTTTGATTAAAGGCTTGCATCAACTCCCTGACCAAGGCATCAGAAGTAGTTTTAAAAAGCGCTTCACTCATCGGAAATTTGGGATAATTGATCAATCCCAATCTTAAGTGGGGTTCAACCTGTCCGCCAAACACGATCTCACTCGGCGACAAACGAATGCTTAGCCCAATTCCTTTCTCTTTAAACAAACGAGCTTGATATTCTTGCAGCCAAGAAACAACCTCTTGCTTGTCGATCAATTTACGGGTATAGCCATATTCCAGCCCCATGGTGATCGTTACGGAAAAAGGTTGAACAGAAGCTCGCTTCATAATAATATTTTGTCAAAAATTAAGACACAGGTAACTTACTACTTCTCATATCTAGCTACCAACGGCATACGGCGCCCTACACCAAAAGCCTTGCCCGACACTCGTAAAATAGGTGGAGCCTGGAATCGCTTGTATTCGTTGAAATTGACCATTCGCACGGTCTTGTTCACCACCTCCTCGGGGAAACCCTCCTCTATAATACTTCTGGGCGAACGGTTCAATTCAATGTAACGGAACAACACCTTATCCAAAATATCATAGTCGGGCAACGAATCGGAATCTTTCTGATCGGGCCTCAGCTCTGCCGAAGGAGGTTTGATAATGGTATTTTCAGGAACCATTTCTCCGTCTTTATTCAGATATCGAGCCAGCTTAAACACCTCTGTTTTGTATACATCGCCCAACACACTCAATCCCCCATTCATATCGCCATACAAAGTTCCATACCCCACGGCAGCTTCGCTCTTGTTGGAGGTATTGAGTAAAATATGCCCAAATTTATTGGAATAGGCCATCAATAGAAGTCCTCGAATACGTGCCTGAATGTTCTCTTCGGTAACATCGGGAGCCCTGTCTCCAAAGACCGGCTTCATGGCCTCCTCAACTTTTTCGTAAATATCCCTGATGGGTACGGTATGCGTTTGGATACCAAGATTACGAGCCAACTGTTCGGCATCTGTGATGCTGTGGCCGGTGCTGTATTGCGACGGCAACAAAACACCATGAACATTCTCTGCTCCAAGGGCTTCTACGGCAAGAGCTGCCGTCACAGCCGAATCAATTCCACCTGAGAGGCCAAGTACCGCCTTCCGAAGCCCCGACTTACGGAAATAATCCCTAATGCCTACGACCAGCCCCTCGTGAATCAACGCGATGGGATCTGACTCAGAGAGCTGTCCCGACGACACTTCATCCACTTTTTCCAGTTCAAGGTCCCGGTAGGCTTCTTCAAACCTTGGCAACTTTTGTGTGATATTTCCCTCACTATTCACCATCATGGATCCCCCGTCAAATATCAACTCGGTATTGGCACCCACCTGATTCACATAAACAACAGGCATATGATAGGCTGCCGCCTTTTTGCAGACCACCTGCTTCCGAACATTTTCCTGATAATAAGAAAAGGGCGACGCAGCTATGTTAATCATAAAATCCGGCTTCAGGGTTGCCAACTTTTGCATGGGAGATAAAGTATATAGCTTGTTTCTGGAAAATTCGGCCTCCACTGGCTGATCGTCCCACAAATCCTCACAAATGGTAATGGCAATTCGATGACCTTTATAATTGACTACCTTAAAGGCTTCATTGGGCTGAAAATAACGGTATTCATCAAACACATCATAGTTGGGAAGCAGCGTTTTATGAATGATTTCCTTCACTCTTCCATCAGCTAAAAACCAAGCCGAATTGTACAGTTGCTTCCCTCGACTGTGGGGGTTCAAACTAGGCCCCCCGATCACCGCTGCAATACCTTGACAGCAACCGGCGATTCCTTCTATGGCTTGAATAGATGCCTCCACAAACTCCTGACGCGTCAACAAATCCAACGGTGGATATCCACAAATGGCCAATTCAGAAAAGACAACCACATCAACACCTCTCTCCTTGGCCTTCTCTATTTGCTCAATGATTTTTTTACTGTTCTCACTAAAATTTCCAATGTGATAGTTTAACTGTACAAGCGCCAGCTTCATAGTTTATTGATATTAGATGATTAGATGGTCAGAGATAAAATTTATGATTTTGGTAATTTGAACTTTCAACCTCACCAATCAAAATATAAACCCAAACTCGAAAACCAGACGATTCAGGACTGTTTTATCCACGTATCCTGACTCATCCGTAATATCGGTAAATCCGTTATGGAAAACAATGCCAAACATCAGGGCATTGGAACCACCTATAGAATATTCAATCCCTGCCCCCAAGTGATATCCCAAATCAAACAGCCGCACCTCATCTCCAATAGAATTGTCATCTTCATCACGCGCTTCAATATTGATCTGGGGCGTCAGACCAAACCGACCATAAAAACAGCTTCGCCGAAATTCATTGGAACGCAACTTCAATCCCACCGGAATCTCCAGATATCTCAACTTATAATCCTTTTCTATCGAGACGCTGTTACCATCAACATCCTCCCCTATATAGGTGAGCTTTCCGCCCGTGCGATTAATAGTCAATCCCGTTGAAAGGGCATAATTATCTGCAAAAAAACGGTCCAGAACTACCCCAAAGTTATAGCCGGCCATCCCACTGCGCGATTCCACACCTTCTTTATCGGGTTTCAGCCATGATATCTGGGGTTCTGCCACAAACGAAAGTCGTATAGTCCGGGCTTCCTGTCCCACCACTTCCAATATGCTCAGCAATAATAGTCCAATTGAAAAAATCAGTTTCTTCATAAGGTTAATATTTCTTGTAATTCCAAAATGTCAGGCTTCCGCCCTTTATTCCTAAACTATTTCAGTCTAAAATTAATATCTTAGCATTTCATTTCGGTCAGCATAACAACACCAAGGTTCTGCTGATTCAATGAACGGCATAGATGACCGTTTTATTATCCGGAGTGATCAAATCGGAGTGAATCAACTCTCTTAACATCGGAGGCTTGGTTCATCCCGGAAATGGTTACCCAAAAATTGAATTGTAAATATAACCCAATTCCACTGTTTTCATGAAAAAATATGATCACAAAACGATCTCGACAACAAAGTAATTTTTCGCAAAGGAATCATCACACCGTGGTTCAATTAAAGAACATTTGTCTCAGATTTGCCATTGTGAGTATGTGCTTGTGGTGGCTGGAACAAGGGCCCAAAAGTCACAACAAAAAGGACACCAAAGAGATTTAAATCTGTGATTTAACATCATTACCAGGATAATAAATAAAGCAAACTTGAAAAGAATGAGAATAAATTTTGTATTTCTGACCATTGCTCTTTTAACAATCCTTGCCGGTGGCTGTCATATCTCCAATAACACCCCGGACGTTTCGGATATTAAGGTTGATTTTGAGTTAAAGCCTTTCTATGAAAAATTGTTTTCTATTCCTCCAGAAGAGATTGAAATGCACCTCAATCAACTACAAGAAGAGTACGGACGCTACTTCGACGCCTACTGTGAGGGAATTATTGGGATAGGGGCGACTGAGAGCCTTCAGTTCAGAGATAACTTTTTGAAATTCTTAACCTACAAGCCCAATCTTGAAGTTGTGGATTCTTGTCAAACTATTTTCTCTAAAAAAAGAAAAGAGTCATTATACAATCACCTTCTCCTGGCTTTTAAGTACTATCGTTACTATTATCCCGAAAGAGAAATCCCCGATATTTATTTGCATATTTCAGGTTTCAATGAATCCATGGTGGTTGATTCGGGTTGGATATCGGTAAGCGTAGAAAAATATCTGGGGCGCAACTGCATTTTTTATGAGTGGTTAGGTACACCCAAATATCTTCGCAACCAAATGGACACGGAAAGGGTCGTGCCAGACGTCATGAGAGCCATAGCAATGACCGAATATTCTTATAACGACTCCATCAATGATCTGATCAGCCAGATGGTATACCATGGCAAAATCTTACAATTTGTCAAACACACCATTCCCAATATCCCCGATACGCTGCTTTTTGGATTTTCCCAAAAACAAATGAAATGGTGCGATAAAAATGAATCATCAATGTGGGCCTCTATTGTCGAACACAAACATCTCTTTTCTACCGATCAGATGCTGATTCGGAAATATGTGGGCCCCGCACCATTTACATCGGTTTTTGGGCAGGACTCCCCAGGTCAGACGGGAAGATATCTAGGCTATAAAATTTTAGAATCATGGATGGAAGAAAACCCCGACCAATCTTTTCGAGACATGATGGAACAAACCGATCCCCACAACATTTTAAGGCAGGCTAAGTACCGTCCCTAATGATTCTTTTCCAATGAAGACAAAAGTAAATATAGGTTTATTGCAATTCGCACCCGTTTTGGGTAATATTGCATTAAACATCCGGAAAATTAACCACCTGTTGGAAAAGACATCCGGAATAGATCTTTGGGTCTTACCGGAATTGGCTTCTTCCGGCTATAACTTTTCCTCCAAAGAGGAAGCCTTAAGATATTCAGAACCCCTTAATGACAGTCTTTTCACAAAATTCCTCATAAAAAAAGCCAAAGCTCTAAATACCCTCTTTGTCTCCGGCATAAATGAACGGGAAGGAGATAAGATTTTTAATAGTGCGGTTCTGATAGGCCCCAACGGAATAACGGGACATTACAGAAAACTTCACCTTTTCAATCGCGAGAAAGAATTTTTCGAGCCCGGAAATACCGGACTGCCCGTTTTCAATACCCCTATAGGAAAAATAGGTATCCTCATCTGTTTCGACTGGATGTTTCCCGAAAGCTGGAGACTTCTGGCGCTAAAAGGAGCAACACTTATTTGTCACCCCTCCAATCTGGTCTTACCCTACTGCCAGACAGCCCTCCCCGGCTATGCCCTTACCAATCAAATCTTTGTTGCCTCAGCCAACAGGGTGGGCAAAGATAACGACCTCTCTTTCACCGGACAATCGGTTTTGGTCAACCCCAATGGCGAATATCTCCTTAAAGGTTCGCCTCACAACGAAGAAATCCTATCCTATGGAATTGATCTTTCCGAAGCCTCTAACAAGCAGATGACCCCTTTCAACCAGGCTTTTGCCGACCGAAGAACCGATATTTATTCTCTTCATGAAAAGGATTTTAACCCAATGGTTCAAATGGAAAAAAGAAGACTCCGAATAGAAGTCAAACAAACCATTCAAGAACTTTCTTTTGACGAAAGGCTCTCCATGAGCCAAAATATTATGACGCAACTTGAGAAGCACTCTTATTTTCAAAAGGCCAACACCATCTTTATCTACTGGTCTCTGCCGGATGAAGTACAAACCCACGACTTCATAAAACGATGGATGGGAAAAAAGAAATTTATTCTACCAAAAATAAATGGTGACCAATTAGAACTAAGAGAGTTTACCGGAATCTCCGATTTAAAACCGGATGAAAAATTCCATATATCTGAACCTACCGGCAGATTGGTGAACGATCCCTCGCTCATCGACTTGGCCATAGTCCCGGGAATTGCTTTTACCTCCGGAGGAGCACGTCTGGGACGTGGCAAAGGATACTACGACCGAACCCTGCCATTATTAAATAGAGCATTTAAAGTTGGCGTAGCTTTTCCCGCTCAAATAGTGAAAGATATCCCCACCGATGGTAATGATGTGTTTTTGGATCAGGTAATCACCGTTTAGGATCCCCTATTTCAGCCAAGTCTCATAACACAAAAAAACCTGCCATTTAAAAATGACAGGTCTTGTGGTTAATGCAATAAATACTTTTCTAACCTTATGCAGGATGAATGGCCTCTGTAGGACAAACATCAGCACAGGTACCACAATCGGTACACAGTTCGGGGTCGATCTTGTAGATTTCACCTTCGGAGATAGCCTCAACAGGGCACTCATCTATACATGTACCACAAGCAATACAGTCATCACTAATTACGTATGCCATTTTCTTTCTTTTTAAATGATTTGATGAAACAAAATTATTTTCTTTTTCCCTGAAATAAAAAAGAATGGCGTCTAAATAAGGTAATTTGTAAATGATATAAATAACGCTCGTCGACAACCATTGTCTTTTCTTTTAGGAAATCTTACAGAGGGACAAAATAAATTCATTCCTCATAAAAATAAGATGATAAACTCGACAGAACTATTCAATTTCAATCATTAAATAGTCTTTCGGTACTTTCTGCCCTTTTTCAATATCAATACTCTTAATTTTTCCATCAAATGGCATTTGTATATTATTTACCATTTTCATGGCCTCAAGCTGGAGCAATACGTCACCCTTTTTTACTTTCTGTCCCTTTTTGACCATAATATCAGTAATGGTACCAGGTATCACCGAACGTACCTCTTTAGGATTGTTGGGACGGTACTTTTTTCTTTCCTTATATTTTCTGGTCAATTTGGTTTTATACCTCAAACTTAAAATTTGAAAATCAACCAATTCACGATTATCGTCCTTCATTGTGATAAAATTTTGATTCAAAAACGATCCATTTTCGACAAAAAAACAAGTAACAAGCCGGCTTTGTTTCTCAAGCCGGCTCCTTTACCCCGTCATTAAAACGGTGGTATTCCATGTTTCTTTTCGGGACGATGATCTACTTTGCTTCCAGAAATTTCAAGGGCATGCAACAACATGTGACGGGTTTCGTCCGGTTCTATCACAGAGTCGATATACCCTTTGGCTGCAGCAACATAAGGATTGGCAAACTTATCTTTATACTCTTGAACCTTGAGCTGTCGCATAGCATCAGGATTCTCTGCCTCCTCAATTTCTTTCTTGAAAATAATATTGGCAGCACCTTCCGGTCCCATCACTGCAATTTCGGCAGTAGGCCATGCAAAAGCAAAATCGGCATGAAGGTGACGGGAGTTCATAGCAATATATCCACCCCCATAGGCTTTCCTAAGAATCACCGTAATCTTCGGAACTGTAGCCTCAGAATAAGCATACAGCACCTTTGCTCCATGACGGATAACGCCCGCATGTTCCTGATCGATTCCGGGAAGATAACCCGGCATGTCTTCCAGAGTAATAATCGGAATATTAAAAGCATCACAAAAACGAATAAACCGCGCTGCTTTATCCGAACTATCACAATCTAAAACCCCTGCCAACACCAATGGCTGATTGGCAACAAAGCCGACTGTTTCACCATTCATACGACCAAACCCAATCACTATATTAGCGGCAAACAACTCCTGAATCTCAAAAAAGTCGGAATCATCCACGATGGCTTTGATAACATCTCGCACATCATAGGGTTCTTTGGGATCGGCAGGAATAATATCCTCAACAGCTTTTTTAAATTTAGGAGGCTTTGGTGGAAATGATTTCGCCTTTTCCTTGTTATTCCAAGGAATAAAGGTCATCAACTTTTTGATTTGATCGAAACATTCGGCTTCACTGTGCGCAAAAAAATGAGCATTTCCAGTGATTTCTGCATGTACACGAGCACCTCCAAGATCCTCCATTGAAATTTCTTCGCCCAGAACAGTTTTAATAACGTTCGGACCGGTAATAAACATCTTACTGATATTGTCAACAGTAAATACAAAGTCGGTAAGTGCAGGTGAATAAACAGCTCCTCCGGCACATGGACCCAAAATCACAGATATTTGTGGAATAACTCCCGAGGCAATGGTGTTGCGGTAGAATATTTCTCCATAACCGGCTAGGGAATTAACTCCTTCCTGAATACGGGCACCTCCCGAATCATTAATACCAATAAGAGGGACCCTCATTTTCAGTGCATGGTCCATAATCTTGGTGATTTTTCGGGCATGCATCAATCCCAGTGATCCCCCGGCAACCGTGAAATCCTGAGCAAACACACAGACGGGTGCACCGTAAATAGTACCCGTACCAATAATCACCCCATCCCCATGCAGTTCCTTTTTGTCCATCCCGAAGTCTCGGGCTTCATGCTCCACAAAAAGGTCGTACTCGGTAAAAGAATCCTGGTCCAGCAAGGCCATGATACGCTCACGAGCAGTCATTTTACCCATGGCAACCTGCTTTTTGATGGCTTTTTCGCCACCACCCTGCTGTACTTTTTCTCTCCTTTTTCGAAGGTCAAGAATGTACTTTTTTAATGACATATTCAAAGTTTTTGATTAACCATCTGTCAATCAACACTCAGTACAGAATGCTGTTGACGAAATCAGAGTGCATAATTACTAATTTTAGGTTAAAGAGAGGCATGAAAAATTGAATATTTTACAATCGACAACCGTAATAAATTGATTTACAAATCCAAAATAATCGAACTGGTCCAACACTGTCTTTTCTCCAAACACACTCTATTCATCTCTATTATTTCCTTTTATACGCAAATCCAGCAGAACCAAACCATCTTTTTATTGATAAACCTTTCAAAGAAAAGAGATAAAAATCAAGTCTGTCAGCCTTTCCATGTCGAGACAGATATTTCCAAGGTAGGAAAAAAAACGCAATTATGCGATCCCTAAGGTTTTAAGATATAGAATATTGCCAAATCAGCAACATAAAATCGACAATTTAACTCTTTCAACCAAACAACGCCCCATCTCTATTTAGGGGCTCGATGGTATAATAATATACCAACCGCAGCAAATACAAAATTGGGGATCCAGGTGGCTACCATTGGCGACAAGTTCCCGTTTATAGCAAAAGTAGTCGATATGGTCATAAATAGAATATAAGAGAAGCTAAGAGCGATCCCCACACCGATGTGAAGCCCCATTCCCCCACGGGTCTTTCTCGAAGCCAATGAGACTCCAATCAGGGTCAGAATAAATGCAGAAAAGGGTGACGCGATGCGTCGATGTTTCTCAATCAAATAGGGTTCAATATTGCCCACGCCCCGTTCCTGTTGTTCTTTAATGTAGCTGTCCAGCTCGGGATTGGTCATGGTTTCAAAAAATTTCCGTTCCTCCACAAAATCAGCGGGCTTCATGTTGACTACCGTGTCCATCTTCTCTCCTTTTGTTAGAATCATTCCACCCACTTCCGGAAAATCACGCCTCACATAGTTCTCAAAGGTCCATTTGTTTTCAGTACTGTCATACTGCACTCTCTTGGCAGTAATCTTAAACATCAACTTTTTTCCTTCAATTTTTTCCAGACTAAAATCATCTCCGCGCTCACGAAAGGAAGAAAACCGCCTCATATATATAAATAGTCCCGGCTCTATTTGCATGTGAATATTGCTCATTCCTGTTTCCCGGATTTTTTTTATATACGTATTCTCAAAATCAATACGAACTTTATTGGCCGGAGGAATAATATATCCCCCCATAACAAAGGAGAAGGCAGTAAGAATCGCAGCCCCCAAAAAATAAGGATACATCAGTCTTTTAAAACTGACCCCGCTGGATAAAATCGCTATTATTTCGGTCTGATAGGCCATTTTGGAAGTAAAAAAAATGACCGATATAAAGACAAACAACGGTGTAAAAAGATTGGCAAAATAAGGTATGAAGTTTTTGTAATAGTCCAATATTATTGCCTTCAAGGGAGCATTGGTTTCCAAAAAATCATCAATCTTTTCCGCAAGATCAAACACAATGGAAATACTTAGTATCAATATAATGGCAAAGAAAAAAGTTCCCAAAAACTTTTTCAGTATGTAAAGATCCAGCTTTTTCAATATCATATTTAATACAGGTCGTTAGATTCTCTGATATAACTCATTCTGCTACAACACAGAATAAAATGGTTTTTCGCCTATTTCCATTCGCAACAACCGGCAGATTTTCCCTTAACTACTTCATGAAAATCGCCACTCATGATCAGTCATGTTTTTTCGAATCGTTAAATTCTACAGAAAGCCAAGGCATGGATATACAATAAAATCTTCCCGTACTAAAATTCGTTCCCGACCCTCATCCACCTTTCGAACATGCCTCATCTATAACACTGATTCTTATTACAAACGTCTTGCCAGTTGTTGCACCATTTTTTCTTTCCATCCGGAAAAACTGCCATTCTCTATTTGACGACGGGCTTCCGACACCAACCAAAGGTAAAAAGATAAATTGTGAATGGAAGCGATCTGTGGCCCCAACATCTCACGGGCAACAAACAAATGACGAAGATAAGCTTTAGAATAAAGGGTATCAAACGCACAATGTCCGTTAGAATCTATGGGCGAAAAATCTTTCTTCCACTTTTCGTTTTTAATATTAATAATACCCTGACTGGTAAATATCATTCCATTACGTCCGTTTCTGGTAGGCATCACACAATCAAACATATCCACACCCAGACCGATGGCCTCCAAAATATTTACAGGGGTTCCCACGCCCATCAGATACCGGGGTTTATCCTTGGGCAGTATGGCATTGACAACCTGAATCATCTCATACATTACCTCTTCGGGCTCTCCAACGGCTAACCCTCCGATAGCGTTCCCTTCCATCTCAAACGATGCCACATACTCTGCCGACCTCCGACGAAGCTCAGTATATCCGGCACCCTGTACAATAGGAAAAAGGGTTTGATCATAACCATACAATGGCTCACTGTTTTTAAAACGTTCAACCCCTCGCTTCAACCATTGGTGCGTCAGTTCCATTGATTGAGCCGCATAATTATAATCAGAATCTCCGGGCGGGCATTCGTCAAAGGCCATCATAATATCTGCACCGATAACACGCTGGATATCCACCACGTTTTCAGGAGTAAACAAATGTTTGGATCCATCCAGATGCGATCTAAATTCGGCTCCACGAGCCGTCAGCTTCCTTTTCTCACTCAACGAAAACACCTGAAAACCACCGCTATCAGTCAAAATCGACCGATTCCAGCTACTGAAACGATGTAATCCTCCGGCCTGTTTCAACACTTCTTGTCCGGGTCGAAGATATAGATGATAAGTGTTTCCTAGTATTATAGGTGCATTAATCTCTTCTTGCAAATCTTTTACATGTATGCCCTTTACCGATCCTACCGTCCCCACCGGCATGAATATGGGGGTCGGAATCTCGTTGTGGGCGGTAATGATTCTCCCGGCCCTTGCTGAACTGTTCGGATCGGTATGTTCCAACTGATACTGCATTGAAATAGATGTTAAATATGTACAGGGTGCAAAGATATAAGACTTAACCGTTTTTACATTGTTTGTTGTGAGCTTACAAAAAAAATTGCACTTTTGACAGATCTTTTCGAAGTTATAGAGCCATGAATAATTTACAATTTACCCCTTACGAGCTCATATTATTTACTCTGACCGCCATCGTTTGGTTGTGGCAATTCTCATTTTTAATCCGACGCATCGTACCGGTTGTAAAGCACAAGCCACCAATCAATACTTCAAATAATCTCCCGCCGGTATCAGTGATTATATGTGCTCGCAATGAGGCAGAAAATCTGGAGAAATTCCTTCCGCATATACTCCGTCAAGACTATCCTGAATTCCAGGTTGTGGTGGTCAACGATGGTTCGGAAGATGAATCCGATCTGATCCTTGCCAGACTCAAAGCCAAATACAATAATTTATATTATACTACCATTGCTCCCGATAGAAAATTTAGCCACGGCAAAAAACTGCCTCTTTCTCTTGGCATCAAAGCAGCGAAATACGAACACTTGCTTTTGACCGATGCCGATTGCAGGCCAGCATCTGATCAATGGATCAAAAAAATGGCACAAAATTTCAACCAACCGGGAATTGAAATGGTATTGGGTATTGGTAATTATGATAAAACAAAAGGTTTAAACAACCTGTGGCTGCGCTACGACACGTTCACCATTGCCATTCAATATCTTGGATATGCATTGAGTGGAAAACCATATATGGGAATTGGAAGAAATATAGGCTATACCAAATCATTATTTGAAAAAAATAACGGGTTCAAAAGCCACATTTATCTGGCGTCGGGCGATGACGACCTCTTTGTTCAGGAAGCCGCGACTGCTTCCAACACAGCAGTCTGTATTGATCCATTAGCACATACCATCAGTACGCCCCCGCCCACTTTTCAAAAATGGCTCGACCAAAAAAAGCGACATTTAACCACCTCCAAACGTTACAAAAACAACATTAAATCAGCCATTTTCTTCGAGTCAGTTACTAGGGAAGCTGCTTGGATACTTTCAGGATATTTTATTTTTTTTCCTAATTTAGCGCCGATCTTTTTACCATTTTTACTATTATTGTTCTTGGCAAAATTTATTTTATGGAAAATGGCAGCTAGAAAAACCGGGATGGGCAAAATATTCCGCGGATTCCTGTTATTCGATTTTGTTCAACCTGTTTTACTTGCATTTGCTCATTTAGGAAATCTGACAGGGTCAAAAAAAAGGAAATGGAAATAAATCCAAATTTATCAGACAAGGCGAAGTATGACCTTGAATTGGTGAAAAGGGCTGTTAATAACGACCAGAAAGCTTTCGCAGAATTAATGGCTCGTTACAAAGATGCCATTTATTTTATGCTGCTCAAAATGATCAACAATAAAACAGATGCGGAAGACCTGACCATCGAAGCTTTTGGAAAAGCTTTTAAAAACATTGGCCAATATTCGCCAAACTATGCGTTTAGCACCTGGTTGTTCAAAATAGCCTCAAATAATTGCATCGACTATCTTCGTAAAAAGCGAAACAACCACATCAGCATCGATGGAAGTAGCATCTCTGAAGAAAAAGAATCCGAATCTCAAATTCACCTTAAGGACGAAACCCCAGACCCGGAAGAAAATTTAATCCGAGCTCAAAAAGTGGTACTAATGCGTACCGTGGTTAAAAAACTTAAACCCCGTTATCGAACCCTAATTGAGCTCCGCTATTTCAAAGAATACTCATACGAAGAAATCTCCGAAGAGCTTGAGTTACCGCTGGGGACTGTTAAAGCTCAACTTTTCAGGGCTCGGGAATTACTCTTTAATACCCTCAAAAACTCTGAAGTAAAAAAATATTAGCAGCAAGGGCCCATATATTTGATTGGATTCACCTCAAAAGTTCTAGTAAGATAATATTGCTCAATGGTCGATAATAAAAGAACAACGGCATGCACGTATTTTTTCATTCACTACCGTTGAAATGAGGATTTTTCGACCAACCCAAACAGTAACCAAACAGTAAAAACTTTAATTGCCTTAGTTAATGGACTTAATTTCCAAATATTTCCCAAATCTGACCATTTTACAAAAGAATCAATTTGCAGCATTAGGCCCTTTATATAAAATCTGGAACAGCAAAATCAACGTAATATCCAGAAAGGACATGGACCACTTTTACCTTCATCATGTCCTGCATTCCCTGTCCATTGCAAAATTTCTCTCTTTTAATGAAAGCACCAAAATCATCGATGTGGGCACAGGAGGTGGCTTCCCGGGCATACCACTAAGCATCCTCTTTCCTAACGTACAATTCGTAATGCTCGACTCCGTAGGGAAAAAGATTAAAGTAGTGAATGAAGTAATCCGTGAAATCAATCTTAATAATGCAGAAGCAGTACAATGCAGATCGGAAAATTTCAAAGGACAGTTCGACTTTATT
The DNA here is from genome assembly GCF_052400625.1 of Thermophagus sp. OGC60D27. Lineage (NCBI taxonomy): Bacteria > Pseudomonadati > Bacteroidota > Bacteroidia > Marinilabiliales > Marinilabiliaceae > Thermophagus > Thermophagus sp. OGC60D27. The sequence goes on from NZ_JBQTGH010000001.1 coordinate 298,833, forward strand.
ATCAGCAGAGCCGTCACAAAGCTTCCCGATTTTGTTAAACTGACTCGTCACCTGATCAATCACCACCAACAAAATGCTGTTCCTAATGGAATTATCTATCTTAAAGGAGGAAATATTGAAAGTGAAATTCATCCGTTTCGAAGAAAAGTTTTCACAACCGATATTCGTCAATGGTTTGAAGAACCCTTCTTCGAAACCAAGAAGCTGATTCATTTACCTTTATAACTTCAGTATTAAAACAATTTCAGGCTCGGAAGACCAAGCGCTCTGAACCTGCGAAATATAAAATCCACTCCATTTTTTTTGGAAGACCAAAAAAACTTGTATTTTTGCATTCCGAATTTTGTAGAAAAAGAGAATATAACCCTTGAAAACAGACTTTTACCGGATATCGGATTTATTGGGTACTCCGCACTGTAATCAGAAAAATATTGAAAAATGAAAAGAACATTTCAACCATCTAATCGCAAGAGAAGAAATAAGCATGGCTTTCGTTCTCGTATGAAAACCGCTACCGGACGCAGGGTTTTAGCTACTCGGCGCGCCAAAGGACGCAAAAAACTTAGTGTTAGCAGCGAAAAAAGACATAAAGCATAACACGTAATCTTTATCCCATACAAGTTTTTAGGGTATAGATTCAAAATACCTTAATGGCAAAAATACATGTTTGTGAAACTTTGCAAACATGTATTTTTTGTATATAATCATTCTATGTGGCACCTTTCCTCCTATGTAACAAAGATTACTGCCGGCGTTCGTCTCGCCCAGCCATACACAGTTCACAATTTTGCCATCCTTTTTTTCCTATTTGCCGTGATTCTTTTTTATCGTTCTTTTGTTTGGTGATTTTATTTTATTTTTGAAGGCATTCAAAAACCAAAAAGATGTCAATCGTAAAAGCCATTTTTAGTAAAGATTTTGCCAAACATTTTGCTATCGTGATTGTGTCAGGCTTTATCCTCTTAGGACTTATTTTTTGGGGATTAAGCCTCTACACCCGACATGGGCAAAGTTTGGAAACTCCGGATTTTACCGGCCTGACCGAAGAACAATTCAAACATCTGATTGAGACCCATGAACTCAGATATGACATCATAGATTCGGTCTACATCAACGATGAACCTCCCGGCATTGTCATTGAACAAACTCCCGAACCGGGAAGTCTCATCAAAAAAAACAGGAAAATATTTTTCACCATCAATGCCTGGGCTGCCGAAAATGTTCGCATGCCCGACCTACACGATTACAGTGTCAGAAACGCCAGAGTTTTACTGGAATCGTTTGGCCTCAAAATCGGAAAACTCATTTATGTCCCTTCAGAATATACCAATCTGGTTTTAGGACAACACTATCAGGGTAAGCCCGTAGAGCCCGGCACACCGCTGGAGAAGGGTTCTTCTGTCGACTTACTTATAGGCAAAGGATTAAGTGATCAAACCACATCCGTTCCGGATCTGACGGGGCTTACACTCGAGGAAGCTTTGGGCACATGCCATAACCTTTCTCTTAACATTGGTGCCCAAATTTATGATACAACTGTTGTGTCCAAACAAGATTCACTCGCTGCCTTTGTCTGGAAACAACGTCCCGAAAGCCTGCCGCAAAATCAGCTCAGACTGGGGGCTTCCATCGACATCTGGTTGTCAACCGATTCTTCTTTTATTATACCAGATTCCACACAAACGCTCTACCTGAATGAGAATGATTTTTCTAACGAGCAAGAAGATTTTGATACGGAAGAAGAAAAATTTTATTAATCCCTGCATCTGATGAGCATAGAAAATTTGAATTTTGAGGAGACTGATGATCTGGATGAGATCATTGAACTTGCTGATGAAAACCAGACAGGTAAGGAGCGATTCGAACATTACCGGTTTGTGGCAGATGCGGGGCAAAGCCCTTTGAGAATCGATAAATTTTTAGTCAACCGCATAGAAAATGCTTCGCGTAATAAAATACAGGAAGCAGCTTCGGCCGGGTGCCTTTTAGCTAACGGAAATACCGTAAAAGCCAGCTACAAAGTTAAACCGGGAGATGTCATCACCATTGAGATGACATGGCCGCCCAGAGAGATTGAAATAATACCTGAAGACATCCCTCTGGACATTGTTTACGAAGATGATCAACTAATCGTCGTTAATAAAGTTCCCGGCATGGTGGTGCATCCCGGATATGGAAATTATAGCGGAACGCTGGTTAATGCCCTGGCATGGCACCTCAAGGATTTACCTCTGTTTCAAAGCAAAGATCCGCGTCCCGGACTGGTACACCGCATCGATAAAGATACTTCCGGATTGCTGGTTGTGGCTAAAACAGAACAGGCAAAAACCCACCTGGCCAAACAATTCTTTAACAAAACTTCCACGCGAACCTATCAGGCCATCGTCTGGGGAACCGTGAAGGATGAACAGGGAACCATTAAAGGAAATATCGGTCGAAGCCTGCGCGACAGGAAACAAATGACCGTATTTACGGATGACACCATGGGTAAACCCGCCGTCACCCATTATAAAGTACTGGAACGTCTGGGGTATGTCACATTGCTCGAATGTCGGCTCGAAACAGGACGAACCCACCAGATCAGAGTGCATCTGAAACATATCGGTCATACACTTTTTAATGACGAACGATACGGTGGAAATCAAATTTTAAAAGGTACCACATTTACCAAGTATCGACAATTTGTAAAAAATTGCTTCTCGCTACTTCCCCGGCAAGCGCTTCACGCCAAAACTCTCGGATTTGAACATCCCACAACCGGGAAATTTATGGAATTTGACACTCCTCTACCCGACGACATGACGAACGTAATCGACAAATGGAGAAACTACATTGCTGGTAGAGAGGCAGAATAGATCAAGTGTTAACTATTTAATGCAACCTTCTTTTCAAAAAGATACAACGATCATGAAAAATATTGGAATCATATATGGAGGCTATTCTTCTGAATTAATTGTTAGCAGAAAAAGTGCTGAGGGGATCCGCTCATTTATTGACCCCAAAAATTTTAATGTTTACCCGATATTCCTAACCCTAGAAAAGTGGGTAGTGCAAATTGAAGATGAAGAATATCCCATTGATCGCAACGATTTTTCCTTTACCCAAAACGGAGAAAAGATAACCTTCGATTGCTTATACATCACCATCCACGGGACACCAGGAGAAGACGGACTTTTACAGGGCTATTTAAAAATGTTGAACATACCTCACACCACATGTGATGTTCTAACTGCAGCAATTACCTTCAACAAATTTACCTGTAACACCTATCTGAAAGGATTCGGGGTAGCTGTTGCCGACTCGGTACTCCTTAGAAAAGGACGAAAATTCAAGGCGGAAGATATTATTGAAAAAACCGGCCTTCCCTGTTTTGTAAAACCAAATGCTGGTGGCTCCAGCTTTGGAATCTCAAAGGTGAAAGCCTTAGAAGAGTTAACCCCTGCCATTGAAAATGCTTTTAAAGAAAGCGATGAAACGCTGATTGAAGCTTTCATGCAAGGAAGAGAGGTCACTTGCGGAATTTATAAAACCCTTGACAGAGAAGTTATCCTACCTCTTACTGAAGTCATAAGTAAGAATGAATTTTTTGATTTTGAAGCCAAATACAACGCTACCAAAGCGGATGAAATTACACCGGCACCTCTATCGGAAAATATCACTGAAAAAATCCAAAAAATTACTTCTCTGATTTACGACATTCTTAATTGCAAAGGAATTGTGAGAATGGACTATATTATTACCGAAGAGAAGATTTTTTTGCTTGAGGTAAACACAACGCCCGGAATGACCCCTACCAGTTTTATTCCCCAACAGGTGAAGACAATGGGCATGACGATGAAGGATGTGATGACCGAAATTATTGAAGATTCCATTAAAAGGCATCAACGCTAAAAGAAGGGGGACTGAAGTTATTATCTAAGGCAGTGGCGTCACTTAAGGAAGTCCGGCACATTCCCACTTTTTGAGGAATCCCAGAGAATCCATTCATACCCACCTCCTGAAATCAAAAACGGGTGCATCTTTCAACTCTGAAGATACACCCGATAAGAGTATACAGTCTTTCGACCGTGGATGACAATTGCCTTGTTGATTACTTACTGATTGCATAACTACTTTCCTTTTCACCTGAAATCAAACTTACATAATAAGTCCCTGCAGGAAGGGCTGAAACATCGAATTTTCCTGAGTAGGTCAAGTCTTTGGGTAATGCAGACTCAAACAATACTCCACCGTTGGAATCTTTCAGTCTCATGGTGTAGCTGTCAAAGGATTTATTCAGGTAGCTTACAAACAAAAAGTTACTTTTGGTCCATACTTTGGCGATAGGAGCTTCTTCATTGCTTTCCGCTTTTTCATGAACAAGCTTTCCGCCGGAAATCATGAATTCATCTTTCAGAAAGGTCTTGTCATTACTTTTCAGTACTGCAACATATTTCCCATCACTCAGTTCAGAAAAGTCGAACAATTTATTAAAACTGGCAGAATTAGCTACTTTCCCGCTGTTGTATACCAGCTCACCATTCATCGTCTTAATTTCAACGGCAAAATCATTCATATCCTCATTGAGCGCCGCGATTAACGCAAAATCAGTATTCAGATAAGGATAAACCTTGATCTTTCCTTTGGCTGAGGCGGGTATCGCCAATCCAACCATCATGACTGCAAGAGCAGTTACGGTTAAAAACTTTTTAGCTTTCATAATTGATAAGTTTTAAGTAAAACATTTAGTAAATGTGCCATTCTGTAATAACACATTGCAAACATAATTCTGTTTTTTTCTCCCGCCAAATTTTACGACCTAAAACTCTTTAAATTTACAAAAGCTTAACTATACCCCCTATTTTCCTATTAAATATAAACAAATCATCTTATTTTTTTTACAAACACTTAAATTTCGATAGACTTATTTGTAGGAAGAAATACTTTTTGACAATGCACCCCCCTATTTAAACTTTTAGTAATAATTTATTAAAATCACACCTTATGAGAACATTTGATCATTTCTATTGTTAAAAAATTATAGTAAAACAAATTTACCCCAAGAAACCTCATTCAAGCCGCGATAATTACAAATTCTATTTCAATAAAAAATAGGAAGCAAGCACTCATTTACCATGGGCTTGACGCCACTTTTTTCAACTTTTTAAGTTAATTAGTATTGAAAATTTAAATAATCGATAAACAATACCATTATGAAAGACAGCAATTTAAAAGTAACCTTTGCCGGAACACCCATAACCTTGGCAGGGAAAAAAGCTCAACAAGGCGAAAAAGCACCCGAATTCACCGTTCTGGGAAATGACCTGAATCCGGTAAATCTTTCCGATTTCGATGGAAAAGTAAAAGTTATTGCGGTTTATCCATCCGTCGACACCAGTGTCTGTGCTGCACAAAACAGAAGATTTAACCAGGAAGCGGAAAAATTGAATGATGTGGTGGTCCTTTCCATTTCCTGCGATCTTCCCTTTGCTCAAAAAAGATTTTGTGCTGCTGAGGGACTCAACAAAATTGTAACCTTGTCCGATCATAAAACCCTGGACTTTGGGCTGAAGTATGGTTTTGTCATGGAAGAGTTCAGACTTTTGGCACGGGGAACGGTCATCATCGACAAAGACAATATTGTCAGATATGTTGAGTATGTACCGGAAGTCACTCATGAGCCCGATTACGAAAAGGCCCTCAATGAAGTAAAAAAGCTGTTATAACATTCCGAAAATCCTAAATTCTTGCTTCACTCAGGAACAGCAAAGCAGTAAACTCTTATTTTTCAGGCCAATGATCCTTTCATTATGACATTGGCCTGATTAATTGTATTGATCTCTATTGAATTGTTATTGATCAAACTTACCGGATTAACACCTGAAACGTCTGTCTATCAAACAGAGCCTAAAAAAATTGCTTTTTCTTTTCTGCTCATTGTTTATTGAAATAGATTAAAATCATTATCCCCTAAAATCAGAAGATAACTTTCCTCTCCGGACTCGTTTCACCAGTATGAAAATTGGTTAATTCATTGGTCTGATAGAACTCGCATGACCATCAAGTTTATACATGTTCTTGTTGTGACAACCCTACGTTGTCATGCTCGTTTCATTCGTATCTAAGTCATTGACCGAGTGCAACTCGTATGGCAATGGTTATTATACATGATCTTTTTGAGATAAGCTTTCTTGCGCTGCTCATTCCATATATCCTATAAAATACCCATATTTGTTTTCCATTCATTTAAAAAGCTATACAATGAGAGCAACTTTTCTTTCGGTTACATTGGTCGTTTTTACTCTTTTCTCCGCATGTAACGGTAAAACTAAAAAAGATAATCCACAAAAGAAGTTAACAACGTCATCACCAGAAGCATCTTCACCACAAGCTCCTTCTATTCCCATTCACGAGGCAGCCTTTAACGGAAATGTATCCATCGTAAAAAATCACTTGGCGGCCAACACCAATGCAGATTCCGTGAATCAGGATGGTCAAACACCCATCATGCTCGCAGCCTTTAATGGCCATACAGAAGTGGTAAAATTATTGGCTGAAAATGGGGCATCCCTAACGAAAAGTGACCAAAAAGGATTAACCCCTCTTCACTTTGCTGCGTCAGGGCCTTTCCCTGAAACGGTTCAATATCTCTTGGAAAATGGCGCATCCATAAATGCCACAGATAGCATAGAGAATTTTACACCGCTCATGTATGCGGCATCAGAAGGAAACATGGAAGTGGTTAGGATATTGCTCAAATATGGGGCAGACCCCTATCTCAAAGATATTGATGGAGATAACGCCGCAAACTTTGCCATTCAAAATAATCACCCGGAAATTGGAAAACTTTTGAAAAATCTTCCTAAATAACAAGCATTCCTATCCAAAAGGAGTATTTTCTATTCTGACAAAATGAAAAAAGGTGAAGGATCTTAATCCCTCACCTTTTCTATTGATATAATAAAATTCACACTTAATACAACTACATGAAAACCCCGGAATGGCAGACAATACAAATCCAACGAATCAGGTTTGATTGCATCTTCAAGGCTTACTCATTCCATAAACTAAATGCGTCGCAGGTGCAAACCAGATTTCTGTCTCCCCAGGCATCATCAACCCGAGCCACCGCCGGCCAAAATTTATTCTCTTTGACCCACTGAAGTGGGAAAGCAGCTTTTTCTCTGCCGTAGGGATGCTCCCAAGAGTCCGAAACCACCACATAGTCGGGATGAGGTGCATTTTTCAGAACATTATCCTCACGATCGGCCGTCCCTGCCTCTATCTCTTTGATCTCAGAAAAAATAGTTTTTAAAGCCTCTACAAAGCGATCAAGCTCCTCCTTCGACTCACTTTCGGTGGGTTCAACCATCAGGGTTCCGTGAACGGGGAATGACACCGTTGGCGCATGATAACCAAAATCCATCAGTCGTTTGGCGATATCAATTTCAGAAATTCCCGTGCTGGCTTTTAGCTTCCGGCATTCAAGAATCAGCTCGTGCCCCACACGTCCTTGTTCTCCAGAATACAGCACCCCAAAATCATTTTTCAACTCACAAGCCACATAATTGGCATTCAGTATGGCTATTTTGGTGGCATATGTCAATCCGTCGGCTCCCATCATTTTAATGTATCCGTAGGTAATGGGCAAAATACCCGCACTTCCCCATGGTGCAGCAGAAACAGCAGAAATACCTTTCCGCATATTATCGATAACATTATGTCCGGGAAGAAACTCCACAAGATGAGACGCGACGGCAATAGGGCCGACACCGGGGCCTCCTCCGCCATGAGGTATCGCAAACGTTTTATGAAGGTTAAGATGACATACATCAGCACCAATGGTCCCCGGACTGGTGATACCCACCTGCGCATTCAGGTTGGCGCCATCCATATATACCTGACCACCATGCTTGTGGATAATATCACATATTTCACAAATGGATGCCTCAAAAACACCGTGCGTCGATGGATAGGTAACCATCATGCAAGCCAGTTCATCACTGTATTTTTCTGCTTTCTCTGCCAAATCCTGCACATCAATATTTCCTCTCTCGTCACATTGTACTACAACCACCTTCATTCCCGCCATTACAGCACTAGCAGGATTAGTCCCGTGGGCAGAGGAGGGTATCAGCGCCACATTCCGGTGACCCTCATTTCGCGACTGGTGATAAGCCCTGATCACCATCAAGCCGGTATACTCTCCTGCAGCTCCTGAGTTGGGCTGAAGCGTCACATCTGCCAGTCCTGTAATCTCAGCTAAATCGGAGCGCAATTCGTTCATCATCAGGTGATAACCCAATGCCTGATCAACCGGTGCAAAGGGATGAATAGAGGTAAACTCCGGCCAGGTAAGGGTTGCCATTTCCGACGCAGCATTCAGTTTCATGGTACACGAACCCAGCGATATCATTGAATGTGCCAGCGAAACATCTTTACGCTCCAGACGTTTGATGTAACGCATCATCTCCGTTTCGGAACGATAATGTCTAAACACTTCCTGTTCCATATAACCCGAAGACCTTCTCAAAGAATCTGGAATCAAACAACCCCCTTCAAAATCTTCTATATTAAGGTTATTTCCATCCACCATTCCCAAGAAAATGTCCGCCAGCTCCTGCACGTCACTTTCCGAAGTGGTCTCATCCAGACTAATGCCAACGACCAAAGGATCATCTTCAAAATACCTAATGTTAATTTCTTTCGCCAGCAACTTCTCTTTAAGATTTGCGGCAGATACCTCCTCCGGCAGTTTGATTCTCAGTGTATCAAAAAATGTATCGTTGAGCGAAACAAAGCCCTTGCTTTCCAAAGCATTCTTCAATTTCACAGTAAATGTATGAATCTTCAGCGCAATATCCCTCAAACCATCCGGGCCATGCCATACACCATAAAACCCGGCCATTATTGCCAAAAGAGCCTGAGCAGTACAAATATTCGAAGTAGCCCGTTCCCGCTTTATGTGTTGTTCTCTGGTTTGCAAAGCCATTCTCAGAGCCGGTCGCCCGGTAACATCTTTCGAGACCCCAATTATCCGTCCGGGCAGATGACGCTTATACTCATTTTTAGCCGCGAAGAAGGCGGCATGAGGACCACCATAATACAAAGGAACGCCAAACCGCTGAGAAGAACCAAAGACAATATCCGCGCCCCATTCACCCGGTGGGATAAGTAATGTCAGGGCCAACAAATCGGTTGCCACCGCAATCTTTCCACCTTGTCGGTGGACCTCCTCTGCGATGGAACGGAAGTCTCTAATTTCTCCATTGGCATCCGGATACTGAACAATCATTCCAAAATGTTTGTCCGGGTCATATTTTTCCTTGCCTGCATCCGCATACTGAAGATTTATGCCCAAGGGTTTCGACCTGGTCTCCAACACAGCACGTGTCTGAGGCCACATCCGTGAATCAACCAGACAAGTATCCACTCCCGATTTCACCTGAGAGCGACTTCGTGTATTAAACATCATAATCATAGCTTCGGCTGCGGCAGTCGCTTCATCCAATAGTGATGCATTGGCCAACTCCATACCCGTCAGTTCCGCCACCATGGTTTGGAAGTTAAGAAGGGCTTCCAGTCTTCCCTGAGAAATCTCCGATTGATATGGCGTATATGAGGTATACCAAACAGGATTTTCCAAAACATTCCGAATAATGACCGGCGGAGAAAACGTATTATAATACCCCATCCCGATATAGGTCTTAAATACTTTATTTTTGGAAGCGATTCGTCTGATCCGTTCCAAATATTCCTGTTCGGAAATAGCCGGGGATAACTTTAAATCCTCTTTCAATCGAATGTTGTCCGGCACTGCCTGACTTACCAATTCGTCAAGCGAGGATACGCCTGTTTTTTCAAGCATAAGGGCCACATCGCCTGCAGCGGGACCAATATGCCGGTCTTTGAACTCTTTCATATGGAAATGTTTGGATTGTTTTTTTTCATCAAACTCACTCAGAGTGATTCCTTCGATCAGTAAAAAAACAAATTAATACCATTCACAGCAATGATATTTGTCAAAAGGATATCTCAGCACAAAAAGGGATTGGTTCTTTTTTCCTCTCCAATGGTTGTTTTGGGACCATGCCCGGGATAAACCACAACATCATCAGGTAAAACCATCAAGCGACTCTTGATCCCGTCGATAAGCAGCTTATGATTGCCGCCAGGTAAATCGGAACGGCCCACACTGCCTTTGAATAATATATCACCGGCAAGTAAAACTTTATTTTCTGCCGAATAAAAGGCTATCCCGCCAGGGGAATGGCCGGGAACATGAATCACCTCAAAGGTGGTAGCTCCCAACTCGACTCTATCGCCATGGTTCAGATGAACAGCAGGAACCGGTGGATCCCGGTCAACCGCCATGCCAAATGAAGCTGCCATACTTTTGGTTTGACCAATCAAAAACTCATCCCCTTCATGAGCCATGGGATCCAAACCATATTTCTCAGAAACAAAACGGGTACCCAACACATGATCCACATGCAAATGGGTTTGCAAAAGAAGCCGAGGAACCACCTTCAACTCAGCAATCTTCTCAACCAATCGGGCTTCTTCATGATCAAATAACATGCCCGGATCGACAATGGCACATTCACCACTATCCGTATAAACAATCAGGGTATTTTCCTGAAACGGATTAAAAACCAATGGTTCTATATGTAGCATACTCTAATGTTTTTGGTTTATGATTGTTTCAATCTTTTCTATAGTGCAAGAAATATTCCGCCAGCCTTTTATGCTCCAACCACCTGTCGCTCTATCATATTACTACCATCTTCCCTACGCTCTTCAATCTATCCAAATATTCAACCCTATTTTGCAATGCCCTTTAACATCGGCACAAAAGCAAACTGTCCAAAAGTTTCTTGCTCGAAGTCTTCTTCAGATAAACGCCTGATCCGCGTCATTGTTTGCGAACGCTCACCCAAAGGAATCACCATAAGTCCATTGGTTTTAAGCTGAAGAAGTAAAGCGGAAGGCACCTCATCAACTGCTGCCGTTACAATAATTTTATCAAAAGGGGCAAATTCCGGAAGTCCTTCATATCCATCGCCCAAAAACATTTTAACATTTTTGTAACCAATGGACTTCAACAAACGGGAGGTTTTAGAATACAACCGGGATTGCCGTTCAATGGAATAAACCGCGGCTCCCATTTCCGATAAAACAGCGGCCTGATACCCTGATCCCGTCCCGATTTCCAACACCTTATCCTCCGGGGTTATCTTAAGTAAAGAAGTCTGAACCGCAACCGTATAGGGTTGTGAAATGGTTTGTCCTTCTCCTATGGGAAACGCCTGATCCTTGTATGCCATGTTAACAAATGAACTGTCCATAAACAGATGGCGCGGTACTTTACCTATGGCCTCCAACACTTTTTTATCGGTGATCCCTTTTCTCTCAATATCATTTACAAGCCTTTGGCGCAAACCCTTATGTCGAAAAGAATCTTCTAAATTCATATTTAATATTGAGAATTCATTTTAAACATTTCTTGTCTAGTCTCAAATCAATACCTCAAAGAAACACATAAAATCATCAATTTAGAAATCATCAATATTTTTCTCTCCTATTTCTATTCAGTCCGAACCACAACATCAGCTCCGAAGTGCCTTTGACACAAATTTCCGAGCAGCCGCCTCCTTTTTTATTCAGGCATTTGAATCCCCGTGTTTTTTAATCGGTTTGAATGTTTTTTTGACCGAGTTAGTCAACAACTATCTGGCTCTAAAAAAAACGGGGTTGTCTGCTGTCAAACAACCCCGTCTCATCGGCAATTATCACTTCGTTTACTGCTTCACTATTTTTTGCCAATAGACTTTATCGGTAGCCTCTACCATCTTCAACAGGTATACTCCTTTATGCAGACCGGAAACATTTATCGTTTCTCTTCCCGAAACGTTTTCCAAAAAAACCATTCTTCCCGAATAGTCATATATGGCAATTTCTTTAATTCCCTGATCACTTTCTGTTTGGAAGGTCAGTGTGTTGGAAACCGGATTAGGATAAACCCGTATCCTCTCCTCATCAATCATTACTTGGGGACCGGATGAAGTGATATTCCTGAACCCTTCAAGTTTTGAAGAGGTGAAAAAAGCAAATTCTCCGGGATCTAGCGTAACTTCCATATTCTGATCCGACACATTAACACTATCACCCACAAAATGATTGTACCACCATCCTGTTTTACTGAAAAGAGGTTTAACCCTCGTTGTTTCCAAGCCAAAGTTTCCAACTAACCGCACATCCGTATCAGAACCGTTTAGCCGAATATACTTTACCGGATCATTAACTTCCAACTCAAAATCTGCGGTAGAAAACACCTCATATTTTTTCTTCAGGTTAATGATATTCGCAAAAACCATCCAAAGCGTTTCCCGATAATAGTCCTCCAGGTATTCCCATTTGGGTGGTTTCTGACTCAGCCGTCCCCCATCATCAATACTTATGTCATATCCCATTTCACCAAACTGCCAGATCATTTTGGGACCGGGTATCGACATCAAAAAGACCGCAGCCATGCCAAATCTGTCGGCAGCATTTTCAAGCTCCTTAACTTCATAACTACCGGATGAGTTGCCATAAGCTTGGGCTTTAAACATCAATCGTTCCTCATCATGACTTTCCATATACGCCACCACATTGGGGTTGCTCCATCCCCGTTGCTTGTATGATGCCCATGAAAAATCGGACTTCCCGTCTTCATGATAGCCCATAATGGCTTCCCCAAAAGAATAATTCATATTACCCCACAGCAGAATGCCATGATCGGCCAGGACCTTCTCTTCCGAATTTTCAGAAAGATGTTCGAAAATAACATAGGCATCCGGATTCTTTTCCCATATCTTATCGGCCATTCGCTTCAAAATATTGATCCTTGAAGCATCAAAATCACTGGCCCACGATGAAGGACCATACGGGGTATTGGTAAAACCTTTGGTAAAATCGAAACGAAATCCGTCAACCCGCAGTTCTGTCATCCAGAACGATGTAATGCTATCAACCAATTCCTGAGTATAAGGACTTTCATGATTAAAATCATAACCCCACTGTGCATCTGCATTCTGCATATTATGCTCCCGATTATACCAAGGGTTATTCTCGGCCGGCTTACCCCCTTCCAGATACATTTGAGCCAATGGCGACTGACCATAGCTATGGTTCAAAACCAAATCCATAATCACCGCTATTCCACGCGCATGACATTCATCCACAAATTCCTTGAAGTCATTAAAGGTTCCGTAGGCTTTATCTGTGGCGAAATAGAAGGATGGATTATAACCCCAGCTGTCGTTACCTTCGAACTCATTGAACGGCATCAGCTCTATGGCGTTGATCCCCAGCCGCTGCAGGTAATCGAGTGTATCGGTAACAGTTTTAATGTCCTGGTTTTCGGTAAAATCACGAATAAGCAATTCATAAACAATCAGATCTTCCGCATCAGGAGCTGTAAAATCCGCTGTTTGCCATTCGTAGTCCTCCGGAGTGGTAGTAAAAACGGAAACGATTCCGTCGGCACCATCCCCTTCGGGATAGGATTTTAAGTTAGGATAAATCCGTTCGGGAATATACTTATCATTCCACGGATCCAGCACTTTATTGGCATAAGGATCGGCCACTTTAACCTCTCCATCGATATAATACTGATAAGCATATTCTTCTCCGGGTTCCAGGCCCGTAAGAGTCAGCCAGAACATCTCACCGTCTTTTTTCATTTGTGCTTCCGGACGGGGTTCCCAATCATTAAAGTCGCCCAGCACGTAAACATACGATTTGTAAGGAGCCTGCAAAACCAAAGTAACACTATTATCATCCAAAATGTTGACACCCTTTCTCAAGCCGGTGGGCATCGCTTCTTCCACTACCGGTTCCCGTATATAGAAGTCAACAGTATCGGCATCCGTTTCACCGTCATCCCCGGTAGCAACAAGAATAAGCTGATGACTCCCTTCATTGGGCGCACTAAAGGAATAACTCAACTCTGACGAGGTTATGGAAGTCACGGTTGTTCCATTAAAAAGCAGTTCCAGGGAAACAGCCTCTTGGCCCTGCCCCTCTACCTCAACCGTCTGGCCGGGTTCAAAGAGTGCCCCATCCACAGGTTGAGTCAATACAGCAGTTAGCTCAGGCTCGTAAACATTCACAAAAATATCTTTGCTTCCGGTATCTTTCCCTTCCAGATAAGAACCGTTTACTAGTTCTCCACTGCGAAATACAAAGGCCAATTTCAGAACTGTTTCACCATCCGGGACTTCATAGTAAGTGCGAATATCCGGAGAAATGGTCAGCTGATAGGTGTTGGCATCGACCCGCTCTAATTTTGTCTTGGCCTCATTCTCCCCCCACTCGGAAATAGTATGTTTCCAATCGGAAGAACTCGTACTTTCATTGGTTATTACCCCGGTATGTGCGTACACATCACCACTGTAATCTTTCAACCCTCCCGTTCCCTCATCGGCATGGAAGGTGACAATGACCTGGTCGGTTTCGGTTGGCAGGGCAGGTTCTGTAGTCACTACCTGGCTGTAACCTGAAAAAGACAGGATTAATATAAATATTGAAGTAAAAAATTGTCTCATCAGCATAAAATTTATATAAGTTATAGATCTGATGGAACTCGTATGACTCAGATATTGTTCAGTTCCTTTTGTCATGCCCGTTTCTTCGAAGAAATTTTTATCGAAAATAAAAGCCCAAACAACAACTTATCTCATTAACAACCATTTTAAAAACTTTATTAATAGCACTTTCGCAACTCAGTTGTTGAATTCAACACCCGAGCTGCGAAAGACACACTTCTACATTCTAAATGCAATATACCAGTTAAAACAACATTGCCTTTTCAAAGAACAATTCAAAAATTAATTTTTGGTCAATGTTGCAGTATTATTCCACGGATCTAACGTGATGGTATAATTCCCGGCTTCTTCAATTGCCATATTTGCCCCACCGGGGGTGAGCGCATTTATATCGCCACCTAAATCATAATCCCATGCATCATCGGCTCTGAATTTAAATTCTCCTACCACCATATCCAGTGTTGCGGTAAATACCTGATTCGTCTCATCCCAGGTCATATCGGTATCGGTACTCCATTCTCCCGGAGTAGCTGATCCAATAACCCCCCAACGATGTGCGCTGTATTTATACTCATTGGGCGTACTCAAATCCAGCGTTACCGCATAATCAGCTTCAAAATCAACGGGGATATTTTCTCCTCCGGCACTTAATGTTCCATCGGCAGCATCACTTCCATAGTTGTAATCCCAGGAACCATTGGCACGGAATTTAAACTCCCCAACGGTAAAGTGGAAAGCACCCTTCAACACTTTAAGCGAACTATCGTAAGTTAAAAGCGTTTCAACATCCCATCCATTAGGAGTAGCATTACCGACCACACCCCATTGCATGGCAATCAAAGAATAGGTCATATCACTCAGATTGGCCTGAATCCTATAATATCCATCGGCAGGAACCGGAATATTGTTACCCGGATTGGTTAACCCACCGGAGCCGTCATCGCCAAAGGTGTGGGCATCATCCCATGAATGATCCGTGGTCAGTTTAATTTCACCAGCTGTAAGGTATACATAACCCTCTGCCAATCCATTGCTCTCGGCTGTTGAAATTATAAATTCCGCATTATCACTATTGTCCCATTCATTATAGTTGCCAACAATCCAGAACTTTGTTATATCGGCCAATGTGGTAAATGAAATGTTTTCACCGTAGGCTGTGCCATATTCATTGGTAGCAAAAGCACGAACATAATAGGTGGTGTTCATTTCCAGTTCGGTCAATTCTTCCACAATTACACCAACGCCATCTCCACTGTTAAGAACATTGTCTTCAAGAGTCGGGTTTTCTGAGGTACCCCATACAAACCCGCGAGCGGTTACCGTTCCCCCTCCATCATAGGTTACTTCACCGTTTATGATGGCGGATGTTTTTGTAACATTGTCAATGGAAGAGGTGACTACAACCGGAGCATCTACGGGCGTTTTGAACGTTACCTGCAAACCATAACCGGTTCCGGCACTGTTGGTAGCATAAGCACGAACATAATAGATGGTGTTTCCTTTTAATCCCGTCAGGGTACTAACAAATTCACCCAACCCTTCACCATCATCTGTCTTTTGATCTTCTATAGTAGGATTTTCTTCCGTGCTAAAACAAACACCACGTGCCGTAACCTCTGCACCTCCAGCAACAGTTACTTCTCCTCCACTTTTGGCAGAATTACCTGTTATATCACTTACTATTTCCATGGTCGTAACGGTTGGCACAACAGGAAGGGTCGTAAAACTCATTTGTTCCCCATAAACGACCCCGTTAGGTCCAATACCATAAGCACGCGCATAATAAGGGGTGGCATAATCCAACCCTCTCAATGTTACGTTAAATGCGGCTTTGTCTGTATCTCCGGTGTATTCCACCTTATTGTCATCTACAGTTGGATTTTCAGTTGTACTGTAACATACTCCCCGTTCGGTAAAACCGGTTCCTTCGGTAAGAACAAAACCTTCTATTACAGCACTATCAGAGCTTATGCCCATCGATTGGGTAGTCTCTATTGCCGGATCTAACCGCACTTCCGACATATCTTCCGTACAGGAAGACCCAATTATCGTCATCAGAAGGACAACAAATAAACTCCCGTATATATTTTTTCGTTTCATAACTTACGATTTTTCAAGTTTTGAAGACAAGCCGGTAAAACCTTATTTCACTTAAATAAAGGAAACTACCGGCTCATCCCTCTGTAATTATTTAATCGTTTTCAATCAGTTCAAAAGTTCCGGTGGCATCTCCCGTCAGGGTAAGAATAATGGTATAGTTTCCTGCGCTAACGGCAATATTATCCCCATCTTTTACCAAATTATCTTCCGTACCTCCAAGATTCCAGCCCCAATCATCATTCAAACGGAATTTAATCTCACCATCCGACAGATCAGTTGTAATAACCCAGGTTCCGGTTTCAGCATCATAATCCATCTTCAAATCGGGTGCATCCCAGCCGTTGGGTGTAGCAGATCCTACTACTCCAATCATATTGGGTACTGCTTCGAAAGTAAGATTATTAATATCTACATAAAACTTATACCAACCACTTTTTTCAATCTGGATTCCGTCACCGTCAACAACCAATGTTCCTCCGCTTCCTCCATATTCCGTTTCGGCATCGGGATCATAAAGTGTGAATGGCATAGACTCATCTAATTTCACCAAGCCATAATAGTTTCCGTCTCCTAAGGATGATTCTATTTTTTGATCCATTCCGGAATTGAGTAAATTAAGCCGTGGCAAGCCGTACAAACTAACATCAGCACTCTGAATTTCAGAAATATACTCAAACGGATTGGTACCCGTACCGGGTGCTCCGGTACCACCATCTACAACAAGAACTGCACGTAAGCGGAATTCAACGGTAGATGTTTCATCTGCCGGAAACTTCTTCAGCAAAATGGTATTCAATTCACTTACCTTGATTTTTATAGATTCAGCTTGAACACCCGAATAAATCTGAACCGCATCTTCAAAATTTGTTCCCGGCATTGCTGCCTCAAGAATATATCGTGCTGAAGATTGGAATCCCGCATCGACAGGCGTTCCGACAAATTCCAGCGTATCGTTTCCGATACCACGCCTAAGGGTTAAATCAGGAATTGTTTGAATGGTCGGAGCATTTGGGGTTTCCAGCATATAAACCTTTTCTCTATCATCTTCACAAGAAAAAAGGCCTGCCGTTATCCCAATAAAAGCCAGAAATATGAATATATTATTTTTCATTGCTTGATCAATTTTAGTGAATTAATATCCGGTGTTTTGCTCTATATTTGGATTAGCAGATACTTCATCGCCCGGAATCGGGAAAATATTCAGGTGATCAGAAGTTGATGTACCTTCAAAGGTCCCTCCTTTCCACTGCCAGTGATAAGTCCCGTCGGTGAATTGTCCGAAACGAACCAGGTCGGTACGACGCTGAGCTTCATAATAAAATTCCCGGGCTCTTTCATCCAAAATGAAGGCTTCGTCCAAATCGTCGGCAGTAATATCTCCACTGTTGTCTCCATAAGCTCTGCGACGAATAACATTTATATCATCCACCGATTCCGTAATATTACCCAAACGGAAATTAGCCTCGGCTCTCATCAGGTAAGCATCTGCCAACCTGAATATTGGAAAATCAGTACAGGCATAAGCTGGATGATAATTTTCCGGCTGTGAACCATCAATATTCAGAGCAGTGAATTTATAGACACCGATACCATAGTCACCACTGGCTGAAGGACTGGGTATATCCACTGATTTTTTAATCTTAAGATAAACCCTCTTATCTTTCACTTCATCAAAGGTGGAAACATCCGAAGGAATGGGATTATCGCCGTAGGTAGCCAATGTGTCCACCATAATATTCATAAAATCTTTCCTTGCCCTGTTTCCGTTCCAGTTGGTATTTTCAGTCAACCCATGATATACTTCAGCAGGAAGGTAATCAGCATCACTGCTCGACTCGATAATAAAGGTTGTGCCTACGTATCCCTGAGTATGAACACCATCCTGTTCCCAGGCAAAAATCATTTCCGGATTGTCGGGATAATGATTATTCCCGCTAAAATTTTGCCGGTAATCATCTGCCAGGGCATAAGCACCACTCTCTAATACTTTATTAGTATAGATGATACAACTATCCCATTTGGCGGTTCCTGTATAAACTTCGGCATTCAGGTATAAACGTGCCAGCAACATCCAGGCAGCACCTTTATCAGCCTGAGGATAAGATGACCCCGGTTCGCCCAAATCATCCTCAATATCCTTGAGTTCAGTCACAATGTAATTAAAGAGATCGGCACGCTTAATCTGTTTGGGATAAAATTTACCTACGCCATCCTTTTCTGTGGTGAAGGGTGGATTCCCGAAAAAATCCATTTGCCAAAAATAGGCCAATGCCCTTAAGAAACGAGCCTCGGCAACATAATTCATTATTTCAGGATCGTCACTTCCCTGATTCAACTGAATGAAATCATTGGCGTAAGTGATGCTCAATCCAAGACGTTGATACAACGCGGTTAAAAAGGGATTACTGGGACTCCAGGTCTGAGTATTCAAATCAGAGATGCCAATATCGGTCCAGCCACATATAGCCTCATCAGTGGTAATCTCCTGTAAATTCCATAATGCCCGCATGGTGGTAAAAAAGTTCTCATCGGATGCAGCAATATCCGCACCTCCATTTTCTCCCTGACCCGCAATAACAAAGCTGGCATATATCTTCCCTAACACCTGTTTCGTGTATTGGGGATCGTCTCCAATATTCCCGGAAAGGATCGTATTTGGATCTTTGGGAGTCACATCCAGATCATCTACACAGGATGAAAACATCCATGTGAAAATCAAAACTCCTATTATTATTAATATCTTATTCATCGTTGTTGCTTTTTTAAAATCTGAAGTTAGTAGGAAATGTTTATACCAAGCATAAATACCTGAGGCCGAGGATACAGATTATTATCAATACCATCCGACACTTCAGGATCAATTCCGTCATAATCGGTTATGGTCCAGATATTCTGAGCACTTAACGTAACATATGCCGAAATATCCTTCATTATATTTCCAAAATTGTATCCAACACTTACATTATCCAGCTTAAAAAAGGAGGCGTCCTGAACAAAATAATCACTGGTAAACTGTCGTTTTACAAATTGAAACTCATTCAACACTCTTGGAAAATTTTTCCAGTAACCAATTTGTTGCATCTGATCGTAGGATGCTCCCGCAGCCACCTGATTATATACATAGTTTCCAATACTGGCCCGTCCGGATGCTGAGAAATCAAAGTTTTTGTAGTTAAACCTTAAGGACATACCCATTAAATAGTCGGGATATGGATTTTTGAAGATGTATTTATCATCGTTATCTCCGTTTACTGTTCCTCCTTCTCCTGAAAGATCAACGTAAAGACCTTCAATGGGTTTCCCATTCGGATCATAAACTTGTTTATTCACGAAATATGAATAGGCTGTTTCACCAACCCGGGTAACCTGTTTCTGACCTGTCATTCCGTCGCCATACAAAATCCCGATATAATTCGGATCATCGCTCAACAACAATTTTGTAATGGTATTTTCATTGTAAGTCAGATTAAACCCTACATTCAGGGACATATCTTTAGTAGATAAAGGAATCAAATTCAAAACAAATTCAACCCCTTCATTTTTAAGGCTTCCAACATTTGTTAAGAGCTGATTGGAAAAGTTACTACCTGTAGGAACAGTAACCGTATTAAGCAAATCTTTGGTTTCCCGTTTGTAAACATCCACGGAACCTGAAATACGATTTTTGAAAAACCCAAAGTCCAGCCCAATATTTTGAGTGGTTGTCTCTTCCCATTTGATATCCGGGTCGTAGGCATCTGGCCTTAAAGTGGGCAAAAATTCTCCCCCTATTTTGTAGTAAGACCCCGGCGAAGATAAAACATAGGATGCCTGAGCAGGATAATCATTACCAATATCCTGTTGTCCGGTGATACCCCAGCTAATCCTCATTTTCAAATCCGACAAAGCATCAAAATCTTCGAGAAATGATTCCTGATTAATTTTCCATGCCAACGCTGCTGATGGGAAAAAGCCCCATTTGTTATCATCAATAAACCGGGATGAGCCATCATTTCTGAATGTTGCCGTAAGCAGATACTTATCCATCAAAGAATAATTCAGACGGCCAAAAAATGATACAAGATAATTTTCAGTGATCGTCGAATTGCTGGTAGGCTTCACATACCCCTCTTCCCCTTCAGGAATAAGACCATGCGTTTCGCTGTCACTTTCACGATGAAAATGCTGCCAGGAATAACCTGCTGTGAGATCAAAGTTATGAATGTCACCCAGATCTTTCTTATAATTCAGATAAAAGTCCAGCAAATCATTAGAATTATTAGCACTGTAATTGTTAACTTTTCCTGTAAAATCACCATCCAATTGGCCATTGGTGGTCACTGGTCGATTGTTGTGACCTTCGCTATCGATACGATCGGTCGCAACATTTAAATTGGCACGTAGATCGGTTAGAAAGGGCATTGTATAGTCCACCCGCATATTGGCAATAATCCTTTTAACGGTCGACCGATTGTCTACTTCCAAAGCCTGTTCTACAGGGTTGGGAGTTCCCAGGTTGGCACCATAGTTATCCCACTGAAAATAACCGTCAGAAGCAGGATTACCATCTTTTACCGGTTGTGTGGGGTCCATATTAATAGCTGAACCGATGGCTCCCTCATCACCAAAATTATTATCCGTGATCATCCCCTTCACATTTACATTAAGCTTTAAATATCCATCCAGCAGGGTGGGCGATAAATTTAATGCCCCGGTAAAACGCTCCATATCCGTGTTCTTAAGAATTCCTGCATCATCGGTATACCCCACCGACAAGCGGTATGGAAGCTTTTTATAGGATCCGGAAAAACTCAAATTATGATCCTGACTAAAAGCATCCCGAAATATCTCTTCCTGCCAGTTAGTATTGTAACTACCCAACTTATCAAGGTTACTAACACCAAATAGCTCCTTTTTTTCTAAAGCAATTGCACGGAATTCATCTCCTGAGAATACATCCACATATTTAATGGGACTTGAGATGGACGTTTTTACATTATAGTCAATTTTTAAAGGAGACCCTTCCTTCGATGATTTGGTCTCTATTATAATAACCCCATTCGAGGCCCTTGAACCATATATAGCAGTAGATGATGCATCCTTTAATACAGTAAAGGATTCAATATCGTTAGGATTTACTACCGTAAGGATGTTATTATTCCCTGATACATCATTGTTATCCAAAGGCACCCCATCCACTATTATCAACGGATCATTGGATGCATTCAAAGAAGAACCTCCACGAATACGTATGGTGGCACCACTGCCTGGTGCACCACCACCCGGGGTAACAATGGCACCTGCACTTTTCCCAACCATTAATTCCTGAGCTGAAGTAATGGATCCTTTATTAAAGTCCTTTGAGGTAACAACGTTAACGGCTCCGGTAGCATCTCCCTTTTTCACTGTTCCGTAACCGATTACTACCACTTCCTCCAGTCCCAACATATCAGGTTCAAGGGCAATATTTATGACTTGTTTATCTCCTACAGTCTCTTCAACAGATTTATAACCCACAAAGGAAAACACCAGAACATCCTCAGGGGATACATTGATAGAATAAGACCCATCAATCTGTGTGATGACTCCCTGAAACGTTCCTTTTTTAACTACAGTTACTCCCGGCAACGGACCACCGGTATCTGCATCCGTCACAACTCCTGTTACCATGGTTTCCTGGGCGGCAACTCCGGTATATAAGCCCAGCCCCAAAAAGAGAAACAGGATTTTAAAGAAATTAAACTGTTTTTTCATAAAACTTTAATTTAAAAATAAACTTGATTAATGACCTTTAGATAAATCCCTTACAATTTATAAGGACTTCCTGTTCGGTAATTTTTCTGCTTTCAATAAATTCTCCGGGTTGTTACTTAAAAATGTCGTTACATTTTTTCCCGGGTAAAATCATCTTTCTTCATTCACAAAATTAGACCAAATGCATCCATTAATAAACATTTATTAACATTAACTTTCCTTTTTTTTTGTGAAAAGTTCTGCAAACGAAACCGCAAACGTTTGCGGTTTCGTTTGCAAAAAAACACCTGCTTTAAAACATTTTCCCAAATTTTCTGCAAACGTTTTCGAAGGTTAATTTCATCACTGTAAAATTAATTTATGTCATGGGGCGGCAACTGGCATGACAGAGCTTGATACATCCTTTTTTGTGACAATCTCTCATTGTCATGCAGCAATAAGGAGATTTAATTAAAGCCCCTTCTGCCTCTGCGCTGCACAATTATTTCTTGTTGTGACCAACTTAGTTGGTCATACTCATCTCATGCGCTTTTACCCCCGGGGAACCCATCTTGCCCATAAATCCGAATTAAGCCCATCAATGCATTTTGTTAAAAGAATCAAACATCTGAAAATTCCGAGCTCCGCCGCAAGTTGAAATCCGAAAATTGCCGCTTCTGAAGACATTTCATGCCTCAAAAATCACCTTTCATAAATTTTTTTCAAGAAATCATTCCTCTTTTTTATATCTTTAAAATGTTATTGCCAAAAAATCAAAATTTAAACTCAGACCAAAAATTTAAATCTTAAGAAACAGGCGAGACCATATTTAGCGAAACAAACAAAGAGAAAAATTTGGCTATGCGAGTTCTCCCTGCCGACCCCGTTACTTCGGGGATGATTTGGGAAAGCTTAGGGAACCAACAAATTTGTTAAACTGCACACCAATGAAGTCGAACCACATCACACTCAAAGATATAGCCCGCATATTGGAATTATCACCTTCAACGGTATCCAGAGCCCTAAAAGATCACCCGGACATCAACGAAGAAACGAAAAGGTTGGTAAAGACCTTTGCAAAAAAAGTAAACTATCGACCCAACGCTCTGGCTCTTAGCCTAAGAAGACAAAAAACCAATACCATAGGTCTCATCATTCCCGAAATTGTGCACCATTTTTTTTCTTCCGTCATTAGTGGCATCGAAGATCTGGCCTATGGCGAAGGCTACAATGTCATGATTTGCCAGTCGAACGAAAACTATCAACGTGAAGTCATCGACACCCAAGCGCTGGTGGACCACCGTGTGGACGGCATTCTTGTCTCGGTCAGCAAAACCACCAAAGATTTTACTCATCTCAAAAAAGCTCATGAAAATGGAATCCCCATGGTATTTTTTGACCGGGTGTGTGAAGAGATAAACACCGATCGCGTCATCACCGACGACTTCAAAGGCGCACACATTGCCACCTCTCATCTCATTGAACGGGGATGTAAAAAAATATTACACCTCTCTGCCCCGCAGCATCTTATTATTGGTAGCCAGCGCACCGAAGGTTACAAACAAGCGTTGAAAGACAACAACATACCCGTCAACGATGAGTTCATTGTTAAATGTGATACCCGAGAGTATGTGTTCAGCCTTCAGGAGCACCTCATCAAGCTGATAAGTGACCAAAAAATCGACGGCATTTTTGCCGTTAACGACAGCACCGCCATCGCTGCCATGCAGATCCTTCAAACCGCCGGTTGGGACATTCCAAGCCAGATTAAAGTGGTTGGTTTTGGCGATGGACCCAATGCAGAAATTGCCTATCCCCCCCTTACCACCGTGGAGCAAAAAGGGTATGAAACCGGTCGGGAAGCCATGCGATTACTTTTGCAACGTTTGGAAAACAAAGACCTGAACATCGATTATTCCACCAAAGTTTTTACCCCCACCTTAAAATTGCGACAATCAACCTGACCATCCTATCGTTAAACGGTAAATTTTCAAATAGGGCGTTTGCCATACCAACCTGTTTCCAACACCAAGAAATCCGAACGTTTCGAAAACGTTTGCAAAATCTTGTTGTGTTTTTCTCTTTTTTTTCGCAAATGCCCGAAAGTCAGCAAATCAACGGACTTACACCCCACCTTTAGCACCACCTCCCACTTTTTTCGAATCGGTTTTTTATCAAATATTTACATTAATCCTTACATTTGCATTGTTCGGTATTTTTCTTCTTTCTTCAATTCCGGATAATATTATATATGGTATAATCCCTACCGTTCAGGTCCACGGATAAAATACTCATTGGAGGTCCATTAGATCTCGTCATCTTTCTTCACCAATAAAACATTTTAAGGGTTTCGGGCTCTTTTTTCATGATGCATTCCGCATGGAACAAGTGTGACAACAACAGCTTTTCAGGCAGATTGCATCCAGCTCAACAAAAAAAGAGGAGCCCTGTACCATGGAAAATTCTGATTTAAAGGAAATCGTGCAACTATGAACAAATTACCTCGGCTAACCAGGACCCAAATCTGGAATATGAGTCTTGGTTTTTTAGGAATACAATTCGGCTTTGCGCTTCAAAATGCCAATGCCAGTCGTATCCTACAAACTTTCGGTGCCAACATCGAACACCTAGGGTGGTTTTGGCTGGCGGCCCCCATCACGGGGATGTTGGTACAACCCATCGTTGGCCATTACAGTGACCGCACCTGGAACCGTCTGGGACGCAGACGTCCCTATTTTTTGGTTGGGTCGCTTTTTGCCGCATTGGCACTGGTCTTTATGCCCAATTCGGAGATGCTGGCGGCCATTATTCCGCCCATGTTTGTGGGAGCCGGCATGTTAATGATTATGGATGCCTCTTTTAACGTATCCATGGAGCCCTTTCGTGCTCTGGTGGCGGATAAGCTGCCACTGGATCAACGCACCGCCGGCTTTGCCGTTCAATCCACCCTTATCGGTATAGGAGCGGTTGTCGGATCCTGGATCACCTATATCCTGGCGGAATGGATGGATGTTTCCAAGGTGGCTCCGGAGGGCAGCGTCCCCGACAATGTGGTCTTCTCATTCTATTTGGGAGCGGCGGTCTTAGTTATTACGATTCTTTGGACCATTATCACCACCAAAGAATACTCACCCAAAGAGATGGAACAGTTTCATGGGGCTGAAAAAAGTTCACCAAACGAAAAAAAAGTAAGTGGCATCGTTCAGATATTCAAAGATTTTATCGCCATGCCCCGCACCATGAAACAGCTGGGACTGGTTCAATTTTTTTCCTGGCTGGCGCTTTTTGGCATGTGGGTTTATACCACTCCTGCCATTGCTCAGCATGTTTACAATTTGCCGCTTACCGACACCAGCTCCGCCGCCTACAATGATGCCGGCAACTGGGTCGGTGTTCTCTTCGGAATATACAATGGAGTGGCTGCCTTGTATGCCATGCTGCTTCCTTTCATTGCCAAAAAAACCAGCAGAAAGACAGCACACGCTGTTTCATTGCTTTTTGGCGCAGCAGGATTATTATCCATCTATTTCATCAAGGATCCCAATATGCTCATATATCCCATGATTGGTGTGGGGATTGCCTGGGCAAGCATTCTGTCCATGCCTTATGCCATCCTCTCGGGCGCATTACCGCCCAGAAAAATGGGAATATATATGGGCCTCTTTAATTTTTTCATCACCATACCACAAATTGTAAACGGCGTTTTTAGCGGCCCGATCATCAAAGCTTGGTTTCATTCTCAGGCCATTTATGCACTGATTATTGCCGGTGCCAGCCTGATCATTGCTGCTATAACAGTCTATTTTGTTGAAGACAAAGAAAATTAACCCATGATAAAAGCGTGTATTTTTGATTTAGACGGTGTTATTGTTGATACGGCACGTTACCACTTCATTGCCTGGAAAAAACTTGCCGAAGAACTGGGAATTGATTTCACCGAAAAAGACAACGAACGACTGAAGGGCGTCAGCCGAATGCGGTCACTCGACATCCTGCTGGAGCTGGGAAGTTTGGAGCTTCCACAACAGAAAAAAGAGGAACTGGCTCAAAAGAAAAATGAAAACTATCGTTCCTACATTCTGAAAATGACGCCTGATGAGATATTGCCCGGCGCACTGGATTTCATCCGTGAACTGAAAAACAACGATCTATTGATCGCCCTTGGGTCGGCCAGCAAAAATGCCATGACCATCCTCGACCGACTGGAACTTACCCCCTGGTTCGATGCCATCATTGACGGCACCAAAGTATCGGCGGCCAAACCTGACCCCGAAGTCTTTTTAAAAGGCGCAGAGGCACTAAAGGTAGACCCGAAGAATTGCGTGGTGTTCGAAGATGCCGAAGCCGGCGTGGAAGCTGCCCTTAGGGGCGGAATGAAATGCGTCGGCATCGGATCGGCCCAAACATTGGGAAAGGCTCATCTGGTAGTCGAAGGACTCAATGAGATGAACCTCAACAAACTGAATCAACTGTAGGATTTATTGCAACAGAAGAGTTTAAATGTGACACGGTCACCATTTAATTTTATTGAGATGATGAGACAATATTTGAAGAACGACGAGTGGAAAATCATTGAAGAAGGATTAAATCCTGATCATCATAAAGCATCGGAAAGTATTTTCAGCCTGGGAAACGGGCTGATGGGACAACGGGCCAACTTCGAAGAGACCTGGAGCGGTCCTTCCCTCAGAGGCAGTTACATCGCCGGCGTCTATTACCCCGACAAAACCCGTGTGGGATGGTGGAAAAACGGCTACCCCGAATACTTCGCCAAAGTAATTAATTCGCCCAATTGGATTGGCATCGTGGTAAATATCAACGGTGAGACGCTCGATCTTTTTAAAGCGCAGAAAGTGGAAAATTTCGTGCGCATCCTCGACATGAAAAAAGGGGTTTTGCAGCGTGAGTTCACCGCAACGCTCAACAATGGAATAAAGGTGAAGGTTGCCACGGAGCGCTTCCTCAGCATGGAACGACCCGAAGTGGGCGCCATCCGTTATTCCATTACGCCCGAAAACAAAGATTGTAAAATCATTGTAACCCCCTACATCGACGGTGACGTTAAAAACGAAGACGCCAACTACGACGAAAAATTCTGGAACATCCTATCTACCAATGCTTCTGACCATGAAGCATCGCTCTTGTCGCAAACCAAAAAACTCGATTTTAAGGTCGGATTTGCTGCCAAAAGTAAAATTTCCGGTGGAGAAATAACAGATATTCAACCCATCCAAAACGTCTCTTTCGCCGGCAGCCAGTTTTCAATTGATGCCAAACAAGGAAAGAATATTATCATTCATAAATATGTAGGCGTTTGCAGTTCTTTAAATCACCCGGAAGAACTTCTTTTGGCCAATGCGCAACGACAAGCCGCCGAGGCGGCCGACATCGGCTTCGACCATTTGCTGGACGAACATGCTGCCCACTGGGAAAACATCTGGAAACATAGTGACATCAAAATCTCAGGCGATGTGGCGGCTCAACAAGGTATCAGGTTTAACATTTTCCACCTCAACCAGACCTATACCGGCAAAGACGAACGTCTAAACATCGGCCCCAAAGGTTTTACCGGTGAAAAATATGGTGGCAGCACCTACTGGGATACCGAAGCCTATTGCATCCCCTTCTTCCTGATGACCGCCCCGCAGAAAGTGGTAAAAAATCTGCTGATCTACCGTTACAAACACCTGGATAAGGCCATCGAAAACGCACAGAAACTGGGATTCACCAACGGGGCAGCCCTTTACCCCATGGTTACCATGAACGGCGAAGAATGTCACAACGAATGGGAAATAACCTTCGAAGAGATCCATCGTAATGGGGCCATCGCCTTTGCCATTCACAATTACATCCGTCACACGGGTGACGAGGCCTATCTGGAAGATTACGGTCTGGAAGTGCTCATTGCCATTGCGCGCTTCTGGAGCCAAAGGGCAACCTACTCTCAGGAGAAGAAAAAGTTTGTCATCCTTGGGGTAACAGGTCCCAACGAGTACGAAAACAACGTCAACAACAACTGGTATACCAACAAAGTGGCGCAATGGTGTCTCAACTATGCCCGGGAAGCCATCCTTATGGTTGAGAAAAACAACCCCAAAAGGTTGGAAAAAATCATCCAAAAGATCCATCTCGATCGCAATACGGAAACCAATCTGTGGAAATCCATTGCCGAAAACATTTATTTCCCCCACAACCACGACGAAGATGTTTTCCTGCAACAGGATGGCTATATGGACAAAGAACAAATTACCACAGACGAGCTCAGTCCTTCCATCCGCCCCATCAACCAACACTGGTCGTGGGACCGCATCCTGCGCTCCTGCTTTATCAAACAGGCGGATACCTTACAGGGGATCTACCTCTTTGAAGAGGAATACGACACCCAGACCATCCGGCGCAATTTTGCCTTCTACGAACCCAGAACGGTACACGAGTCATCGCTGTCGCCCTGTGTCCACAATATTCTGGCGGCACGCATTGGAAATCTCGACAAAGCCTATGAGATGTACCTCAGAACCAGTCGTCTCGATTTGGACGACTATAATAACGAAGTTCACGAAGGGTTACACATCACCAGTATGGCCGGAACATGGATGTCCATCGTGGAAGGGTTCGGCGGCAAACGCGTTTACGACGACCGCAAATTACGTCTGACACCCATCATCCCCAAACAATGGAAAGAGTATTCATTCCGTATTCGCTTCCGGGGAAATGACCTGGAAATAAAAGTTGACCAAAAACAGGTGGAAATAACCTGTCACGGCACCGGAAAAACTTCGCTCCTGCTGTATGGCGAAGAAGTCACTATTCCGGCCGGAAAATCTATTGTCAAACCTTTAAATGCTAACTTCTATGCAAAAAATTAATCTTCTCACCATACTGATATTAGCGGCCCTGGCAGGCTCCCTTGGCAACGTCCGGGCGGCCGATAAAATCCGCGATCGGCTCGAACCACCTTCCTGGTGGATCGGCTTCAAAAATCCTGTGGTACAGGTGATGGCATACAGTGAAAACATTGGTTTGCTGAGGCCCGAAATCGACTATCCGGGTCTTTCCATCCAAAAAATCACATCGGTAAAGAACCCCAACTACCTCTTTATCGATATTTTGATTGATGACAACGCCGCACCGGGAACGGTAGCAATCCGGTTTAAAGATGGTAAAAGGGTCAAAAAAACCATGTCGCTCGAACTATTGGAACGACGCGAAGGCTCTGCCCTCCGCGAGGGTTTTAACAGCTCCGACGCCATCTACCTCATTATGCCCGACCGCTTTGCCAACGGCAACCCGGCTAACGACAACATCGATGGCATGTTGGAAATAGCCGACCGTAATGCCCCCTACGGCCGTCACGGCGGCGACCTGGAAGGCATCAAACAGCACCTCGACTATATCGCCGGCATGGGATTTACGGCCATCTGGCTCAACCCCGTACTGGAAAACGACATGCCCCAATCATCCTATCACGGGTATGCCACCACCGACTATTACAAGGTAGATCCCCGTTTCGGCACCAACGAAGAGTACAAACAGCTGGTGGAAGCAGCCAACCAAAAAGGCCTCAAAGTGATTAAAGACATGATCTTCAACCATTGCGGAAGTTACCATTGGTGGATGAATGACCTGCCTACCGACGACTGGATCAACTACGGCCATTTCATCCGTTCCAACTACCGGCTGTCCACCATTTCCGATCCCAACGCTTCTGAAGCCGATCTTAAGCTGGCCACCGAAGGGTGGTTCGACAGCACCATGCCCGACCTGAACCTCCGCAACGAACTCCTTCTCAACTATCTGATTCAAAACAGTATCTGGTGGATTGAGTATGCCGGTCTGCAGGGGATTCGTCAGGACACATACCCCTATCCCGACAAACACGGGATGGCAGAATGGAACAAACGCATCAACCTGGAATATCCCAACTTCAACATTGTTGGTGAAGCTTGGATTGGTGATCCTTCCAAACTCTGCTACTGGCAAAAGGATTTCCCCAACGCCGACGGGTTCAACTCTCACCTGAAATCCATCATGGATTTCCCTCTCATGGATGCCATGCATAAGGCCTTTAATGAGAAAGGTGGCGGATGGAGCGACGGACTGATGCGCCTCTACAATGTTCTGGCCGACGATCATCTCTATCCCGATGTAAACAATATCCTGGTATTTCCCGAAAACCATGATGTGGGAAGAATCTTTACCATATTGGAAAACGACATTCGCAAAATGAAGATGGTCGCCGCTTTCTTTGCTACCGTCAGAGGCATCCCCCAATGGTATTGCGGAAGCGAAATATTGATGGCCGGTAACGGATACGACGGTCATGCCAATATTCGTCAGGATTTTCCCGGTGGATGGTCGGGCGACCCAACCGATGCTTTCACCAGAGAAGGCCGGACACCCGAACAAAACCAGATGGTGGATTATCTTTCCAAAATCCTGAATTTCAGAAAATCAAACAAAGCCATCCACCACGGCAAGACCCTTCACTTTGTACCCGAAAACAATGTTTATGTTTTCTTCCGCTATCTGGATGACGAAGCAGTCATGGTGATACTCAACAATTCGGACGAGGAAAACAGAACCATTTCGGGCGATCGGTTTGCCGAAATATTGAGTCGTTACAGCACCGGCAAAGACGTATTGTCGGGACAATCGCTCAACACCCTCGACCGCTTTGACATCGATGCCAAGTCGGCAAGAATTATTGAACTGAAATAACACCATACGATTTTTTCCGGCCTTATCACTACCCAGGTACCCGAATCCGTGTTTTTTTTAGATCCGGGCTTGAAAAAATCCCTTGATGAATTCATTCCCCTGCACTCACGGGTGCAGGGGAAATTCAGTATATTGCACAGACATAAGTCTGTATGTTTAACATCACAAACCACTGTAAAACGACCATGAAACAGATCAACCTTCTCGCATTATTGTTATCCCTTATGGTGCTGGGCACCGCATGCCAGAACCGGCAAAACAGGAATGAACAGGCTCCAGAAAACATCCGGGTAAGCAACACCCCTGTCCCCTCATGGAGCAAAGATGCTGTAATATATGAGGTAAACATCCGTCAGTATACCCCCGAAGGAACTTTTAATGCTTTTGCAGAACATTTGCCACGCCTCAAAGAGCTGGGCGTCGATATTCTGTGGCTCATGCCCGTACATCCCATCGGCGAAAAAAACCGTAAAGGTTCATTGGGATCCTATTATTCGATAAAAGATTACAAAGGCATCAATCCCGAGTTTGGGACGCTCGACGATTTTAAAGCCCTCGTACAAAAAGCCCATGAGATGGATATGCATCTGATCCTCGACTGGGTGGCCAACCACACCGCCTGGGACCACCCATGGATCGCCGAACATCCCCAATGGTACACCAAAAATGAAGCAGGAGAAATTATTCCACCCGTCGAAGACTGGACCGACGTGGCAGACCTCGACTACAGCAATGCCCAACTCAGAGAGGCTATGATTGACGCCATGGCTTACTGGGTGAAAGAAGCCGACATCGACGGCTTTCGCTGCGACGTGGCCGGAATGGTGCCCGTCGACTTCTGGGAGGCGGCACGGGAAGCCCTTGAAAACATTAAACCCGTATGGATGCTCGCCGAAGACGAAGCAGAAATCAACCTCCTCAACAACGCCTTTAATGCCAACTATGGATGGGAGTTTCATCATATTATGAACGGTGTGGCCAAAGGAGAAAAAAATGCTCTCGATGTGGCTGCCTACTTCCAAAAAATTGATACACTCTACCCAAAAGGCAGCTGGCCCATGCAGTTCACATCCAACCACGACGAAAACAGCTGGAACGGAACCGCCCCCGAACGACTGGGCAAAGCTCTGAAAACAATGGCTGCACTCACATTCACCGTGGAAGGTATGCCCCTCATCTATTCGGGACAGGAAGTGGGACTCAATAAACGCTTGCGCTTTTTCGACAAAGACACCATTGAGTGGAAAGAATCCGAAATGACACCTTTCTACCAAACCTTAACCAAACTGAAAAAAGAAAATCCGGCACTGTGGAACGGCACCGCCGGTGGCCATTTACAGATCATCACCACCAACGCACCCGAAAACATTTTTGCTTTCGTGCGTGAAAAAGAGAACAACCGCGTGGTGGCTTTCTTCAACCTGTCCGACCAATCGGTCAGCCTCTTTTCAGAGAACGGTCCGCAAGGCAATTTTACGGACTTGTTTTCGGGCAATACCGTTTCTCTGCCCGCAGATGGCCTACTCCTGCAACCGTGGGATTTTAAAATATTTATTCACTACTGACCGACTAAAATGAAATGGATATAATGAAGAACTGTATCTATGTGCGTTCAGAATCCTTTTATACAGTTCAAGGGTAGGTTCGCATCAAAGAAATTCCTAAAAATTAGATTGTTTTTCGTGAAAAAATCCGAATTGTTTGAGCGAAGCGAGTTTTCGGATTTTAGAAAAACAATCTAATTTTTAGGAATTTCTTTGCGCGACGGCATTTTTTAGCATAGCTGAATTTTGCTGCGTTCGGCATTGACACAAACAAGTTTGGTCACTGCTCTCACTTAACGCAAAATTTGTTTACTTTTTTTTGCTGTAGAATTGGAGCGAAGCGTAAATCGTGAACGCCATATAATTTTTCTCTCGTGAACAAAAAAAGTAAAGGCCTGCGCGGCCTGAGCGCATAAAAATTAAATGTTGTTTTGTCGGACAGCAGTGATATTTATTCAAAAATAACCGGATTGGTCAATTCGGCCGAACACCCAAAATTCAGACCACCATTAATATTGTTACCGGGGAATCTGAAAAGTTAATCTTTTTGGATTCCCTTTTTTGTGAAAATGGCTCATTCAACGAATTACACCCAATTGATCCGGCCATCCATTTCTTTTTTTAATTTATCCGATTTCACCATTGCTGCCGGATTGATTTTTTTAACTTTAAGCATCATAAGAAAATAAAAAAGTGAAGTATGGAATACTCGGGTTCTTGTTTGTGCAAGGGAATAACATTTAAAGTCACAGGCGACTTTGAAAGTTTCTATTTATGCCATTGCAATTATTGCAGGAAAGACACAGGGTCTGCGCATGCTGCCAGTTTGTTTTCCTCAACAGCTCAATTAGAGTGGACAAAGACCGAAACCGAAATCAAAACATATCAGCCACCTGAAAGCAGGCATGTGAAAGCCTTTTGTGCCAATTGTGGTTCCGCCCTGCCCAATGTTCAAATGGACGGTAAGCTCTTGGTCGTCCCGGCAGGTTGCTTAGACACCAAATTAGAAAAACGTCCTGATGCTCACATCTTCACCGCAAATAAAGCTTGCTGGGATGATGCTCTGGACGATATTAAGAAATTTGAACGATTACCCAAATAAGTATAAATTATCCTGCCCCGGCTCTTTGGTTGATAAACAGACCCTGCCGTTGTGGATTTGCAATCCACAACACTCTATTTCAGGGATTTGCAATCCAACGCAGAATGCCTACATAGAAAGATTTAACCGTTTATTCAGAGAAGATATTTTGGATGCTTACCTGTTTAGTGATTTACATCAAGTCAGGGAATTAGCCTGGGAGTGGATGGATGATTACAATGAATTTCATCCTCACAAGTCACTAGGAGGCATAAGTCCAATAGCATATTTAAAAAAGATGAAACGAGCATGACAATGAAAGTTTGTCACAATTTTAATATGTATTAACCCTATGTCATGCGAGTTCCATTCGGCCAATGTGCTAAATAAATTATGGTTCGAAGGAAAAACAACCAAACTCTAAATAGCAAAGGAAGTTCGCAACCTGAACCTGTCAAGGGTATATAAACGGCTTCGTTCCTCAGCTGCCCTTGACAGAACCTGAAAACTTAC
Organism: Thermophagus sp. OGC60D27; assembly: GCF_052400625.1. Lineage (NCBI taxonomy): Bacteria > Pseudomonadati > Bacteroidota > Bacteroidia > Marinilabiliales > Marinilabiliaceae > Thermophagus > Thermophagus sp. OGC60D27. The sequence goes on from NZ_JBQTGH010000001.1 coordinate 333,071, forward strand.
TGAAAAGCTTTTAGAAATTGATTTCGAAGGAAAAAATTCTACTTTTGTCCTAAAAAAGGGAAGCCTACATTTATTTGCCAACGCACGTCAAGAAAAATAAATGAATTGGGAAAAATTAAATATTAAAACTGAAAACGGAGAGAATGTAGAAGCGCAAGCACCTGTTGTTATTTCTGCCAGTCGCTCTACCGACATACCAGCATTTTACTCTGATTGGTTTATAAACAGACTAGAAAAGGGGTACTTGGTATGGAAAAATCCATTTAACCAAAAACCTCTTTACGTAACATTTGACAACGCTAGATTAATTGTGTTTTGGTCAAAAAATCCAAACCCAATAATTAAGCATCTTGATTATTTAGATGATAAAAAACTAAATTACTATTTTCAATTTACTCTAAATGACTATGTAAAAGAAAATTTAGAGCCCAATGTGCCAAGTGTTGAATCACGAATTGAAACCTTTATCAAACTATCAGAAAAGATTGGTAAAGAAAAAGTCATTTGGAGGTTTGACCCATTAATCTTAACTGACAAAATTGGAGTAAACGAATTACTGAATAAGGTTGAAAGAATTGGAAATGAATTGTATCAATACACTAATAAACTAGTGTTCAGTTTTGCTGATATTGGGGTTTATAAGAAAGTTCAATCAAACCTAAATAGAGGCAATATCAAATATTCAGAGTTTGATAATGTTTCGATGAATGAATTTGCCAATGGATTGAAAGAGTTAAATCAAAAGTGGCAACTTGAAATTGGAACTTGTGCCGAAAGAATAGACTTGGCAAAATATGGAATTGTTCACAACAAATGTATTGATGATGAATTAATGAAACGTCTTTTCTATGACGACATAAAACTTATGGAGTTCTTAGGCTATGAACTTAAAAAAGCAGATTTGTTTAATGCCACAGAAGAACTTGTTCCAATAAAAAAGAGGAATCTAAAAGATAAAGGTCAGAGAGAACTCTGTGGTTGCATTTTTAGCAAAGATATTGGAGAGTATAATACGTGTCTTCATTTATGTGAGTATTGCTATGCTAACACAAGCAAGAAGGTTGTACTTGACAATTATAACCGAATAAAAGTAAATGGGCAGACTTCAGAAACTACAACAGGTAAATAAAAAATGAGAGATAGCCTAATCCAAATAACCCAACAAATAATTGATTCCAACGAAATAGTTGTCAATAAATTTCAGGTATTTGAAGAATCCGATACATTACCTGAAATTATTGAATGCATAGAATTTCAATCTGAATATTTAGTTTGTCTATGGGTTGACTGTAATGATGCTTTAATTGCACAAAGGCAATATGAAAGTTTTTTACATAAACCTGTTGGTGTGGTAAAAAATCATCAGCAGAGTGTACTATATTGGTTTGAGGGTTTTAAAAGAAAAGCGACATTAGATACTCATAAAGAAGACCAACGAAAACCAATTAGCAAAGAGAAAGCCCAAGTAGAGAGTTTAAAAAACGATTCAATATTACCAACTTGGTTGCAGCAAAGAATTTTTGAAATACACGATGCTAAATATGCTCCTGACCACAAACGATACGAGAAAAACCTTGAATTGTCTGATGATGAATTAAAAGTATATCTAGGCACATATTTCCCTAGAAGTTATGGCGAAAGTTTCTGCGTATTTGATAACATTTTTAATAATAGGCAATATTCTGATTTAGCATCAAAGGAAGAAATAAGCATTCTTGATATTGGATGTGGAACGGGAGGAAATCTGATAGGTTTATTAGTTGCTTTAAACAAATATAGTATAGCAACCAAAAAAGTAAATATTCTTGCAATAGATGGAAACTTAAATGCTCTTAGAATTTTAAGTGATTTAGTGGAAAGCTTTGCACCTAAAGCAACTTTTGCAATAAAACTGATAACAAAAACACAATCGATTCATTCTGCAAAAGACCTAGAATGGCTTTCTAATTCCACTTATGATTTTATTATGTCTTTTAAAATGGGCTGTGAACTTATCGCAGAAGGAAATGCAAATTTTTACTATGACTTAACAACCTTATGTCTGCCAATGTTGTCAGAATCTGGCTTGTTTCTACTATTAGATGTAACTACAAAAGTTGGAATAACATATAATCCTATTTTGCTAAACACACAGATAAACAGAGCTATAAAAGATTTGATAAAATATCAAACACTTATCCCTATCACTTGTGGTGAATTTGAGAAAGAGTGTTCAGAACAGTGTTTTACTCAACGAACTTTTTTTATTTCCCATTTTCTTAAAACAAAAGATAAGAGTAAAATAGCTTATAGGATTCTGGCAAATGCAGATTTTGTCAAACAAATTTCATTATATGATTGCAATTGCTCTTATATAAACATATTAGAAAATGATGAAAAAACTGGCACATATTGTCCAAACAGTCAAGGTGAATTAGTTAAAGATAATTATAGAATTTAAAGTATCAAGGAATGCCAAAGAAAGATTTTTTTATAAAAGAATCAGATTTAGATGATTATCAAAGAGATTTACTCTATCGCACTCTAGACCAATCAATGGTAGTTTCAGGGTGTGCAGGAAGTGGTAAATCTGTAATTGCCTTACATAAAGCAAAACAAATTCAAAAAGAAAAAGGCAATGATTATCAGATAATTGTATTTACAAACTCCTTAAGCAGTTATATGAATTCTGGACGTCAAGCCCTTGGCTTAACAAATGAATTTTATTATCACTGGCATTGGAAGAATAAACGAGGTTGTCCACAATCGGATTACGTCATTGTAGATGAAATACAAGATTTCACACAAGAGGAAATTGAAGAGTTTAAAAATTCTACTCGAAAACACTTTTTCTTTTTTGGAGACACTGCACAATCAATTTTTGATGGGTTAAAAGATACTCAGGAGGTCAGAGACATTGCATATCAAGCAGGTTTGTCAGAATTTCCATTGTATTTTAATTATCGACTGCCTAAACCAATTGCAAAAGTTACAGAAAGCTATATTGGCGTAGGAACTCGCTATAATGAAGGAACATATAAAAGTAACGAAAATTCCATTCCTCGTATTTTATCTTATTCGAATTACGACAAGCAAATTGAAGCTATTGCAAGAATTATAAATAACAATAAACTTACTGATGTTGGTATATTATTTCCGCATAATGAACAGGTTAAAAGTGCAAGCGAGGTATTAACTAAAAAAGGGATAAACAATGAAGTTAAGTTTGAAGATAGGGGAAATTGGAGAAATAGCAGAAACACTTTAAATTTTGAAACTTCAAATCCCAAATTAATGACATATCATTCTGCTAAGGGATTACAATTTGAAACAGTATTTTTGCCTGATTGTACTATTGAAAATGATAATGGATATAGCAAACAGAAATCTCTATATGTCGCAATGACAAGAACCTATAAGAATTTGTATATTTTACATAGTGGAGACTTATCTTCATTCTTTGCGCCAGTTCCACCAAGCTTGTATAAAACGACAGAGTTTGATGAAATTGAAGATATTTAAAATTTGAAAATTATGAAATTATTTATACCGACAAGTTCATTGAATTTCAATAATATAATGTCTTGTGAATCTGTATCTCCAAGTGCATTTTATTCGCAAAGAAATTTTGGATATAAAACTTTTGAAAAGGTTGATTTAAATTGTTTTGAAAATTCTTTGCTTCTTTTCGAAGTTTTTCCTGAATTTCAAATTCCTAAAAGTGAACTAGTCAACTACCCAATGGTAATTGAAATTGATATTGATTCTGAATATAATGGATTAAAAAAAATAGAAAATGGAATTTGGCAAATCGACAGAACTGTCTATTTGAATCCTTTTAACTCTAACATTTATTTCTTTTCATCAGAGCAGAAACGCACGACACTATCTCGTTCTGAATCAAGCGCTGAAACCAAATTAGTTAATCTGTATAGAAACAATATTAAGGTTTGGCAGTCAGAAAAGAAAAAATTCAAAATAGATTCAATATCTGATTTTCGTAGTCTGAACTATCAAGAGGTAGAAAACGATAATCAAAAAAACAAAATTAAAGGTTTTGCCTATGCTTATTTGATTGCTGCAAATAAATCAGTCACAAAGGAGACTGTTCAGTTAAAACACTTGGTTAAACAAATAGAGAACCTTTCATCAGCAATAGTTAATGGAGTTACTGAAAATGGCACACAACAGCAACGAGATGATCTCAAACAGCTTTTATGTCGAATTAATGCCTATCAGTATATAAAAGTTAAGAGTTATTTGAAGTCAAAGTTACCAGACCAGTATCAAGAGGTTTGGGATACTTTGTACAATCAATTTGGTTTAAGAAAACAGGAGGAAATAGACTTTCAAAACTTTTTCAACACTCTTATCAGCAAATCTAGATATGAATCATCATTGCTAGAGTTAAAAAACAGGTGTAATGGATTAATTCCAACTCAAAATGTTTTACGATTTAACTTTAACTGGGATGAGGTTGCAATTGCCAATAACAGATTGACCAGATTTGATGACCCCATTCTTGAAAAGAAAGAAACCAGACAATGGTATCAAAATTTAGTCAATGATATTTTTGTTTTAACTGATATTACAGAATCTTCATTTAGCTCACAGCGCTCTCGCTTAGCTGACGAGATCACAAAAAAAATGAAAAGTTACATTGGAGAAGATGAGTGGAAAAATCATAGTGCAAATAAATATCTTAACAATTTAAGACGAAATATTGCAGGACAAGAGGCTTTTAACATTAATTGGAATACAGGTCTGATATCTGCAATTGCATCATTTTTACTAAAAGGAGAAGATTTTGAAAAGTTGAATGATTTCCTTATTTCCTCTGAAATTGAAGATGGTCGTCTTGCATTTGGATTTTATGGTTGTATTTGCGGATTTGCAAATCTATCAAGGGTATTTACATCTGACTTTTTTAGCTCAAACATTGATTGTTTGACAAGTACATATAAGGCCATATATAAACAACTTCATAATATTGACTTGTTAGGTGATTTACCTAAAGAGGAAAAAGTAAAGTCATCCGAACAATTTTTACAAAAAAATATTTTGAACCAATCAGTTAAGGTTGAGGAACAGGAAAAAGATACTTTAACAGAGGGTACAATTAGAGAGAATCATAATTGTCCAATTTGTGGAAAAGAAATGGTTTTAAGAAAACATTCAAAAGGTGATTTTTATGGCTGTTCAGACTATAAAAATGGCTGTAAAGGGAAACGAGATTTAGATTTTAATGAATTAGATGATAAGTTTAGGATTGTCAAACAATCGCCAAAAACAGGGTGTAATTATACAGAGCTGATATTAAAATACTTAAAACAAAATTCTCCTTGTAAAATTGCAGACTTGAATACCCATTTGAGTTCTACTACGACTTGGAGTTATAATGTTAAAAATGCGAAAGCATTTATCAAAGAGAATTTAGCAAATAAAGTAGAATTTGTTAAAATAAATCGAGCAGAGGGAATTCAATTAAAAAAAGAAGATATGTTCAAATAGAGCCATAAAGAGTCATACATGCGGGGAGACTGTGAAAAAGAAAGTACATACCCCCAACATTTTGTATAGTGCATAGCGGGTTCAGTGCGGGTTTTGAGCATTGTCACTCGCCCATAGTTTAGTGGTTTTCTGAAAGAGAAAATTCACGTAATCCGCAACGACACCATACAATTTTCCGTTATTGCGACACGAGATCGTATTATATAATTGTTTTACAGTCAGTTTAGGCAGGCTGATATAACCTGCTGTTCCTTCAGCAGTATCCTACTGTAAGCATCTGGTAAACCCCGTCTTGATGCGATAAAAATAAGTGTTACTCTGGTGGACAGGATGCGATGGGTAAATAATATTAAAAATGTGGTGACCAAGTCGTGATAGAACTTTCGAATACAGATGAACTGCGTCATACCAACGAATAGATAAATAACAACTAAACCTCCCGTCGTTGTGGATTTGCAATCCACAACGCTATATTTCAGGGATTTGCAATCCCATTCAATACACAACGTCCCATTTCGCCGAAATTACCCCGTCTTTGTGGATTTCGGATCCACAACACTCTTTTTCAGGAATTTGCAATCCCGGTCACCCCCCCCTCATTTTATTAATCGCCATTACACCAAAAACCAATACCTTTACACCCGGAAACGAATCAACGAACCATGTGTTTCAGAACGCAACTCAACAAAAGTGCTCACGAGATAGAGACCCGCTTTCGGGCGGTCTTTAGCGATGCGGGCTGGTACGCGCCGCAGGAGTTCAATGGCTTCAATTTTCCGCTGACGCCGGTGATTACCAACGAGCAGCCCGGGCAGATTCAGTCCTTCAGATGGGGCCTGATACCGCCCTGGGCAGGGGATGAAGAGATCCGCCGCTATACGCTCAACGCCCGCCTGGAGACGCTCGACCGTAAGCCCTCGTTTAAAGCGGTGCTCCACCAACGGTGTCTGATCATTGCCGACGGCTTTTTTGAGTGGCAATGGCTCGATGACAAAGGAAAAAAGAAACAAAAATACCTGCTGACCCTTGGCGACCGCGAGCTCTTTGCCTTTGCCGGCCTCTGGAGCCAATGGAAAAATCCGGCATCGGGACAGGTCGCCAACACCTACACCATCATCACCACCCGCGCCAATGAGCTCATGAGCCGCATCCACAACACCAAACAACGCATGCCGGTAATCCCCCAAAATGAAGAAGAGTGGCTAAACGGCCGGGCACTGATCATGGCCAACGACAGGTTGGTGGCAGAACCGCTCTAACTTCGACAGACTAAAGGCAGGAATCAGAAGGCAGAATGTATCTATTACGATTGCAGTGATTTGTGTTAACAAGACCACTTTTTTGTTACTCAGAGTTGCACAGAGTGAAATACAGATTTCCCGGACAATCTGGCGTCAAAAAACACTTCTTACCTTACCCATTCCCCAGTGTGAAACGCTCTATTTCGGAATAAATGGGACCATTGGTGGTCAGCCGGCTTTTGTAGAGCACAACATACTGAACCGGCACCGTTCCCCACTCCATATTTTTCACTGCTTCCACCTCATCGAGCAACGCTTTGGTGTTCTTTAGATATTTGACCCGCCCGATGGTAAGGTGAGGCCGAAACGGTCTATTATCCGTTTCCAACCCAAGGGCCGAAACGCCCTGCAATGTTTTCATCCAAAGCTCATGCAGCCATTGAGTAGTTTCAATACCAGCCCATACAACCTTTGGCGTTTGGGGTTGACCAAAAACACCGGCCCCTTTCAGAATGATCTCGCCGTCGGAGATACCGTCATATTCCTTTCTTAGGGAAGACCTTAACGCATCCACGTCCTTAAGTTCCAGGTCGCCGATAAATTTCAGCGTCAGGTGCCAGAGATGTTTTTCGTTCCATTTCACTTTCCCATCCACAAGTTTGGTTTTTAACGCCTCTTGCCACGACTCAAGCCCATAAAGGCCGGTTAAAGGTATTCCTATAAAGGTTCTGATACGTTGCATTTGTTTTTTTCTTTAAAGATCGACATTCTTTGGAGATATTTTTCACCGGATTTTTTTTGACATTCCCCGTCGAATTTTCATATTCACCGAAAAATTTTCATTTTCACCACGAATTTTTGACAATCCCCTTCAATTTTTCATATTCACCGAAAAATTTTCGTTTTCACCGAGAAATTTTCATTTTCACCGCGAATTTCTGACAATCCCCGTCAAATTTTCGTATTCACCGGAAAATTTTCATTTTCACCGGAAATTTCTGACATTCCCCGTCGAATTTTCATATTCACCGAAAAATTTTGACTTTCACCGCGAAATTTTCACTATTTCCGGGAATTTTTGATCATACCCGTCGATTTTTCATTATGCCCGAAAATATCTGACCATGCCCGTCGATTTTTCATCATGCCCGCAAAATTTTCACCATCACCGGGGGAGAATCATTTTTTCGGGAATCATAACCATACTCAAGAGTTATATCAATTTTCCCGGGAAATGGGACGGAAAATTTTTAGGTCGATAGGCCGATAGGTCAATAGGCCGATAGGTCAATAGGCCGATAGGTCAATAGGTCGATAGGTCGATAGGCCGATAGGTCAATAGGTCGCTAGGTCAATAGGGCGATAGGGCGGTAGGTCGATAGGCTTTTAGGCGATGAGATTGAGAGGTTTGATGAGATTGGTGAGATTGATGAGATTGGTAAGATTGAGGGGATTGAGGAGATTGAAGTGCAAAACCGACGAATCACTGAAACCTAACATTAGTTTCCATTGGCCAATGGGTTAAATAAATTTTAGACATAAAGGAAGGATGGCAATGGATCTTGCAATGAAGACAAAAGAACTACCGAAAAGATATTAAAAATCCATCTTCGCTCTATTATTGGCAATTGAGAAAGAAAACAGAGTAATAAATAATTAGAGTATTGCACAATATTAAAAAATTAAAAATCTTTGTATTCGGCAGTCATGCAAATTTTTATCGTCAGATTTAAGTCGCGCGACTTAAAATTCATCTCTGTTCTTGCTATGACAAACCGACTGGTTGAAGTAAGTTTCCTTAAATTCCGATTAACCACAGAAAATTAAAATATCATACTTATGTCGAAGAAAAAAGTAGCAGTCATTCTGTCAGGATGCGGAGTCTTTGACGGCTCCGAGATCCACGAAGCGGTGCTCACGATGCTGGCCATCGCCAAAGCCGGAGGCGAATATTCCCTTTTTGCCCCCGATATGGAGCAACATCATGTAATAGATCATCTTACAGGAAATGAGATGTCGGAAAAACGAAACGTACTGGTAGAATCGGCCCGCATAGCCCGAGGGAAGATACAACCCCTGAGTGCTTTCCGTGCCGACGCCTTTGATGCATTAATGTTTCCCGGCGGCTTTGGTGCAGCCAAGAATTTGTGCACCTTTGCTTTCGACGGTGCTGACTGCACCGTCCATCCGGAGGTGGAGCGGGCCATCCGCGAGACCAACGCCGCCGGAAAACCCATTGGCGCCTTGTGCATCTCACCGGTAATACTGGCCAAAGTGCTGAGCGGCGGAAAAATAACCATCGGCTCGGATCAGGAAACGGCCGGTGCCGTCCAGGCTATGGGAAGCACTCATGTGGATACTACGCATGGGGAAGTAGTGACCGACGAACAGCTGAAAATTGCCACCACCCCCTGCTACATGCTGGATGCCACCATCGATCAGATAGCCCTGGGGGCGGAAAACGTCGTTAAAGCCGTATTTGGCATGATGAAAAATTAATGGGCAGACACGACTCATCACACATAAAAAAGGGACCTCAAGCAACAGAACCGCACAAGGTCTCTTTTTTTATAGCATGCCGTTATCGATCATGATGATGATATGCTCAATCATCCGATCTTCCCGTTGGGCGTCATATTCTTCCTTCAGGTTGGATCCGAAGATTCGGGCCACCGACTGCCAGAAAAAGGCCGAGAAGCTGCCTTTGTACTCTTTAATCAGGTCATAACTGGTATCCCCTGTTTCTCTGTCGATGAGCTTGATCAACAGTCGTCCTTGCGAAAAAGAGAGCTTTCGTAAAGGCTGCTCAAACTCATGAAACAATTTTTTTTCTGCTTCGCGAAGGTAAGCCTTGCGTTCTTTTTCTCCTTCTATCTGTGCCAGTTCAGCATTGATCTCTTGCAGTTTTACGGCGGCCATCCGGGCATAAGGCAAGGTAATCTTAATATTCCGCACCAGACGGTTGTAGACCTTACGCTCCCGCTTGTTACGATAGCGCCAACGGGGAACGACCTTCACTTCCGCAAGAGTCACATGAGGTATGGTATCGGTACCCAGCACTTTCGATTTGAGCATATACACCTTCTTCCCGGCCATTCGGGCAGTATCTACCTTTTGGGCGCAAAGCCCAAAGCCGAAAGTCAGAGAAAATATTCCACACACTATAATGTATCGGCAGAATCTCATAAACACCTATCGTTAAACAGTTAGCCGAAAACCATCAAAAGCTATGGATCGGCCAACGACCCATGAACAATATCGACATCCGCCCTCACGATCGATCTGCGCAAAGGAACTAAATAGAATAAACATCAAAGCCCAATGGATCTGATTTGAGGCATGGATCAAAATCCCAGACAACCACTATTGGCCGGCCTCTTTATTCAACCATTCAATTTCCTTTGGCCACAAATCGGGTTGTGGCGTCTCCAGAATAATGGGGATATCGTCAAAACGGGGATCTTTCATCATTCTGGCAAACGTAACCTCCTGCAAATAGCCTTCTCCCAGACTGGCATGACGATCCACCTTACTGCCTCTCTCTTTTTTGGCATCGTTCAGATGGATTCCCTTCAACATATTCAATCCCACAATATCATCAAATAGCTTCCAGGTATCTTCATATCCCTCTTCCGATAAAAAATCATAACCGGCCGCCCATCCATGGCAGGTATCGATACAGACACCCACTCTGGAGCGGTCGTCCACCTTTTCAATGATAGCAGCCAGATGTTCAAAACGATAGCCGACATTAGAACCCTGACCAGCCGTGTTTTCAATGACCGCCGTAACCCCATTGGTTTTCGACAGAGCCCAATTGATGGATTCGGCCACCCGTTTGAGGCAATCTTCTTCCGTTATCTTATTGAGATGACTTCCGGGATGAAAGTTAAGCAATTTCAGGCCAAGCTGCTGGCATCGTTGCATCTCATCCAGGAAGGCGGCACGCGATTTTTCAATTCCGGCCTCTTCGGGATGTCCCAGGTTAATGAGATAACTGTCGTGAGGCAGAATATGAGATGGAGAAATACCTTTGGCCTTACAATTCTCCTTAAACTTTTGGATACTCTCTTCCGTCAAGGGCTTTGCTTTCCATTGACGTTGATTCTTGGTAAACAAGGCAAATGCATTTGCCCCAATTTCTGCAGCATTCAACGGCGCATTCTCCACACCACCGGCAGCACTGACATGGGCTCCGATAAATTTTTTTGTCATGACATTAACCCTTAAAAAATAATCCTAAAATCCATTTTTTTCACGATGATGCAAGATATCAAAAATATTCACGTTAACGAAATCTGTCATTTTGTCAATCGCTTCAATCTGGCATTATTTCTGATTTATGGACAAATGTATATTTTTAGATAATTAGACTGTTGGATGGTAGATTGATAGATGATAGATGTTAGATATTTAGATGTTAGATAATTAGATATTAGATATTTAGATGATAGATGTTAGATTAAGACTCATAGTACTGAGGACCTATCAATAAAGAGTAAAACAAAAAAAACAGATACAATAAAAGCAATAAGCATGAAACATCAGGCGATAACCTCATTGCAGGATTTCAGAGATCGGCTCCAACAAGATCCTGACCTCTATCTTCTGATTTACAAACAAGGATCGGAACAAAGCGATTGTGCGCTTTCCAATCTGGAAGCACTGGAAATGGATATGGACAAGCCACTGTTCACTGTAAACGTTGCAGAAGTGCGCGATGTTCATCCCGAATATCACATCACCACGGCCCCGGTAGTCATAGAATTCAAATCGGGGAAACCGGGTCGTCAGCTCAAAGGATGCCACCAGCCCGGGGCTCTGGAAAGTTTCTTCAAACCGGCCACGGTCTCCGCCGCATCAGAAAACGGCGAGAAACAAAAGCAGGTGATCGTATATACCACCCCCACCTGCTCGTGGTGCCGCACGTTGAAAGAATATTTAAGGAATCATCAGATTCAATTCCGGGAAATTGATGTCAGCAAAGATGAGAAAGCCGCTCAAGAGATGGTTCGTCGCAGCGGACAACAGGGCGTTCCACAAAGTCTAATCGACGGACAAGTGGTGGTTGGATTCGACAGAAACCGGATCAACACGCTGCTGGGCATCAATTAAACGGACACGGCGAATTTCAATACAATAGGTCGATAGGTTATTAGGCCAATAGGCCATTGGGTTATTAGGTCGATAGGTCGATAGGTTATTAGGCCAATAGGCCATTGGGTTATTAGGTCAATAGGCCGATAGGTTATTAGGCCAATGGGCCATTGGGTTATTAGGTCGATAGGCGATGGTTCGTTGACAAAGTGCCAACACCCAACCATAACAACTAATAGATCAACAAAATAGGTAAATTTTATACGAACAAATAATTGGTATTAAAATAACATTTGTTAAACCACTAAATTAAAAATAGAACATGAGAGAATTACAGCCAATTAATCAAAATGTTCTGCTGGAATTGACCGAAGAAACGGCAGAACAAAAAACGGCATCGGGGATAATCATTCCCGACAGTGCCAAAAGCAAAGAAAAAACCGGAAAAGTTGCGGGAATCAGTAACATTGACAACCCCGAAATAGCCGTCGGCGACACGGTGCTCTATAAAGAGTTTTCGGGTACCGAACTGGAATTTGAAGGGAAAAAATTTTTGCTGATCCCCTATTCCGACATCCTGGGAAAAGTTGTTGAGACAGAAAGCATCTGATCGTTGACGTTTTTTCAGGACGTTAGACAATTAATTATTCCATCATATATTGCAACAGGTCGTCGCCTATTTTGCGGAGACAATACATTCTTCAGTGACCGAAGACGGTTATTGAACCAACAACCGAAAATCATTTACAAGTGGCATTGAAGAATGACGATTGAATTGAAGCAAAAACTGCCACGATCAGTTGATTCAAAAAAGCCGGTAGCATTAAGTTACCGGCTTCTTTTTTTATAAAAACCACGTGTAATCAAACGCTTTGCGCAAAGAGTGAACAAAAATCACATTTTTTATCGGTAACAATTGCTAAATTGCATTATTATAATCACCAACTGATATGAAACTCACCCCTGCCCCAACACAAATTGCAACCCATAAAAGAGAGTAATAAGCAACCAAAAATCGTCATTTTTATGAGTCAACCGATAGAACCATTCATCACATCAGAGATAGGAGAAATAGAAGCAGTCATCCTTCACACGCCCGGTCTGGAAGTGGAAAATATGACGCCGGGCAATGCAGAAAGAGCCCTCTATAGTGACATACTGAACCTTCCGGTGGTACAAGAAGAATACCTTCAGCTGCACGGGGTACTGGAAAAGCTCACCACCACCTTCCAGGTAAAAGATCTACTGACCGAAATCCTGGTCAACCAGGAAGTCAGAACCTCCCTGGTTGATCGCATCTGCACCTTTGAAAGGGTGCCGGAAATAAAAAACGATTTGCTGTCACTGAGTCCCCGTGAACTGGCCTCCCAGCTCATTGAAGGGGTAGCGCTGAAACGCGACTCGCTCACCACCTTTTTATCGGAAGAGCGTTACGCCCTGAAGCCGCTTCACAATTTTTTCTTTACCCGCGATGCTTCGGCAACCATCTACAATGATATTCTGATTTCGAAAATGGCCAACCGGGTCAGAGAGCGGGAAACCATAATCATGGACGCCATATTCCGTCATTCTCCCCGTTTTAAAACGGCCATTGTCAACCCGATGAGCAAGCAGGATCTTGGGGCCGAAACATTTATTGAAGGAGGCGATATTCTCATCGCACGCGAAGATATTCTGATAGTAGGAAATGGCATGAGAACTTCCACACAAGGCATCGACTTTCTGGTTCAACACCTTAAGAAGCAAAAGAGCCGGATCCACATCATCGTGCAACAGCTTCCCGACAAGCCGGAGTCGTTTATCCATCTGGACATGATTTTCACGCTGCTGGATAAAGATACGTGTATGGTCTACGAACCGGTCCTAAAACATGAAAATAACTATGGAACCATATTGATGACCATTGATAATGGAAAAGTGGAAAATATTTCCCGTCAACCGGGATTGTTGCAATGTCTCGACTCTTTAGGCATGCCATTGAAGGCGGTGCCATGCGGCGGCCACGATCTGTGGCAACAGGAACGCGAACAATGGCACAGTGGCGCCAACTTTTTCGCCCTAGCTCCGGGAAGACTTATCGGCTACGCCCGAAACGTGCACACCATAGAAGCGCTTCAGGAAGAAGGATATTCGGTGATTGAAGCCATGAGCGTAATCAATGGCACGGTGTCGCTGGACCAATACGAGAAGTTTATTATCACCATTGAGGGTTCCGAACTTCCACGTGGTGGCGGTGGCGCACGATGCATGACCATGCCGGTGCGTCGGAAAAGAGTGGAATAGAGAATTAGGGATGCGTGGTTCGTTTGGTTGAAGAATTAAACAGGGGGCTATGCCCCACCCGCCGGAGCGGTCAGGATTGAAATTTCCCCAACACCGGACATGGGTAATTTCTTTTGGTGGATCCCCTACCACAGATAGGCCCATTCCAATTATTATGCTTTGTGTACCTCAATCGTGGTTTTTTCTTGAACAATAAGGATATGAATACATTCTGACAACGATGAAATTCAATGAGGGTGTCAAAACGGACTATTACTTAACCTTCAGGTATCTTTGATTTCTCGAACCTACAGAGCACCATAAAGCCCCCAAAGTGTTTTTAGACACCCTCATTATTTCATCCGTATAAAGTTGATCTCATTTAATGATCGGATGGAACTCGCATGACCAGGCGTTTAAACATGTTCTTATCGTGACAAACTTTGTTGTTCATGCTCGTTTCATCACCAAAAATAGAGGCGCAGCCTAAGGGAATCGTCAAACGACTTCTTTCACAATTTGGGCGGCCTCCTGCAAGGTGATGGCCGAACGCACTTTCAATCCGGAACCATCAATCACCTTTTTCCCCTCTTCAGCATTGGTTCCCTGCAATCGGACGATAACCGGCACTTCAATGTTTCCTAACTTTTTATAGGCTTCCACCACCCCGTTAGCGACTCTGTCACACCGAACAATTCCCCCGAAGATATTGATCAGCACCGCTTTCACGGAAGGATCATTCAATATCAGCTTCAGACCGGCTTCCACCGTTTCGGCGCTGGCGCCACCTCCAACATCCAGGAAGTTGGCCGGTTCACCCCCCGAAAGTTTAATGATATCCATGGTCGCCATGGCCAGTCCTGCACCATTCACCATACATCCCACATTACCATCCAGCTTCACAAAGTTGAGGTTATGTTTCCCGGCTTCCACCTCGGTGGCATCTTCTTCCTCCAGGTCGCGCATCTCCACCAATTCGGGATGCCGGAAAAGCGCATTATCATCCAGATTAAATTTGGCATCGACGGCCAGAATTTTATCATCGGTAGTTTTTAAAACGGGATTTATCTCCACCAGAGAAGCATCGACAGACGAATAAGCCCTATAAAGCGCCGAAATAAACTTCGTCATCTCTTTAAAGGCATTCCCGGACAGTCCCAGATTAAAAGCAATTTTTCGGGCTTGAAAAGGAAGAATGCCGTTGCCGGGATCAATCTCTTCTCGGAAAATCAGTTCCGGTGTTTGCTCAGCCACCTGCTCAATGTCCATCCCTCCTTCGGGGGAATACATAATCGTATGATGTCCGGTTTTTCGGTTCAACAAGACGCTCATATAAAACTCCTCTTTCTGAGCAGGTCCGGGATAATAGACATCCTGAGCAATGAGGATTTTGCGAACTTTTTTACCTTCCGGTCCGGTTTGATGGGTCACCAATTGCATTCCAATCATTTGTTTCGCCAGACTTTTCACTTCCTCCAAACTCTTGGCCAGTTTCACGCCTCCTCCTTTCCCACGTCCCCCTGCATGCACCTGAGCCTTCAGCACCCACCACCCGGTTCCTGTTTCTTTTTGAAGTTTTTCGGCAGCTTTAACAGCTTCGTCAGGGGAACAGGCTACAATTCCTTCCTGAATGGAAACCCCGTTCTGTTTTAAAATCTCTTTGGCTTGATACTCATGAATATTCATAAACTCGGTTTTGTTGTTTTATAATAAAATGTCTGATACAATAAACTTTATCCATATAGAATAAACTTCTCACCGGTTCCGGAAGCGATGGCCATCCTCCGGACAAAAACGGCATGACACAGTTTAGACCTGTTCTTATTGTGCGGATCTTGTATGGTCATGCATGTTTCACTAATTTTGCGCCACCCATTAAAAAGCTAAACATGCGCAAATTAAAACTACATGAATTAGGCCGGATCACCGTCGACCAATTCAAAGAGGCCCCCAAAACGCCTATTGTTGTGGTCCTCGACAATGTCAGAAGCCTCCATAATGTGGGAAGCATCTTCCGAACATCGGATGCTTTCCGGCTGCACGCCATTTACCTGTGCGGTATCACTTCAACCCCTCCTCACAAAGAGATTCATAAAACAGCGTTGGGGGCAGAAGATGCCGTTTCGTGGCGTTACTTTGATAAAACAACAGAAGCGGTAGAATTGTTGAAAAAGGAAGGTTTTTTACTCATTGGCGTGGAACAGGTAGAGGGAAGTGTCAGCCTGCCTGATTTCACACCTGTCAAAGGCGAAAAATATGCCGTCGTTTTCGGAAATGAAGTGAAAGGAGTTGATCAGAAAGTCATTGATCAATGCGATCTGTGTCTGGAAATACCGCAATACGGCACCAAGCATTCCTTTAATGTATCGGTTTCAGCCGGTATAGTTCTGTGGGAATTGGCCGGGAAAATGTTTCAACAGAAAAAATAAAAATCAACTATTACAAACCTTTCAGGGGGAATAAGATACCAACCTAAATTGGCAAAAGAGTCAAAGATCTGAGAAATCGCCTCAAAAAGATAAAAACAGAAAGGCTGCCCAAAATATATTGGACAGCCCTTTTATTTGGATAAAAATCAAAATGTCTTATTGAACGATTTGTTTGAATGAGGCGTCTTCGAAGTAACGACCAAATTCCATATCAGTTGCAGCCAATTCTTTCAGGCTACTGTCAAGTTCAACAGCCTTACGCAGTTCGGCAAACAACATATCAGTATCATTTTGACGAGCACCGATGATGGCTTTCAGATAATGTTTCAAACCTACTTCAGCGTCAATAGCATTTAAGGTAGCCAAAGCAGAGTCGTAGTTACCATTCAGCAATTTAGCCAAAGCAGCGTTGCTGGTTGTAGCATTTCCGAAATAGCGAACCGCTTCGTCATAGTTACCATTGTAAAGGGCCAATACACCAAGATTGTTATCCAGAGCGGCACCGGCACCGGCAGCAGAGTCGAAGTATTCTTTGGCAGTATCGACATCGTCATTATACAAAGCGATCACACCAAGGTTATTCAACACAACCGGTTCGTTGGCTTTCATACTATTTGCTTTTTCAAAAGCCCCTTTAGCTCCTTCAACATCCCCTTTATTGAACAAAACAACACCGATGTTATTTTGAGCTCTCCAGCAATTTGAATGCTGATTCAAAGCAGCCTTGTAAATTTTAAGCTGATCGTCCAGATTGTTGGTCAAAGTAGCAGCATACAAAATTTCTTCAAGGTTCAAATCTGCCGGAGAAGTAGCGGCCAGTTCTGAAATTTCAGCATCTGATTTACCCATAACTTCAACATTCACTTTCATAACCGAACGACGAAGTTGAGGCAGGATTTTTTCGGCCAACACTTTGTAAGTAGCAGCCATATTCTTCATTTCAGATTCACGTACTTCAGGATCGCTGTAAGTAGACAGAACACGCAGAATCAAATCTTTCTCTTCAATATCACTGTTTTGAACCAGTTCTTTAAACCCTTCCCAATCTTCGGGAGTGCTTCTTAATTCAAAGAAATCTTCTGCAGTGGCGCCTTCAACACCATTCTTTTTAAGGATACGATCCAGATATTTTTTGGCAGCATTTTGACGTTGTTCGGCCAAACGGGTGTTCAGATCAATAGGCCCGTCGGGAGAGGCATAAGAAGAAATGTTAGCGTTTTTGAAAGATTTATTTTCAGCTTCTTTGGAAGCTTTCACAAATTCTTCCAAGGTCTTAACATCTTCTTTGGTCAACTCGGAACGACGAACATTAGATCTCTGAATGAGGAAATGAATGTCGGCCTCACCAACTTCAGGAGTGATACGTTGGAAATGATCTTCGCCCAAAGCAGCAATCGTACCTTTTTTACCCATCAATTGAGAAGTAGCAATAACCCCTTCTGCAATTTTAACCGGTTCAAAATCCAGAGTAGTTTCGCCTTTAGTAGCTGTAATGCGAACAACAAGGTCAGAAACGCGCATGTTCTCATTGTAATCAACAGAACCTTCGTAAGTAAACTGACCACCATTGGAGTAAGAAATCACTTTAGCGTTACCGTCTACGCTTTCACCTTGAAGACGATAGGGAGCATAAGCTGTTTCGCCACCTTCATAAACCAAAACCGGAGTGGCTTCAATTTCAGTTTTCTTGTCAAAATATCCGCCTGGGATTTGCACTTTAATGGTAACTGGCACTTTTCCGCCATGTGCTTCCAACACTTCCGGGGTAACGGTGTACTTTACATCCGGAGCGTTGTCTTTCATCTTATCCAGGCCAGAACAACTTGCCAGTAATGCAGCAAGTGTTACTGTAGCAAAAAGATTAATTCTTGTTCTTTTCATAATGTTAACCGAATTATTTGTTCTTGAATAAATCCTATCTATAGTTAATTCTATCTAATTATTACAAATTTAGGAATGTTTTTAATAAATGAAACCCATTCCACACGTTTTAATGCAAATATAGTCAATCGCTGAACTTTATCAAGCAAAAAAAACAGATTAACTATTCTTTCTGGGCAATTATTTCTTCTTAAACTGAAACTATCATTCAAATATATAGCTATCAAAATAAATCTTTTCTACAAAAACAGTCTCGAAAAATGGTTTATAACAATCACGATATCAACCTACATTAAGTCGAACCGAAGTGCTGCTGGTTTCATTGTTCATTTTTCCATTGCCCAATTCGCACTAAATTTGTCCTGCAGTTTCTATTTATAGGGCACTACGCCCAGATTGTAAAACGTAAAGGCATACATATCCACCAATTCCTCAATGGCTTTTGACACCGGTTTGCCGGCACCATGCCCAGCCTTGGTTTCAATACGAATCAGCACGGGCTTATCACCCTTGTATTTCTCCTGAAGGGTGGCAATGTACTTAAAGGAATGGGCCGGCACAACCCGATCGTCATGATCGGCGGTAAAGACTAAAACGGCTGGATAATCAACACCTGTTTTTATATTATGCAAAGGAGAATAGGCATAAAGATACTTAAACATCTCCTCACTCTCATCACTACGGCCATAATCACTGGCCCATGCCCATCCGATGGTAAATTTGTGGTATCTGAGCATATCCATAACGCCCACCGCGGGCAAGGCAACGCCAAACAAATCGGGACGTTGGTTAACCACTGCCCCCACCAGCAGGCCGCCATTGGAACCTCCTCTGACAGCAATTTTCCCTTTACTGGTATATCCCATCTCAATCAGTTTTTCGGCGGCCAGAATAAAGTCGTCGAACACACGCTGCTTGTTCAATTTGGTGCCAGCCTGATGCCATTCCGCTCCATATTCTCCGCCACCACGGATATGGGCATTCACATAAATACCGCCATTTTCGAGCCAGGGAATCAACCGGATATCAAATCCGGGTTGATATACCACATTGAAACCGCCATAGCCATAGAGCATCAACGGATTACTTCCGTCTTTCACAATCCCCTTTTTATGAATAATATGCAAAGGCACCTGAGCCCCATCATCGGCTTCAATAAAAACCAGTTCGGTGACATATTGAGTGCCATCAAAAGCCACATCCGGTTTAAAAATTACTTCCTTGCTGTGTTTTTCCAGGTTGTATTTTATGATTTGTCCCGGAACATTATAAGAGTGATAATAATAGAAAAGCTCATCATCATCTTTAATGGATCTAAGTGAAGCAACAGAACCATGTCCTGCCAAATCGATTTCAAAAGCCTTGTGCCCATTAAAATTATACACAAACAATTTGGATTCGGCATCGACCATGTAATGTAAAATGGCATAAGATTTGGATAACGTGGCTTCTTTTAAGACGCCATCCGCTTCAGGAATTACCTCCTGCCAGTTTTCAATGGCCGGATCTTGCGGATCAAATGCCATGATCCGATAACGAGGCGCTTCATAATCGGTGAGAACCCAATATTTACCATTGACCGTTCCCACATAAAAGGAATTATTCTCATAGGTAGTATCTGCCACCAACCATTGCTCACTGCCAATTTTCTTTATCATCAGTGAGTTATTATTGGTTGACCGGGTACCGTATAAAATCAAATGTTGACCATCATCGTCCACCACGGCAGAGAAGTTGCTCAGAGAATAAACGGGATCTTTATAGATCAACCGATCTTTTCCCTGACTATTTCCCACTTGATGATAGAAAACCTGTTGGAATTGATTGATATTGGTCAACTCCACCCCTTTTTCGGGTTCGTCATAACGACTGTAAAAGAAACCCTCTTCCCCCTTCCAGGATATTTCTGAAAATTTAACCCACTCCAAATGGTCTTCAAGATCGTTGCCGGTGGCAACCTCTTTCACAAAAATCTCCCGCCAGTCGGATCCACCTCTCGAAATGGCATAAGCCATATATTTTCCATTTTCTGAGATGGCGTAGTCGGCCAATGCTACGGTTCCGTCCTCCGAAAGTTGATTGGGATCCAACAAAACCCGTTCCTGACCGTCAGGACCTTCTTTGACATAAACCACAGACTGGTTTTGGAGTCCGTCATTTTTGGAAAAGAACCAGTACTTACCTTTTCGGATGGGAGTTCCTTGTTTTTCGTAATTCCAGACCTCCTTAAGGCGCTCTTCAATTTTAGTCCGAAACGCAATTTTCTGCAGATATTGGCTGGTAACGGCCACCTGTTTCTGCACCCATTCTTTGGTTTCATCCGACTGATCATCTTCCAGCCATCGATAAGGATCTGCCACTCGAGTCCCAAAATAAACATCCACCGAATCAACTTTTTTGGTTTCGGGATAGGTGGGTTTTCCCGGCCTCTCTTTACAAGAAAAAGTTAGTGCCATTATACACAGTAGGATAACAATAAAATTTCGTTTCATCTGTATAAAGTTTATCTAATTTATTGGTCAGATGGAATTCCTACGAAAAGATTAACGCATATGCTCAACCTTATTCTCTCAGGATTATAACAATTTGGCAAATTCATAGAGGATCAAAACAATCGATTTTGCTTTCTGAATTTACGTTCTTTATTTTTCCCGGCGATCCACCCGGCAAGCATTCCTATGAATGCGCCTGTTAGCAATATTCCACCTATAACCACTCCTGCAGCAACAACGATGGTAATAAGAGCGCCGAGCAATCCTACCAGAATCCCCATTAATACGAACCTGGACAACCAAAGCCCCTGAGGAAAAACCTTATGCTCAGTGCGCAAGTGACGGACACTCTCTTCCAATTCTTTCTGGAAATTAACGATTTCAGATGCCTCGGTTTTCATCCACTGCCCCAAATCTAAACTCATCTTATCCAATTCTTCAAAATGACGGGCGCACACCTGACACTCTGCCTTATGAGTTTCCAGGTGATGCATCAGTCGTGGAAATGCTTCCAGGCTATAGAAACGAATACTTTCCCGGGGTGCTCCCTTCAATCTGCTGCTCAATATTTCATACCATTGCTGAATGGTTCTGTAATGCCCCATAAGTTAACGATATTAAATGAATTACAGAATATTATAAACCTATTAACAACTAATAATCTTTACCCGAGTTAAGGTAGAAAAAATGGAACAACAAACAAAATCCCCAACGGCAAAATGCACCACTGGGGATTTATATTCAGTAAAATCATTATCTCATTTTTTACAGCATCCATTGTTCCCTTCCTATTAAATATTGTCCCTATTCAAGAGAACAGCAACACGATCCAAAAGAAAAGGACAACAGGATGGAGCAAACACTTTCTGCAAAAAATATCAATTATTATTTTCGGTCCGGTTTCGGCAATAAAACTTTTCGAGAAAGTTTCAATTTTCCGGATCGTTCGTCAACGTCGATCAGTTTTACTTCAACCATTTGACCTTCTTTCAGCACATCTTCGACTTTGTCGAGACGATGCCATTCAATTTCCGAGATGTGCAACAACCCATCCTTACCCGGTAAAATTTCCACAAATGCACCAAAAGGCACGATAGATTTCACTTTACCGGTATAAACCTTACCCACCTCAGGGACCGCAACAATAGCCTGAATTCGAGCCAATGCTTTTTCAACCCCTTCTTTATTATTGGAAGAGACATCTACGATTCCGTATTTATCATCTTCATCAATAACAATGGCAGTACCTGTTTCGGCTTGAATCTCCTGAATAATTTTTCCACCGGGTCCGATAACGGCACCAATCATCTCTTTGGGGATCTTCAGGGTAACGATTCTCGGAGCATGAGGCTTGTAATCGGCTCTGGGCTCACTGATGGTCTCTGTTATTTTATCCAAAATGTGCAGACGGCCTCTTCTGGCCTGGTCCAAAGCTTTTTCCAGAACTTCATAGGAAAGACCGTCCACTTTGATATCCATTTGGGTGGCGGTAATTCCATCCCGGGTTCCGGTTACCTTAAAGTCCATATCTCCCAGGTGATCTTCATCGCCCAGGATATCGGAAAGAATTACATATTTGTCACTATCCTTATCGGTAATCAACCCCATGGCAATACCCGATACCGGCTTTTTAAACTGAATACCGGCATCCATCAAAGCCATGGTTCCGGCACAAACCGTTGCCATAGATGAAGAACCGTTCGATTCCAATATATCTGAGACCACCCGCACCACATAGGGCAGATCGTCAGGCAACATACGTTTCAATGCCCGGTGAGCAAGATTACCATGACCGATCTCACGCCGACCGACACCTCTGTATGGCTTAGGATCATTCGTGGAAAATGGCGGGAAATTATAATGCAATAAAAAGCGATCAACCCCTTTAACCAGAACATCGTCCACAATTTTTTCATCCAGTTTCGATCCCAGAGTAACGGTGGTCAACGACTGGGTTTCACCCCTGGTAAAGATAGCAGATCCATGGGGTCCGGGCAGACAATCTACCTCGCACCAAATAGGACGAATCTGATCCATGGCCCGTCCGTCAAGACGGATACTTTCATCGAGCATCACCCGACGAACCGCTTCTTTCTGAACATCATGGAAGTATCTTTTTATAAGCGTTTCCGGAATCTCATCCTCTTCAGCGTTATAATTGCTTTCGATAAACTCTTCCACAATTTTATCAAAGGCTTCAGCACGCTGTTGCTTGTTGGGATTTCCTGCGCGGGCAACTTCTTTGGCTTTTTCAAAGGTTTCATCCCAAACTTTTTGGCGCAACGCCTCATCATTTACTTCGTGAGAATATTCACGTTTATTGGCTGCGCCAACCATCTCTGCCAGCTCAATCTGAGCATCGCATTGTATTTTAATGGCATCATGGGCAAACTTCATCGCTTCAAGCAATTCAGCTTCTGAAACTTCATCCATTTCCCCTTCCACCATCATAATATTTTCTTTAGTGGCTGCCACAATGATATCCATGTCGGCATCCTTTAACTCAGAAGCGGAGGGGTTAATTCTCAATTCACCATTGATTCGAGCCACTCTAACTTCCGAAATGGGCCCGCCAAATGGAATATCTGAAACGGCGAGCGCTGCAGAAGCCGCCAGACCGGCCAAAGCATCAGGGGTACTTTCACTATCTGCAGAAATAAGATTAACAGTAACAAACGTGTCAGCATGATAATCTTCGGGGAACAGCGGACGCAGAGCCCGGTCCACTAATCGGGAAACTAATATTTCATAATCCGAGGGTCGAGCCTCACGTTTCTGAAATCCGCCGGGAAAACGACCGGCTGCAGCAAATTTTTCACGGTAATCAACGGAGAGTGGCATAAAGTCCACATCCGGTTTAGCATCTTTTGCAGAAACTACAGTTGCCAACAAATAGGTATTTCCCATCCGAACCACAACCGATCCATCAGCCTGTTTGGCCAATTTACCAGTTTCTATCACAATCGACCTTCCATCTCCAAGGTCAATACTTTTTTCAATCGGTTTAATCATAAATAACTTCTCTATTTTTTCTTACAATCTCTTAGTCAACCCCAAAGATAGACAATATCTGCTATTCCACACCTGCCACATTGGTTTTTTTTATGTAAAGATCTATTTTAGTAGGGTATAAACACAAAGAAAGGCAATCCTTCTGAAGAATTGCCTTTCTTATTTTATCCTCACTGACCCGCGATTAACGACGGATTTTAAGCTCTTTGATCAAGTTACGATATTTTTCAATATCCTTAGCTTTTAAATAATCGAGCAAACGACGACGTTTCCCAACCATTTTTTTCAAAGCATGCTCCGTACTAAAATCCTTTTTATGAACTTTTAAGTGCTCGGTCAGATGTGCGATACGGTTAGTAAATAATGCTATCTGGCTTTCAGGAGAACCAGTATCAGTATTCGACTTTCCGAACTTCGCAAAGATTTCTTGTTTTTCTTCTTTTGTCAAATGCATACGACCTTCTAAAAATTATAGTTTTACAAATCAGATCGCAAAGTTAGATAATATTTTGACTCCTTGCAAATTATTTGGATTGGAGTTATTAATAATTCAACCTGGCCTAAATTTTTTTCCGTCTAGAACAAGTTGTTGGTGCGTAAAGCCGGTTGCGCGGGATTCAGATAAAATAATAGTTAGAACCTCTTACCGCCCCAAATACCAATAATTTTTGAATCCATTCGTCCTTCGGTCGTTCAATTTAAGGATCAATTGAACCGGAATCATCGGTCAGCTAGCCCCAAGCAAATCATTAATAAGTATTATCTATCTACTAATATCCCCGTTCTTTGGCCATCTGTTCCATTTCCTGTTCAAAGATTTCCTGGAACTTTTGTTTGTCATAATCCAACTGTAACTTATCGTCGTTGGAAATGCGACGCTCCAAACCGTTCACCAGGTCTTCACGACTAACTTCGATAGCGATAAAACCATGATATTTACCATCATCAGTAACACTCGCCTTTTCACAGATAACAACAATATTATTAATGGTTTCATCGGCTACCTCACGGGTCATATTTTCAAATTTTTGTTCAAATTCGGCGGCATCACTTACTTCACGTTCA
Source organism: Thermophagus sp. OGC60D27 (assembly GCF_052400625.1). Lineage (NCBI taxonomy): Bacteria > Pseudomonadati > Bacteroidota > Bacteroidia > Marinilabiliales > Marinilabiliaceae > Thermophagus > Thermophagus sp. OGC60D27. The sequence goes on from NZ_JBQTGH010000001.1 coordinate 358,040, forward strand.
TTCACATAACGATCGGTAACCGATTTGGTGTTGGAATTGATTAAGGTAACCAGGCGTTGTTTGGCAAGAAGAAGCGCTTTTTCTTTAGCCAGACTCAGATCGACACTGGTAGACATGGCACTGGCCCTGAAAAAATTCTTATCTGAACGGCCTTTTTCTTCACAGGGAAGTTCTTCAATGATGTCCCCGATTTCACTTTTGGCAGAGACTTTTTCCTTGGATTTACAGCCTGACATTCCTGAGATCAGAACCATCATCATTGTAGCAAATAGTAAAGAATTAATTTTCATAGTTTTCAATTTTGAAAAAGTAAAATAATAAATATTTTTTAACAACTTAATGCCTATCAAAAAACGAACCAAAATAATTATACGTTATTGTTCATGGTCATAACCTTACGTCCCACTCTGCATTTCAAGCAATTAGAAAGATCACAATAATTCTTTTTTAAATAGACCAATCCCTGTGTTACTGCTGCAGAATTAATATCCACATGAGGTAAAAATTTTTTCCAGCGGTTCACCACCCCATTTTGCTCCGGCTCCAGACACTCAAGCCAGTTGAGTGAGCTTTGTTCCAACTCGGGTTTTCCTCTAAGCTTACCATAGGCAAACAGCACCGGAACAACAGTATTGATAATAATAAGATCTACAGCTTGTTTGCCCAATTTTCGGGAATGCTTTTTTCCCGGCACATCAGGCTTATAATGATCCAACCAATATTGAGAAGGTTCAGCCTGAAACAATTCCCGAATCTCAGAAAGATGACGGCAATTTAATAAATGATCAAACATTAAAGGATTACCCACCAAAAGCGCGGCCAGTTGAACCAACCGAATAGTCGGGAAGTTACCCGGTCGTAATCGCAAAAACTTCCATACATGCTCCGGCAAAGAACTCAGTTGATACTTTGTTTTCAAAAGGGCATACTCTCTTTTGAGTACCCGCATATATTCATCTTCAAACAACACTCTGTCAAGGAAACCGGCTTGTCCCAGGAAGAGTGCTTCCAGCTTTACGGAACGATCTGCATTCCTGGCAACTATATTCCAGGGTGTTTGTCGGGCCAATCGTTCAAAAGGATCTCCATTTACTCCGAACCCAAAATTTCTGGCCAGCACCCGATAAAACATCTCCTGCCAATTATTTTCTGAAGCTGCGAGAAGAGCTTTGATGGCATCAACTTTTTGCTCCAATTTTTCGACCAGCATTCGCTGCACCCAGGAAGACATCTCAAAAGCCGGTATTTGATGAATCATCTCTTCACAGGCAATCCACCCCCTATGGTCGCGTAATTCTTCATATCGGTTTAACACCCACTGTGGAATCTCCATTTCCCAGGTGGGAACAGTTCTTCCCCCGGCGGTGGTCACCATCGCATCATTATTCAGCACCACATGCAACACCACATTATTATAAAGATGATCCAGATGGTGCTGGTGACGGGTCCAGTCAGATGCTTTTAAATGAATTTCCACATTCCCTGCCCACAAAACATCATCCAACTTAATTTTGGCATTAAAAAAGTCGGGGCCACAGTCGTTGTTGGGTAACCCGGGGTGTATAATTTCAATTTTTTGGCCCTGATCGGAAATGAACAGTCCCGGCTTATACAATTTGTGCTGCCAGATGAAATGCAAAAAATCTTCACTCATAGGTAAAAAGATTTGTGGCTGTGACGACTCCTCACTCAACCATTCACCATCAATAAGGATTGATGAAACCTCTACCTTTGAATGTGCAAAATACGAAGATTTTTTATTTCAACCTACAACTGAAGGATTAACGAAGACTATACAATTCCCTTTTCAACCAATAAATCTGCCATTTCATCCCTAACCTTCATCGCCGCTTCCCTTGCCTTAGCCGCAAAATCTTCGTCCTCCCCGGCAAAAATGATACCTCTGGAAGAGTTTACCAACAAGCCACACTGATCGTTCATCCCGTTCCGGGCTACTTCGGCAAGACTTCCGCCCTGCGCACCCACACCGGGAACCAGCAAAAAATGATCGGGAACCAGATTACGAATCTCTTTTAACATTTCCGCTCTTGTGGCGCCAACCACATACATCATATTTTCTTTGTCGCCCCAATCCTTTGAGGTGGCAATCACTTTCTGAAACAAACGCTGCTTATTTTCCTCCATATATTGAAAATCGTTGGCTCCCTTATTGGAAGTGAGTGCCAACAGAATCACCCACCGGCCCACATAGGTCAGAAACGGTTTCACAGAGTCCTCTCCCATATATGGAGCCACGGTCACAGCATCAAAATCCATGGCATCAAAAAAGGCCCGGGCATAATGATTCGAAGTATTACCGATATCACCACGTTTGGCGTCGGCAATAATAAAAAGATCCGGATAGTTATAGCGAATATAATTGACTGTTTTCTCCAGAGTATTCCATCCGCTCACGCCCATACTTTCATAAAAGGCCAGGTTGGGTTTATAGGCAACGACCAAATCATGTGTGGCATCAATAATTTCTTTGTTAAAAGCAAAAACAGGATCGCTGGTATCGTATAGATAACGCGGAATCTTATTGATATCGCTATCAAGTCCCACGCAAAGAAAACTTTTCTTTTTCTTTATCTGTTCAAAAATTTCCTGTCTGGTCATGATGGTATATTTTAATCATTAACGGTAAATCAACTGAGGGTCCGGAGAGTCGGCCAAGCAGAAAGCCCTTCCATCTGATTGCTCCGGCAACTATTACATTTCACTGGCTTTAAGCCGTTCAGCATTCTCTTCAACCTGAAGTTTATCAATAATACCACCAATATCCCCGTCCATCACTGCCGGAAGATTGTATATGGTATAGTTAATCCGATGATCCGTGACGCGTCCCTGCGGGTAGTTGTAGGTACGAATTTTTGCCGATCTGTCACCGGTAGAGACCATTGTTTTTCTTTTTGAAGAAATTTCATCCAGGTATTTTTGATATTCCAGGTTGTAGATTCGTGTTCTCAATTCAGCCATTGCTTTATCAAGGTTCTTAAGCTGAGATTTCTGATCCTGACAGGTGACGACAATTCCGGTGGGGATGTGTGTCAGACGGATGGCAGAGTAAGTGGTATTCACAGACTGTCCTCCGGGCCCGGAAGAGCAATAAGTATCTTTTCGGATGTCTTCCTGCCTCAGTTCAATATCAAACTCCTCCGCTTCAGGCAACACAGCCACGGAGGCCGCTGAAGTATGCACACGTCCCTGAGTTTCTGTTTGCGGGACACGCTGAACCCGGTGAACGCCTGACTCATACTTTAACACACCATATACACCGTTCCCGGTTACTTTCATGACAACCTCTTTGTAACCACCAACCGTTCCTTCGGAATAGTGCGTCACTTCATACTTCCAACCTTTTTTCTCACAGAATTTGGAATACATACGAAACAGATCCCCGGCGAAAATACTGGCTTCATCACCTCCTGTACCGGCTCTAATCTCCAGAACAGCATTTTTGGAGTCTTCAGGATCGCCCGGGAGCAACAACATCTTAATTTTCTCCTCCATTTCGGGCTTTTTCTTTTCCAAATCCTCTATTTCCTGGCGTGCCAGTGCACGCATCTCCTCATCGTCCTCTTCTTTAAGCATTACTCGGGATGACTCAATATTATCTACCAAATCTTTATACGCTTTCCCGACCTGAACTATTTCTTCCAGTTCGCGATACTCTTTATTAAGCTTTACATACCTTTTCTGGTCTGCCAATATGGTGGGATCAGTAATCATTTGTCCCACTTCTTCGAACCTTAACTTAAGCGTTTCCAGTTTTTCCAGTAATGAATTATCTTGTGCCATATTATTTGGATCTATTTGAAATCATGAACATATAAGGGATGAGAGAAGAAACTGCAGCCGGCAAATGCAGCATAAAAAAACATCAACCCCGACGTCTTGCAACCAATCAATTGTTTAAACCAGACAAAACATTCTCAACACAGATTGTCTTACAAAACAGAATGGTGGTACACCGGCAAAAGCATCTATCGCACCTAATAGAAGTAGGTTCCCTTTTCACCTTTGATGGTCAGTTTATTTCCTGTTGGTGAAGCGTCACAGTACCCCACCACTTTCGCCTCTATTCCAAAGCTTTGAGCGATATCGATAATCTGATCTGCATGAGAGGAATCCAAATAAATTTCGAACCGATGGCCCATATTGAATACCTTATACATTTCCTGCCATGGGGTTTTTGAAGTCTCCTGTATAATGCGAAACAACTCAGGTACCGGGAAAAGATTGTCCTTCACCACATGAATGTTTTCCACAAAATTCATCACCTTTGTTTGTGCTCCGCCCGAACAATGTACCATCCCATGAATCGACGACCGTAGTTCCTTAAGCACTTCTTTGACCACGGGTGCATAGGTTCGTGTGGGTGACAACACCATTTTACCGGCATCAATTCCAAGGGCTTGAATGGCATCTGTTAACTGATATTGCCCCTGATAGACCAACTCATCGGGTACTTCCGGATCAAAACTTTCAGGATATTTGGCGGCCAGATAGTGCGCGAATACATCGTGTCGTGCAGAGGTAAGTCCGTTGCTGCCCATTCCTGCATTAAGAAAGGTCTCATAGTCTGCTTGGCCTGTAGATGAGAGACCAACAATAACGTCTCCGGGTTGAATCCGATGGTTTGAGATCACTTCGCTCCTTTTCATTCTGGCCGTAACCGTCGAATCCACAATAATGGTCCTTACCAGATCGCCCACATCAGCAGTTTCACCGCCGGTGCTATAAATGGCAATCCCCAGACGGCGAAGCCTTTCGAGCAACTCTTCTGTACCATTAATAATGGCAGAGATCACTTCGCCGGGTATTTTATTTTTATTTCGACCAATGGTAGAAGACAACAAAATGTTATCGGTAGCCCCAACACAGAGCAAGTCATCCAGGTTCATGACCAAAGCATCCTGGGCAATTCCTTTCCATACTGACAAATCACCGGTTTCACGCCAATAGAGATATGCCAGCGACGACTTGGTGCCCGCCCCATCGGCATGCATAATATTGCACCAATCGGGATCGCCTCCCAGGTAGTCCGGAACGATTTTACAAAAGGCTTTTGGAAAAAGACCTTTATCAACATTCTTTATTGCCTGGTGCACATCTTCTTTCGATGCTGAAACACCCCGCCGGTTATATCTCAAATCTTTTTGCACGAACGATAAATTTTTATTTTGGGGAAAATTATTTGAAGGGCAAAAATACATAAAGTTTTCGGGGTGAGAAAAAAACTACCGGGTAAGGGGTTCCGTTTTTTTAAGGATAACGACCCGCTCAAACTCATCACTCTCATCCATTCCATAGGTCGACAGGCTAACTTTACCATTATAATATCCCTCCGCGACAATCATAACGATGTAATTGGCATCCGGCTCCAGGACAAAAGTAAAAGTTCCGTTGTCAGAAGTTGTTGTTTTGCGATTTAGGCCATTATTTCCAACCACATAGACCTCTGCATCCTTCAGGGGGTTGTCATGCTCATCCGTAACTTTGCCTTTCAAAAAAGCTTCTATTGCGGGCAGCTCAAATTCGAAAATTTGCTCAACACCTCTATAGCTACCACGTGAAGAGGATAAAAATCCTTCTTGTCGGCTGCCCCGAAAAACGATCCCAAAGTCATGGGCCGGAGAATTAAGCGGAACACCCAGGTTGGTCACGATCCATTCTCCTGAATTCTCATCCCATTCTGCCTCAAAAATATCAAGCCCACCATAGCCGGGCAGGCCATCGGAAGAAAAATATAATCGACCGTCATTCCTCACATAAGGAAACATCTCATCGGCAGGGGTATTGATATCGGGTCCCAGATTTTCGGGCATTCCCCATTCATTGCCTCGTCGAGACACTTTCCACAAATCTTTACCTCCGTATCCCCCGGGCTGATCCGATACGAAATAAAGCGTTTGACCATCCGGAGAAATCGCCGGGTGAGCAAAAACAAGACTATCATGCCCCAGGGTCAACTTTTCGGGTTGCCCCCACCTACCTCCTGCTTTTTTCATCACCATAATGGAAGCCCCCGAAGGTCCTTCGTCGGAATAAGTACAACGGGTAAAATACATCGCTTTGCCATCAGCCGTAAAAGAAGGAGTCCCATCATCGGTTAAAGGATCCACATCCCCCACAAAAGGCACCGGTTTCTCCCAGCCACCTCGTCCATCCTGAATCGCACTGTAAATTATGGAGCTGCCCTGTCCGGTAATTTTATTTTTATCCCTTTTTTTTTCACTGCCTCTCATTGAAGAAAAAAAGACGGTGGAATAATCATTCCCTGCATAAGTTGGACAATAATCACTTTCTCTCGAGCTCAAAGACCGGTTTATTTCCACCTTGAAGCGAGTCTGCACGGGATTGTTTTGGGCCATTTTGCAGGAGGTAATGCCATTGAGTGCAGCCCTGTTTCCCACATCATGTTTAAGAAATTCTTCATAGGCAGCCAGAGCCTCGTCGTATTCCTGTCGCATCCGTAAACTTTGCCCCAGAAAAAAGTAGGCTTCGGGATTGGAAAGGCCGTAACGTAGGGCACGCTGAAAATAGGCAGAAGCGCGTTGTGCTTGTCCTATTTTATAATAGGACATGGCCAGATAGAACGAAGCCTGTGCACGGTAATACCGGTTTTCGAAATCCATCTTTCTAAATCTGGTTACGGCTTGGCTATACTCCCCCGTACGGTATAATTTAACACCGGAAGCCAGTCGGGCTTCGGCACTACAGCCGCTCATCATCAGCAAGAGCAAGACGCCTCCCAATATTGTAAAAAAAACTAGTTTGTACCTGCCGGGCATTGATTAATCCAAATTATTAATATTCTTCTGTTTTGATCGAAAAAGAAGGGCTTCCCCTCATGCTCCCCGTCCATTGCAGATCCCCTCAATTTATCAAAGTCAGAAAAAACATGTTTTCTCAAAACTTTCCGTTGAGTCAAAGTTACCACTACTAAAGCAGTAACGAAAAAAACCTACAAATATTTTTCAAGTTATCGTGGTGATTGGCCCGATCAACCCAACGACCATTCAAGGTTTTTCAACAGCAAAAAGGTCGTCCTTTTTATTGGTTTGCCTCCATATTGCCAACAGTCGAAACGTGCCTTTCGATCATGCTCCAAACCGCACGTTCTCAGTTATGGGAAAAAACCTCCCCCTACTCATTATTATACAGCATAAAAAAAGGCCACCGAAACATTCGGCAGCCATATCCAAGTCAAAACCTCTCCCGCATGCTAACGGGCAAATAAAAGTTCTCTGTATTTGGGGAGAGGCCAGATACTGTTATCGACGGTCAACTCTAATTTATCAATATGATAACGAACATCTTCAAGGAAAGGACGTACTTTTTGATCGTACTCTTCAGCTTTCTTGGCCATATCCTCTATCTTATTGGCTATTTTCCGAGCTTCAACCATATCATGAGTTTTGTTTTTAATATTCTGGATATGGTAAGAAATTTTCCGGATCAGATCTATGCGGTCGGACGCCAGCACATGATAATCATCCTCATCTCCAAACACGTCTTTGAGTCCCTGAACATTTTCAACCAAGGTATTCATGTATCGAACGCCTGTAGGAACAATATGATTCAATGCCAGATCTCCCAAGACGCGTGCCTCGATCTGAATTTTCTTAACAAATTTCTCGAGTTCCACTTCAGTACGGGCTTCGAGCTCTACCTCGGTGAAAACACCGTTCTCGGTAAAAAGTTTTTTGGCTTTATCGCCCAAATAAGCTTTTAAGGCCTCGGGCACATTAGAAACATTAACCAAGCCACGACGAGCAGCTTCTTTAACCCAGTCCTCGCTATAGCCGTCACCATCGAACCGAATCTTTTTAGAGGCCGTTATGTACTCTTTGATAATTTGAAAAATGGCCTCGTCTTTTTTGACACCTTTTTCGATCAGTACATCCACTTCTTTTTTAAATATTTTCAACTGATTAGCCACAGCGGTATTAAGGGCAATCATAGCGGAGGCGCAGTTGGCAGAGGAGCCCACAGCCCGATATTCGAAACGGTTACCGGTAAAGGCAAAAGGTGAAGTTCTGTTTCGGTCGGTATTATCCAGTAATATTTCCGGAATTTTACCAATATCAAGTTTAAGCGCGGTTTTCTCATCGGGGGTCATTTTTTTGTCGGGCACCCTGGTTTCCAGTTCGTCCAACATGGCAGAGATCTGACTTCCCAGAAATACGGAAAGGATAGATGGAGGTGCTTCATTGGCCCCAAGACGGTGAGAGTTACTTGCCGTCATAATACTAGCCAGCAAAATATCTTGATTATCATACACGGCTTTCAGAACGTTGACCAGGAAGGTCAGGAACTGAAGGTTTGATTTTGGATTTTTACCGGGGCTAAGCAAATTGACGCCGGTATTGGTACTGAGCGACCAGTTATTGTGTTTTCCCGATCCATTAATTCCCTTAAATGGTTTTTCATGGAACAGCACCCGAAATTTATGTTTTCTGGCTACCCGCTTCATAAGATCCATCACCATTTGGTTGTGATCATTGGCCAGGTTGGTTTCCTCAAAGATAGGCGCCACTTCGAACTGGTTAGGGGCCACCTCATTATGACGGGTTTTAACAGGGATTCCCAGTCGGTAAGCTTCTTTTTCAAAATCTTCCATAAAGGCGATCACCCGTTCGGGGATGGACCCAAAATAATGGTCGTCCAGCTGTTGATCTTTAGCCGAAGAATGTCCCATAAGGGTTCTGCCTGTAAGCAAAAGGTCGGGGCGGGCCATATATAAAGCTTCATCGATCAGGAAATATTCCTGTTCCCATCCCAGGTTACTGATAACCCTTGTCACATTTTTGTCAAAATATTGGCAAACCTCAGTAGCGGCTTTATCCACTGCATTGATAGCCTTAAGTAAAGGGAATTTATAATCAAGAGCATGTCCGGTGTAGGACACGAAAATAGTGGGAATACATAATGTGCTGCCAACGATAAATGCCGGAGAAGAGACATCCCATGCGGTATATCCACGAGCTTCGAATGTATTTCTTATGCCTCCGGAGGGAAAACTGGAAGCATCGGGTTCCTGTTGCACCAGCAAAGAGCCGGAAAAATTCTCAACCATAGAACCAAATTCTCCAAATGTAAGGAAAGCGTCATGCTTTTCTGCAGTGCCGTCGGTAAGTGGATGAAACCAGTGCGTATAATGTGTCGCCCCTTTTTCCATAGCCCAGGCTTTCATCCCTACGGCAATCTGATCCGCCATACGGCGATCTATTCTGGTTCCCTTTTCAATCGCTTCTATAACATGCTCGAAAGCTTCTTTTGAAAGATATTTTTTCATTTTTTGGCGATCGAACACCAATTCACCAAAAAAATCAGAAGTAGGTATTCTATCCCCTTCTTCCTTTATAATATCTCTATTGAGGAGTTCCTCCAAAGCAGTAAATCTTAATTTTGCCATAACAATTCGTTTATGAGTTAGCTTTGGCAAATATATGATTTTTTTATTTAACCCCTCCCACACATCGGGGTATTTTTTGATTTTTTGATATTTTTATCGATCACAACCTCTATTTTTATAGGGCATGTTCACACAAACAGATTGCTATTTACAAAAAGTGTCCGAAAAACAGGGGTATCAGATTGACTCGATATGCCATCATACAAATAATGTCGTCCCAACAGAACTTATTTTATTATATCAAGCTCCGTCGAGACGACATTACAAGAAAAGTGATTCATCAGAAATGAATCCCTCTAATAAAAAAAGAGGGTTAACTGCTGCGTCTCAAAAAAGATAAGTTTGGCAAACAAACCCGGTTACTTATGCTCTTGCGCAAAATATTTATAAAAATAAGTAATCGTTTCAATCCCCTTAAAAAATTGATCCAAAGGATAATTTTCATTGGGACTGTGTATGGCATCACTGCTCAATCCAAATCCCATCAATACCGACTTCATACCCAAAATTTGCTCAAACGATGAAATGATCGGGATGGAACCGCCACTGCGCACCGGCACGGGGGCTTTCCCGAAGGATTGCAAGCAGGCTTTTTCCGCCGCCTGATAGGCAGGCATATCAATGGGGCACACATAGCCATATCCGCCATGCAAATACGACACTTTCACATGCACCGATTCAGGGGCAATCGACTGAAAATAGTCTTGAAACTGCTGTGCTATTTTCTTATGATCTTGATTCGGCACCAACCGTGCCGACAACTTGGCATGAGCTTTGGATGGCAGAATGGTTTTGGCACCTTCACCGGTGTGCCCGCCCCATATTCCACACACATCAAAAGAAGGCCGAATTCCTGTTCGTTCCGGAGTTGTGAATCCCACTTCTCCATGCAAGGCTTTAACGCCAATAGCTTTTTTGTAGTCTTCTTCATCAAAAGGCGCTTTAGCCATCAAGGCTCGTTCTTCGGGGCTCACCTCCAAAACATCATCGTAAAATCCGGGAATGGTAATATGCCCCGCTTCATCCATTAACCCTGCAATCATCTTTGAGAGTACAAAAATCGGATTGGCCACAGCACCACCATACAATCCCGAGTGAAGATCTCGATCGGGACCGGTTACTTCCACCTCCCAATAGGCTAAACCTCTTAGCCCGGTAGTGATGGTTGGCACACCGGGTGCGAGCATGGAAGTATCAGACACCAGGATCACATCTCCTTTAAGCAGATCTTTGTGTTCTTCACAAAACTGAGGCAGATGTTCCGAACCAATCTCTTCTTCTCCTTCAATAAGAAACTTAACATTGGCCTTCAACTGCCCGGTTCTGACCAGATATTCGAAGGCTTTCAAATGCATAAACGATTGTCCTTTATCATCATCTGCGCCACGCGCCCATATTTTACCATCCTTAATCACCGGCTCAAAAGGATCGGTGTTCCATAATTCCAGAGGGTCGGCAGGCATCACATCCATATGTCCGTAAACCAACACGGTAGGCAACCTTTCATCCAAAATTTTTTCGGCAAAAACAACCGGATGTCCTTCGGTTTCCATTACTTCAGCCTTGTCGACACCGGCTTTCAGTAACAACTCTTTCCATTTAGCGGCGGCACGATACATATCCTCTTTATGAGCGGCCTCACTACTGATAGAGGGTATGCGAATCAATTCAAAAAGTTCATCCAGAAACCGATCGCGGTTTTCATCGATATACTGCTTGATATCCAACATTATAATACATTTTTACTCCCGGGCCATTATTTCATGGCCCTTACCAGGAAAATTACACAATTCTATTACTGAGACCTAAAGTACTAAAAAATTTGCGGGATCAGGCATGAGAGATATCAAGGATGCAGAGATCGGAGAAGATTGCCCCTATATTCCTTATGTTTTGCCGTTAATTTGAGGTTTCAGAATCGAATAAGAATAAAAGGCAGCATCACTCCCGGCAGTAGAGAACAGACACCTGACAAGGTGTTTGCCCGACACCCGTTAAGGTGTTTGTCGGAGACCCTAAAAGGTGTTTGCCGGAGACCTTAAAGGGTGTTTACCAGACACCTCAAAGGGTGTTTACCGGACACCGCATAAGGTGTTTACCATTTACCACATAAAACAAATGGGAATCTCCCTCAACAGCACCGGATCAATAAAACAGGAGCAATAGAAAGGCATGACTCAACCGCCAACTCAACCAGAAGAACCAACGAAAAAAGGCTGTCCGACAAAATTTTGCGGCAGCCCTTTATCCTTTCAATAAGATTAGAGAGATTCATTCAATCTCAGGCCATATTATGGAATACGTTTGTCACGTCATCATCCTCTTCAAATCTAGCCAACAACTTTTCAATATCGGCGGCCTGTTCTTCGTTGAGGGTTCGGGTGTCCTGAGGTATTCGTTCGAATTCGGCCTTTTCTATCTCAAACCCGTTTTCTTCGAGATACTTCTGAATGGGCCCGAAAGCTTCGAAGTCTCCGTAAATCATCATGCTTTCATCCTCGGCAAACACCTCCTGTCCGCCCAGATCTATCAACTCAAGTTCAAGCTCCTCCAAATCAACGCCTTCCTTCATTTTTACTTTAAAGTTGCATTTATGCTCAAACATGTAGTCGACACTTCCGGAAGTCCCCAGGGATCCACCGGCCTTATTAAAGTAACTGCGAACATTTGCCACCGTCCGCGTGGGGTTATCGGTAGCCGTTTCCACCAGCACCGCAATCCCATGAGGGGCATATCCTTCATACACCACCTCTTTATAATCGGCCTGATCTTTTCCTGAAGCTTTTTTAATCGCCCTTTCCACATTGTCTTTGGGCATGTTGGCCGCTTTTGCATTCTGGATCAACATTCTGAGACGTGGATTACCGGAAGGATCGGGACCACCGCTTTTTACGGCAATAGCGATTTCACGACCAATTTTAGTAAAAGTTTTGGCCATATTACCCCATCTTTTGAGCTTTCTGGCCTTACGATATTCAAATGCGCGTCCCATGCTTTATAATCAAAAACTCTATAATGTGAAAAATTTATTACTTTAGAATCAACGAGGCATCAAAACCAATTAAAGAAACATCATTCTTTAATGTTTTTCTCATCCCCGGCTGTTTTTTGTTTTTTTTGGTTCTCAAGATATTTAAAGATATCTTCCATCTCTTCATAAAACCGTTCACCATATTTGCGAATGATGGGTTCTTTCAGAAACCGAAAGACCGGAACCCCAATCTTTTGTCCCAGCTCACGTGCGGGATTACATACCGGCCAGAGGTGATAATTCAAGGCTTCATAATTTTCATATTTATCCACCCTGATGGGATAAAGATGACAAGAGATCGGTTTTTTAAAATTAACCAACCCCTCATTATAGGCCTTTTCAATGGCACAACGGCAAACGCCTTCCTGATCGAAATAGGTATACACACATTCCCGGCCACGGATGATGGGCGTCACTTTATCGCCATCAGGATCAACTTCCCAGGTTCCGTTTTTTTCAACAATTTCTACTGCTTCGGGCGAGAGAAGGTGTCGAATTGCCGGAAAGATTTCATCAAGGATCTCAGTTTCTTCATCTTCGAGGGGCGCACCCGACTCACCCTCCACGCAGCAACTTCCCAAGCAATGCGGTAAATCACAAACAAAACGCTTCTCGAAGATGTCCAGACTGATGATCTTATCGTCTATTTGAACCATTTAAATGAATGTAAATTAATCTGTCTGAAAGCCAGACAAAAATTCAGGGGTGCAAAGTTAAAGAAATATTAACATGTTTCTGCATTTTCTTCCCAAAAACACTTCGTCGGTAAATTATTCCTTTCCGTTATAAATTCTGTTTTCCTGCTCTGCTACCCGAATAAAGGTAGTGCGTTTGCTCAACTCTTTAAGTTTTGAGGCACCCACATAGGTACAAGTGCTTCTAACCCCTCCCAGAATATCTTTAACCGTCTTTTCCACAGGCCCTCGATATTCCACTTTAACCGTCTTACCTTCACTGGCTCTGTATTCAGCCACTCCACCGGCGTGTTTTTCCATCGCGGTGGCAGAACTCATCCCATAAAAGAGTTTAAATTTTCTGCCGTTTTGTTCAACCATCTCTCCGTCACTTTCATCGTGACCGGCCAACATTCCCCCCAGCATGACAAAATCGGCTCCAGCACCAAAGGCTTTTGACACATCGCCCGGTGTGGTACAACCGCCATCGCTGATAATTTGACCGCCAATGCCGTGGGCCGCGTCAGCACACTCAATGATGGCCGACAACTGGGGATACCCGACCCCGGTCTTCACCCGGGTGGTACAAACCGATCCCGGACCAATCCCCACTTTGATAATATCGGCACCCGACAGCAATAACTCTTCGACCATTTCGCCGGTAACCACATTTCCTGCAATGATTACTTTATCCGGAAATTTCTCACGTGCATTAACCACAAACGAAACAAACTGTTCCGAATAGCCATTCGCCACATCAATGCAGAGGAATTTCAGCCGGGGATGATGCGAGAATATCCGGCTGACCTTTTTTAAGTCATCTTCACCGGTTCCTGTACTTACTGCAATATAATTCTCAATGGCCTCGGGTGAATGGTCCATAAAACGGTCCCATTCTTCAACCGGATAATGTTTGTGAAGGGCCGTAAACATCTTATGAGAAGCCAAAGCCCGAGCCATTTCAAAGGTGCCCACCGTATCCATATTGGCGGCCATTACCGGCACACCCGTCCATTCAACGTTGGCATGTAAAAATTTAAAGGTGCGCTGCAAATCGACCTGCGATCTGCTTTTCAAGGTTGAACGTTTCGGACGAAACATCACATCTTTAAAGCCCAGTTTTATGTCATATTCAATTCTCATCTATACTTAATTTTAAGATTTCACGTCATCACCAACTTAAAAGGTCTGAACCATAAGATCTATCTCCAATAAGCAAGAAACTCACATCTTAACCATTTATTGCACTATTGAGAACAGGATGCAGACCCCATTTATCAATTCCCCAAAAAAAGGACAGTAACCTTAAGGGCACTGTCCTTTCAAAATGTCTCCGGATGATCACCAATTCTTATTTCAAAGAAATCAGGCTTTGTCCGGTCATATCTTCAGGTTGTTCCAGCCCCATTAAATTGATAAGGGATGGGGCAACATCGGCCAAGATACCATCTTTCACAGAACCTTTTCTCTCTTCCGACACCCAGATAAACGGAACGGGGTTGAGTGAATGGGCCGTATTGGGAGATCCATCGGCATTAATGGCATGATCGGCATTACCGTGATCGGCAATGATGATTGCCTCATAACCATTCTTTTTAGCGGTTTCAACCACCTCTTTAAGGCAATTATCCACTGCTTTTACAGCTTTTTTAATGGCATCGTACACACCGGTATGTCCCACCATATCCCCATTGGCAAAATTGAGGCAGATGAAATCGTACTTTTTCTTATTCAACTCTCCGACAATGGCATCTTTCACCTCATAGGCACTCATTTCCGGCTGTAAGTCGTAAGTAGGGACTTTGGGGGAGTTGATCAGAATTCGGTCTTCACCTTCAAAGACCTCTTCACGACCGCCCGAAAAGAAGAAGGTTACGTGTGCGTATTTTTCGGTTTCAGCGATGCGCAATTGTTTGAGGCCGTTTTTGGCCACCAGTTCGCCCATGGTATTTTTCACATTATCCTTATCGAACAAGATGTGCATACCCTTAAACGTAGCATCGTAAGGCGTTAGAGTGCAATAATAGAGCGGAATGGTTTTCATATCGTATTCGGGCATATCCTGCTGCGTGAGCACCTGAGTAATCTCACGAGCCCTATCGTTACGGAAGTTAAAGAATACGACCACATCACCTTCCTGAATCGTACCGACGGGTTTTCCGGTCTCATCGACGTGAACGATTGGTTTAATAAATTCATCGGTCACCCCCTCATCATAAGACTCCTGGATGGCTGTCAACAGGTCTTGAGATTCTTTGCCTTTACCGCGCACCATCACGTCGTAAGCTTCTTTAATACGCTCCCAACGTTTGTCACGATCCATGGCATAATAACGGCCAATAACAGATGCCACCTGTCCAGCCGAAGACTTAAGGTGATCTATCAGTTCGCCCAGATAACCTTTTCCACTTTTAGGATCGGTATCCCTTCCATCCATAAAGGCATGCACAAACAGTTTATTCAGGCCGAAATCTTTGGCAACATCAACCAATTTATAAACATGCTCCTGACTACTGTGTACGCCTCCTTTTGAGACGAGGCCAAGGAAGTGCACCTGTTTATTATTTTCCTTAGCATATTTATAGGCGTTGACCAGCTCAGGATTTTCTGCAATGGAATTGTCTTTAATGGCCAGATTGATCTTCACCAGATCCTGGTATACAATTCGTCCGGCACCAATATTGAGGTGTCCCACTTCAGAATTCCCCATTTGTCCGTCGGGGAGACCAACATTTTCGCCGGAGGCCTGAAGCTGAGAATTGGGATACTTCTTCAGCAGGCTCTCGAAATAGGGAGCGCCGGCGGTATAAATGGCATCTGACTTGTCTTTTTTCCCATATCCCCAGCCATCGAGGATGATTAGTATGGTCTTTTTATCCATGTTTATTTTTGTTTAATAATTATTCCGCTTCATGTAGATAGAAACAAACAATATGGATTTCAGTTTACAAGAACGGACAAAAGTACCGAATTTGGCCTCAAAAAAAAAGATGACGGGTGTTAAGGAAGCTAAAAAGATACAAGACCACACACTGTTCGCTTTCGCACACCCTTTTGTTGCACTTCCGAACATTCCACAACTTATAAAATTGAACCATCAACTCAATTACCACCTGTCGTTCAATCACTTACAAATCATGGCACACCTCTTGATATTCTTTATTCGTCAACGAAAAAAATTAACCAAAACAGGAGGAACATAAAATGAAAACATCAGCAATCGTATCAATGATCATTTTGGCCTTAACCATGAATTTAAATGCAGCAACACCTCAAACAGGAGAAACGCTCTTATCTATCAAACATAAAGCCACCCTGTTTGCCTCACTAAGAAATATTGAAGAAAACACGAAAAAAATTTCAGCATGGATGCTCAACGAAAAGAACTTTGAACCCGGCGTTAAAAAGATGGAATCAAATAGGGTAATGCCAGCCGCCTTTATAACAGTTGAAAAATCAAGGTCAATCGAAAAGTGGATGCTCAATGACGCTCTCTTTTCAGATTATGAAGAGGCAACCCCCATTGAAGAATGGATGTTCAATGATTCACTTTTTTCAGATTCGGAAAAACAGGTTACAATAAAAAACTGGATGTTGGATGTCAACTCATTTCGGACTCAAAAATAGGATTAGAGATGACAGATCTTCAGCCAACCAATCTTCACTTAATTTTAAATAATTACTATATTTGATTAGCTGACTAAAACTCTCTGTCATGAACCGATTATATGTACAAACCCCGACTTCAGAAATCATCAAAGGCGTTGCAGCCTTACTAATATCACTTTTGATCTTTATAGACCCGGCCGGAGCGCTGATGACCATTGCCACCTACTTTGGTCTGCTGGCTCTTATCGGAGGAGTCATCACCATCATCGCCGCATTGAGAAGCCACCGGCAAGGCCGAAATTTCATTCTTATACAGGGCATCTTTTTTACGCTCATAGGCCTTCTTATCGTTATTTATCCGGGAGGGACCGCCAGCTTAATGGTTGTTTTAATTGGTCTGTTCATCACTTTTCTGGGTGCCATTCAACTGGCTGGCTATCTTCAGATGAAAGACGTCCTTCCGGCTCCACAACTCTCACTCATCCACGCCATACTCTCTTTAGCCATTGGCTTACTATTGCTTTTCAATCCATTCGAAGGAGCAGTATTAGCCACCCTGATCATGGGGGCTTATGCCCTGTGGTATGGGATATCACGTCTTTACTTGGCATGGCAAATACACCATCACTAACAATCCATTTATTGGTTTTAACCAGCCTTAATCATGACCAATTCATCGGTCGAACAGATTTTGCCTAACTCAGGCTACTCATATTCATTTGTCATTCTCCGTCTTGCGAGACTCGTTTCATTCCAATAAAATCCACTTATCGGTATAAGCCGTATGGGACTCGCATGGCTTACCCGAATTCATACCTGTTATTCTTCCTTAAGAACCGTTGCGCAGAGGAGCCGACTTTACCACAGCAAGTGCCGACATCAAGCGATGTCTACCAAAATCTTTCCGACCAACAACATTGAAAATTTTTAAACAGAAGAAGTAGTAATAATCTTTATACGATCGCCAAGAAAAGAAACAGGGAGTGGGACTTCCAACACAGACTGCCACATCCAAATGTCTTAACAACCTCTCAGACACAAAAAAGGCTGTCCCTGCATTGGAGACAGCCTTTAATTCTGTGGTACCACCTGGAATCGAACCAGGGACACACGGATTTTCAGTCCGTTGCTCTACCGACTGAGCTATGGTACCGGCCGTTATTTTTATTTCTTTTGAAAATGGCCTAAAAATAACAAAAAACCACTCTATCAATAACCCTTTAAAAACTCAACAGAAATCATTTAATGGATAAATTGATTTCTATCCTTCATCAAAGACCGACCTTATCAAAAAGTCACTTTGAGTGGTACCACCTGGAATCGAACCAGGGACACACGGATTTTCAGTCCGTTGCTCTACCGACTGAGCTATGGTACCTTCGCAAAAGCGGTTGCAAATATACTGAAAGATTTGCTTTAACAAAATACCCATCGCAATTTTTAATACCTCCATTTTTGAATTTCGAATGATATTCCCTGATGTTTAGTTATTTTTGCCATCAAATTTTCCGGAAAAAAAATCATGAATCTATTTACACATACACTTCCCAATGGCATCCGCGTGGTGCATCATCGCATCGCATCGCCGGTGGGGCATTGCGGATTAATCATCAATACGGGGTCGCGCGACGAGCAGGACAACGAACACGGAATGGCCCATTTCATCGAGCATGTCATCTTTAAAGGCACTCAAAAACGAAAAACTTGGCATATTTTGAGCCGACTCGAAGATGTGGGAGGGGAACTCAATGCCTATACCTCGAAAGAAGAAACAGCCATTTATGCCTCTTACCTGATCGAAGACTTCGAAAGGGCGCTGGAATTGCTTCACGACATCACTTTTCATTCCGTTTTTCCTGAAAAGGAATTGATAAAGGAAAAAGAGGTAATCATTGATGAGATCAATTCCTATAAAGACAACCCTGCCGAGCTTATTATCGACGATTTTGAAGAACTGGTCTTTAACGACGGCCCCATGGGGCGCAATATTCTGGGGACCGCCGAATCGGTCAGAAGTTTTACCCGGGACGACATTATCCGCTTCATCCAAAATAATTACCATACCGATCAGATGGTTTTGTGCATGGTGGGCAACATGGAATCGGAAAAATTTCTCAAAATCGTCCATAAATATTTTGGCAAGGAATCCGCCAATTTCCGGCATTCGCAGAGGCCCCCAACTTCGACCTACAAGCCGACCAGTATCCACAAAGAACTGGACACCTTTCAGAGCCACATCACGTTGGGAAATATTGCCTACGATCTGGAAAACCCCAAGCGACTCGGCCTTTCTCTGCTGAGCAACCTGATTGGAGGCCCCGGCATGAACAGTCGGCTCAACATGGCTCTTCGCGAAAAAAACGGCATCGCCTACAATATCGAATCCATCTATTCGCCTTACTACCAAACCGGAGTTTTCAGCATCTATTTTGGTACCGACCGGCAAAATATTGATCGCAGCATACGCATTGCCCGACGCGAACTGGCACGACTGCGTGATAAAAAGCTAGGACAACTGCAGTTGCACAAAGCCAGACGACAGCTGAAGGGACAAATTGCCATTGCCAATGAAAATAAGGAGAACTTGATGCTTAGCATCGGTAAAAGTTTTCTTCTCTACAACAAAGTAGATTCTCTGACCGATCTCTATACAAAAATTGACAACTTAACGGCCAGTGATCTTTTGGAAATCGCCAACGAAATTTTTGATGACAATCAACTTTCATATCTAATATATGAGCAATCATAATCACATTACCGGCAATCAAAACATTGATCTGGAAAACTATATTGAAACCCACACCTCACAGGAAGACGAACTGCTCTATCACCTGCGTCGGCAAACCCACCTTAAAGTTCTCCGGCCCCGAATGGTATCAGGCCCCGTTCAGGGCCAACTTCTGACCATGTTGTGCCAAATGATACGCCCGCAAAACGTGCTGGAGATCGGCACCTTTACAGGCTATTCTGCCATTTGCATGGCCAGAGGCCTCAACCAAGGAGCAGTCATTCATACCATTGAGCGAGACGACGAACTGGAATCATTTATCAGCCACTATATTGATAAGGCAGGCCTTCAAGACAAAATCAAACTGCACATAGGCGACGCCCTCAAGGTAATTGAAGAACTTAACACATCTTTTGATCTGGCCTTTATTGATGGCGACAAAAGAGAATACCCCACCTATTATAAGATGGTCATTGAGAAGATGAACCCCGGCGGGTTTATTCTGGCCGACAACATACTCTGGAACGGCAAGGTGGTAGATCCCCAAGCCCAGAACGACAGCTACACACAAGGAATACTCACCTTCAACAAGCTGGTAAAAGAAGACCCTCGAACCGAGCAGGTGATTTTGCCCATGCGCGATGGATTGATGATGATCCGGGTAAAGGAATAAGCAGCAGGGTCGCTCATATGGTCTAATGTCCGAAACAGAACAACAGACCACCTATCGGGTCCGGCATTAGTCTAAAAAAATGAACAAAATGGCAAGATAAAAAGCAAACGAGTACAATGGCGGATCATCGGTATTCGAAAGGGTTCAGAACAAAACAGCAGATAAGAGTGTTAAGATGTTGTGCAACCCATTTGGGGGTTTGCCGCAACATTTAATTGAAGGCATCCAGGAGGCAAGACAACCATTTGGAAAGGCTACCTACCACGAGAATTAATCAGTCATCGCCCCCAAAGGATAAACTACCACAAAAACTAAAAAACCATGCTAAAAACAGCCATCCTATTCGGATCGTCCGTAGGCAACACCCGATTTGTTGCCGAAAAGTTACATGCCATCCTGCCTGAAGCGGATCTTATTTCGGCTGAAAGCGCCAAAGCAAAGGACTTGAAAGATTATGACTTTTACATCCTTGGCACTTCCACCTGGGGAGTAGGCCAGTTGCAGGATGACTTTGAAACATTTGTTGAAGACTTCCTAACCTTGGATTTAGCCCCCAAGACCATCGCCCTTTTTGGATTAGGAGACCAACAGACTTACCCCGACACTTTTTGCGATGGGATGGGAAAACTATATGAATTATTGGCGCCCAAAGGTCCACGTTTTATTGGTCAGTGGCCGGACGATGATTACGACTTTAGTGAATCACGCGCTTTCAAAGATGGGATGTTTGTAGGCCTACCCCTGGATGAAGACAATGAGCCGGACCTGACCGATGGCAGAATAGCTGAATGGAGCCACCAATTGATGAAAGAGTTACAAGCATAGGGTTTGCAGGGGCTGATTTTAAAAAGGTGTTTATTCAAGATTTTTGTTGGCGGGGTAATTCCCTATTATTTATTCCGGCACCTTAAGTCGGTCAAGGTCTTCCTTCTCAAAAAGAGTGGGATAATCTTCCATAAACTGATCCATCACTACCCTCATCACCGATTCACGCATAAAACGGGCCTTATTTTTCACTTTGTATCGTTTACAATACACTTCAAAGGCCTCCAGTTCTTTATCGTTCAAAAGAAAAGTAGCTTTATGCTTACGTTTTAAAGCATCTTCACGGTTGAAATTCTTTTTGACAGCAGCTTTGCCGTTTTTGGACATATCCGAAGTATCTTTATTTACGGCACAAAAATAAATAAAAATTAATGAATTACACAGAAGCATTTTTGAATCCTAAAACCGCCAATTCCCGGCCCCTGAAAGAACAATATCAACCACTTTAGACGGCAACATTTAACAATGATGGCTAAGACATCCTTTAGCGCAAAGGATTCAAAAGAGGGTTTCATACATTCGGCCACCCCTTAATTCTCAATACAAAGCAATTAAGACCGCCCCCTTAATTGAACAACACTGCGACCTCCTTGAATCCGACACCGGTCCATCGACCTATACCGCCTTCGATATTGGTTTCAATAGTATTTCCGTTAAAAGCAAAAGGATTTTCATGGTTGGCACGATCCGCAAAGAGACTTTCAAGGACCCGGTACGAAGCGGAATCGATGGTTCCCACAATCAATTTAAGGGTATCTCGGCGGTCGTATTCAAATTGTTCATACATCCCGTAAAAAGTCGATTCGGCATCTCTAAGATACAAACCAAATTCGGAGGTTCTTAATAGGCGGTGCCAGACAGGGCCCGATTGCGAAGCTTTCACCAAAGACACAGGGTTGAAGGAAGGATGAAAGTTTTCTTCCGCATAGCTACTTTTCACCCTCGTAAACAAATAGAGGCTTTCCCGATCGGGAGCATCAATGGCAAATTCCCAAAAACCGGTGGTGTCGCTGATCTCGACGAATCTGGTTCCCACGATTTCAACAGCCGGCGGAATGGTTGTTTCGGCCTTAAGTATCTGTCCCATCCCTTCAACCTTAATCTGATATTGCACCCCTTCCTCCCCTTTGATGTGAACGCTCTTATAAACATATGGAGGAAAAAAACTGTTTTCGCGGAAAAGGGTCAGTACTTCCTCCTCGCCCAAGGAAGAAGATAGCGTGATTTTGGCATAATTCAAAAAAGATGCCCGAATAGAGACCGAATCATAATGTGTTAGAAACGGGGAACTCATCGTTAAAAAAACATGGGCTGGCTGTCCCGTTTCGATGTAGCCGTCCACCACCATTTTTTGCTGATAAGCCGGTTGCTCCAACTCCACCTCCTTTCGGCAGGATAATATGGTTATGGAAATCAATGCGATCGGCAGCAAAAACTTTGTCACATTAAAGATTACAGGATGTCTTCTTAGTTTTAGAATATGTAATGGTAATACCATAAAAGATGTTAAAATTTAAATTTCCAGCTCAGCGATGGCATAATCGGGAAAAGTGAAATTTGCCTGGCCTGAATATCAATATCGTAATTACTATTCCCTTTGGATACCTTGTAGAACAAAAAATAGGGGTTAGCCCTATTGTAGACATTGATCACGGAAAAATCGAGCACCGACTCTTTAAACGTGTCACTATTCAGTTTTAAGGATGCCGAAAGATCGAGACGATGATAGGGCGGCAAACGAAAATTATTAAAACTATCATAATCATTCATAATGGTTCCCATCATCCACATTCTTCCGGAAGGCAGATTCATGGATATCCCCGTTGCATAAGTCCAGTTGGCCGAACATGACCATTTTCCGGAGAGGTTACCGGTAACCAGAACCGTTAGATCATGAGTGCGATCAAATTTATCATTGAACCATACCCCATCAAAAATATCGTTGAAGGAACGCTCGGATTTTGACATGGTATAATTGAGTGCTCCCGTTATGGGCCCGGCTTTCTTGCGAAGCGACCACTCCAATCCGTAGGCTCTTCCCCTCCCTTTATAGAAATGATCTTCAAAGTTCATCTCTTCTCCATCGATATTGACATTAAAAATCAACTGATTTCGCATCAATCGAGCAAAAGCACCGACCCTCCAATCATAAGACGTTGACACCCTCTCATATTCTACCGACCATTGATGCCCTATCTGTGGTTTCAGCCGGGGTGAAGCCATCATCCACAAATCATTGGGGAGAGGCATAGAACTTAGTGCCGCCAAATGGCGTAACTGAACCGACCTCGTCCAGGCAATTTTACAGGTACTACTCTTCCCGGGAGAATAAGACACCGACAGGGAGGAACTCCAAAGCCAGTCATGATCGATTGTTTCGCCAGCCCCTACATCTGTGAAATCAACATCACCATTGTACTGATAAGGTCCCAAAGATGCATAATAATACCCTCTGATGCCCGCATAAAGGCTGATCTTAGGCAACAGATGAAAGTTATCTTCCAGAAACCAGGACACTTCATAATTCCGGTAGATATCCTTGCGTTGGGTGGTATCGTCCGTTATCACCAAGAAAAGTTTCTGAGGCATCGTTTTATACCAGGCACCTTCGGCCCCGTACCTTATAAGATGTGATCGGTATTCATTCAACATCTCGGCGCTTAAAGAGAGCTTTTGGTGTCGGCTGGTGAAGTCCAAATCATTCTGAATGATTTCACCTGTAAAATCAGACCATGCAGAGGTATAATCGGCGGATATTTTCAGGGAACCATCCACTCCCATTCGTTTGCGCCATTGCAAGGCCACAGCATTATTTCCATAGTTGGTACCGGCGTCATAATCCACATCATCGTTGTCAATCACAAAATCATCGACGCCCACATACCAGCTTAATACAAATTGTGATCCTGGGTGGGGCTGAAATACCATTCTTCCGTTAAAATCATAAAACCAGTAAAAACTTTGGTCAAAATAGTTGTCATCTTCCTTCAGGAAAAGAGAGGAAGCTTCCCGGTAAACTTCCAAATAACTGCGTCGTGCACCTGCAGTGATCCCAAACTTTCCATTTCTGCTTTGCAGGGAAAGCGTAAGATTGGATGCAATATTGCCGATGGCCCCCTTTACACCTTGATCTCCCGAAATCGGATCATCAGAAGTCACCAATATAGAAGAAGAAAGACCGCTGCGAACGGAGACAGGAGAATGCCCTTTGAAAACTTCTACGCCCCGGGTAATTAGTGGATTAAAAACAGAATAAACCCCCATCAGATGAACGGGATTCAAAAGCTCCATGCCGTCAAGCAAAACCCTGTTCTGTCCGGGACTTCCCCCTCTTACAAAAACACCTCCAATGCCTTCACTCACCGACTGAATTCCCGGCAATTGTCGAAGCGCCCCTACCACATCGGCTTCGCCCAACAAGGAAGGAAGTAAAAGAATGTCCTTTGATTTAATAGAACCAGTGGAAGGAAGTACAGGATTGATGGCCGTTTCGCGACGTCCTCGCACTTCCACCTCTCTGGCAACAACATCTCTTTGGTTCAGGTAAATAAAAACTGAATCTTTATCATTTTCCACCAGAGAAAGCCGTTGGGTATCATAGGTTGCATGACTAATAATCAACACCTCATTTTTGTCAAAACAGATTTCAAATGCGCCGGAACTATCGGTGATGGTTCCCTTCCCCGAACGCGTTGCCCAAATATGCACATCAGACACCGGCTCCCCTGAGTCGGCCTCCCTTACCCATCCCCTGACACAATGGTTTTGCGCAACGGTCTCTAAGACCGTTACTAACAAGGACAAACACAAAATCGGGATTTTTAGATTCATTATAAAAACCAAAAATGTATTCCTACCAATTATTGCCATAAAAAAAGGAGACCATGATCCCGTCACGATCTCCAATATTCTATCACATAATTAAAAATCTATTCTTGGGATAACCCGTAACTGGCTTCAATTTCATTGATCAGTTCTTTCGCCTCCTGAATAAATTCTGCAAAGTTAGTTTCGGAGAAGAAAGAATCATCCATATACGAACCATCACCAAATTTCATTCTCATATCCATATCCCAGAAGGCCGCTCCATATTCTGTATATTCATATGCATAAAACTCGGCCGCGGCAATAATCTCATTGGTATCGTTGTATTTTATAAAAAGTTCAACGTTATCATTCAGGACGTCAGCAAACGTTTCAAAATATTGCTGCTCAGATTCCACATTCTCAAACTGATCGCCCGAATTGGTAAGTCCTTCCCAATCGGCAACACCCTGTAACTTTAAGTTATCAACAGCCACCCAAACATTGGATGATTCAATGAAATCCTGGCTATAAATCAGTCCCTCCGAATCGACCTCCGAATTCTCCAGGAAAACATCATAGTTAAAGCTTCCATTATTTTCAAAATGACAGGAGATAATATTTGCATCCTCAAAGGTGAATGACTGCTCTAAAACAATTTTGGAATTGCTTCTGCTCACGGACGTGGTGATCATGTATTGGCCGACAGAATAGGTTTCTATCATCGAAACGGGGATGTCATCCTCATCATATTCGGCCTCCAATTCAAACGCCAAAAGTTGATTACCATCCACTGAAAGAGTAATGGTAACAGATTCGAGCAGATCTTCAGAAATACTCTGAGCGACATCCGGATTATCGGCTTTAAAACTTTTAAAGTTAGTCACCGAAACTGTTGCATTATTGACGTCACTACCTTCGGTGGGAAAATGATAAGTGATTTCATCTGTAGATTCTTCCTTGTCCCATGATTGGGTTTCAGGATTATAAGTATAAATTCCGGATTCATCTATAAATAATTGTGCCAAAGACGACTGCTCAGAAGCTGAACTCTTTAGGGTAAAAGGAGTACCTCCTGCCTCCTGAAGATCGGCAACTGGCTTCAAAACTGTCATAACACCTGATTCATCATGGTTCGTTGCCTGAAGCAAATCGATAAAATCCACGACCACGTGAATGGCATCCAAATCCTTAAAATCATTGAGCTGCCCAATCACATTCAAACCACTTTCTTCAATTTTTTGTTTATGCTGCTCTGCTGTCAATTCACTGAACGTTTCAGCGTTTTTGTCATCATCCTTACATCCGGTAATGAAGGCCAGAGCCAGCATCACGACCAAAAAATTCTTCTGTTTCATAAATCAGTTTTTTAAAATAGACGATATACTAGCAATTTATACGCAACAACCCTGCATTTGTTGTGGTCTAAATTAAGATTTGTCTCCCCTTCATTGCCCTGCGAAGGCCAAATTCAATCATTTTATAATCGGGAATTCATAATTATCAGCTATTTATATTTGCTACACGGAAGTAGTAAATATTAGGGACATAGCTCCTTCTAACACGCCGATTATCATCAGTCCTAAAGATTCATTTTCACGATCAATTCAGACTTTCATCTCCACTGTCAAGAGGATAGGAAAAATATTGGCAATGGTAAACCCCAAAATACCGTACTTTACAAAACCAAAAGTTTTCCTCTGCCAAAGATTAAACGAGTTAAAGCATTCACTGCATTCAAAATGTTAGTTTTAAATTGGTCACTAATTTGTAATTATCCATTTCAGAATCAAAACGGCCATCAGAAACTTAGCACCACTTTTACAGGAAAATGATCGGAAGGGGTTCGAGCATTGTATTTAATTAAAGAAACTTCTTTGGGAAAATTAGAAGACTTTTCTATTTTATTGCTAGAATCTTTAGCCCTGTATGTATCCGTAAGAACCCCATAGCGCTCAACCTTGAATAATGGACTAACAAACACATGGTCAATTCGGCTGTCCGTCTTCCTATCAGTCTTAAAATCATTAAAGGTTCCATTTAATGCATATCTTATTTCAGCCACCACATAGGCATCGTTCAAAAGTTCCGAGCCTTCTAACACTTCATAATTAGGACTATTCTGGTCTACATTAAAATCACCGGTAAGAATCACTGGATTATTCGCACACATTTGTTTTATTTTCTTCAATACGAGTTTTGCGCTGTTCTTTCTTGCTTCTACACCAACATGATCCATATGCAGATTAAAAAAGAAAAATTCAAAACCACTTTGAATGTTTTTGAATCTGGCCCAGGTGCATATCCTAGGCAAAGCTGCATCCCACCCCTTATTAGGATAATCAGTATTATCAGATAACCAAAAATGACCGGACTTCAAAACCTTAAATTTATTTTTTTTGTAAAAAATCGGAGCATATTCCCCCTTGGTTTTGCCATCATCTCTTCCAACGCCAACATATCCATACCCAGGAAGACTTTCAAGCAAGTCATGAAGTTGGCCATGCAACACTTCTTGTGCCCCAAAAAGTTCAAAATCATGAAATCGTATTAAACTGCAAATAACAGGGCAACGCTTTCCCCAACCATTTCCTTCAAGAGAATCTCTTGTATTTTGATAACGCACATTAAAAGTGGCCACTGTTAACTCTTCTGCAGTCGCATTTGGACATACTATAAGTTTAAACGCCAATAAAAACAAAAAAACTCGTTTCATCTTATTCTATTTAATATTCTCACAAATTGATTCCCAACAAACTGACTAAAGCAATAAAACCTAACTCCCCAATTGAAAAGAGTCTCTCTTTCCTGATCAAAAATCAAGAAAAGAGAGACAATTTAAGAAATTATGCTTCATTCTAAATCATAAAGTTTCCAATAATTATTTACCTTCCACCTGTATAATATTCATCAACATTATTGAATTTCAAGTATCCCCGAATAATCAAGACAGGCAGGAAGAACTCGAATCACTTTTTGTTTTCTTTCGTATAAAATTTTCTTAAGCTGTTGATCGAAAGAAACTCGCATGGCTTGCCTTAACTTAATTTTATACCTGTTCTTTTTCGGCAAGCTTTATTTTGCGCATTTTATTTTCTTTCATCACAATCCATCGGGAATGCGAGTTTCATTTGAAAATGAATAAGGAAAATCCCTTTTCTTTGTACCTCTTTTGGTATTGGGATCTGCACTCATCCTGTAATTAATTTCGGCTCCCTTCATAAGATCTTCATGCCTAAGAAAGTTTTTGGAGTATTTCTTTCCGTTTAACTCCATTTGTTCAATATACCTATTTTCTTTAGAATTACTATTTGCCCTAATTTTGATTTCTTTTCCGTTTTCCAATTCAATAGTTACAGATTTAAACAAAGGAGATCCAAGAACATATTCATTACTTCCAGGACAAACCGGATAAAACCCCATGGCTGAAAAAACGTACCAAGCAGAAGTTTGACCGTTGTCTTCATCCCCGCAATAACCATCCGGAGCTGCAGAATAAAGCTTATCCATAATTTCCCTAGTCCAAAATTGGGCTTTCCAAGGTTCTCCACCATAATTATAAAGATAAACCATGTGTTGAATAGGTTGATTCCCATGCGCATATTGCCCCATATCCATCACCTGCATCTCCCTCATTTCATGAATCATAGATCGACTTTTCATCCCTTTGGCCCCGGGAATTATAAAGACAGAATCGAGCATCGAAACAAATTCTTCCTTACCTCCCATCAAGTTGATCAACCCTTGCGGATCATGAAATACAGACCAGGAATAATGCCAACTATTACCCTCTGTAAAATCTCTGCTCCAATCAGCTGGTTCAAATGAGTCGGAAAAGGAACCATCGCTGGACCGACCTGCCATTAATTTATGTTTTGGATTATAAAGATTTTTGTAATTCAATGCACGTTGGGCATAAATATTAATCTCATTCTCTGGTTTATTTAAGGCTTTTCCCAAACGATAAATAGCCCAGTCGTCATAAGCGTATTCCAAAGTACGGGCAACATTTTGATTGACTCCAACATCATTGGGAATATATCCATATTTATTATAAAATTCGTATCCAGCCCTTCCCGATGCCGACACTTTAGGGTGGACGTTATTGGCACCGTTTTTCAGGGCTTCCCATAAAGTTTGGATATCGTAGCCACGCAAACCTTTTAAATAGGCATCGGCGACTACTGAAGCCGAATTGTTACCCACCATAATATTTCTATGGCCGGGACTGGCCCATTCAGGCAAAAACCCACTCTCTTTATAGGCGTTGACCAAGCCTTCTTGCATTTTTATATTTTCGGAAGGATACAGAAAGTTTAAGAATGGGAACAAACTGCGAAATGTGTCCCAAAAGCCAGTATCGGTAAACATATATCCCGGCAAAACCTGTCCATTATAGGGACTATAATGGATTACGTTTCCATTGGCATCTATTTCAGACAAATTTCGAGGAAACAAAACGGTACGATATAAACAGGAATAAAAGGTACGAAGGTTATCAACATTATCATCTTCCACCTTAATTTTACCCAACACTTCGTTCCACCTCTCTTTTCCACGAGTAACAATTGCATCAAAATCGTCGTTACCCAATTCTTTTAAGTTAATCATCGCCTGCTCCTCACTAATAAATGAGGAAGCTACTCGAGCATGCACCTTTTCGTTTTTTTGCGTGGAAAAACCAATGATAGCCCCTGCATGATTACCATCAAACTCGGTTTCTCTTTCCTTGATTTTCCCATCTTTTACCACTGCAAAATAGGAAAAAGGCTTATCAAATAGAATAACAAACCAATTTCTGAAATTGTCCGGGACTCCTCCACTGTTCCGAGTGGTATAACCAACAATTTTATTCTCCTCCGGCACAATTTTAATAAATGATCCCCTATCGAAGGCATCGGCTATAATATAAGAATTCTCACTATCGGGAAAAGAAAACCGAAACATGGCGGCCCGTTCAGTTGGAGTAATTTCAGTTGTGACATCAAAGTCGGCTAAATAAACCTTGTAATAATAAGGTTTGGCGATCTCTGCTTTATGAGAAAACCAGCTGGCTCTTTCATCCTCATGAAAAACTGCCTTCCCTGTAACCGGCATAATGGCGAACTGCCCATAATCGTTCATCCAGGGACTAGGTTGATGAGTCTGTTTAAAGCCTCTGATTTTGTCAGCAGTATAAGTGTACATCCAACCGTCTCCCATTTTTCCGGTTTGGGGAGACCAAAAATTCATCCCCCACGGAAGAGCAATGGCAGGATAAGTATTGCCGGTGGAAAGTTCGTATTTCGATTGTGTTCCCACTAGGGTACTAACATAACTAACTGGGGCAAAAGATTGTGCGTTTGCATTCCATAAACAAACAAGAAAGAGGAATACAGTTAAATATCTAACTTTTATTATCATAATCAATAAATTAATTCACTTTCAAAAAACACAATTTGGAGATACTGGGAATACAATAAATTAGGGATTTTCATTTTTATGCGATTTCTGAATTTATGCGACAAAAATTAATCGCTGTCCCGATAATTGGCATTTCACATTTGATGGAATCAAGCCAGAAATACAACCTAATTATCAGGACAGCAACAGGTAAAGACAAGGGGAACATTATAGTCTCTTTTGAAAAAGAGAATAATAAAATTCAGTAATTAATAAGTTTTACGACATTTCGAAAAACAACAACCCCTAGGCCAATAATCATTCAAGCATCTTAATAAAATAACCTCCTACTACTGATCTGGCCTGAAATCCCACTTTCTTGGCATTGGTCGTCATATACCAATCCGACATTGGGACACGATCGGGGGTTTCGGTAATAAACCGATGCAATGGCACAATTAAATTTTGGAAATCCTCCTGACTGTCGGCTAAAGTAGCTGTCCAGACGATCCAATCAGCTTTGGTATAATCTCTTCTGTTATCCAGCGGCAATCCAAAAGCGTTTTGTCTGGTCAGATAGTATTTTATTTCCTTTTGAGCCACCTCATCGGGGAAAACAGTCAGATTAAGCAGCTTATCCCACACCAGATTGTATTTCTGACTCCAAGTACCTGGTTTATCAAAAGTGAGCCGGTAATGATCCCCGTCATCAGCCATTTTCATCCATGCTTTAGCCATCAACTTAGCTTGAGAAGTATAATGTTGGGCCAGTTCATCCTTATTAAGCATATCAGCCAGGCGACCGTAACAGGCTAGTGCCATAATTGCCTTTATAGACAGATTGGCATTGTGAGCAAAATGACCTGCAAAATCATCTGTACAAAGTTGATTTTCGGGATCGAGTCCATTTTCCAATAAATATTCAGCCCAAGTCGTTAAAACGTCCCAATGCTTACCTGCGTATTCGGCATTCCCTTCTTGATGAGCAATGGCAGCAGTCAAAATAATCATATTTCCACACTCTTCCACCGGCATATCACCGCCGTAGGTTTGCCCATTAGCCTTGGGATAAGTCCCTACATCATGAGCAGCAAATGGTTTATTCCACTTACCACTTTCAGAATAATAGAAAATGGGATTAAGCATTCCTTTAAGCAATTCCGGATTGTATTTTAAAAACAGCGGGGCAGATGGATAAGTAACATCTACCGTTCCTATGGAACCATTGCTGAAGTTTTCTTTGGATAAGAAGAGAATTGTGCCGTCCGAAGCCTTCACCAATTTATGGGCAGCGACCGACTGTCGGTAGGCCAAAACACAAAGGTCGGCATATATTTTACCTCCTGCATCTACGGCATCTTTCCACAACTTCTTGTCGAATTCCGAACATGCGTCCATTACAGAATGGTATTCTTCTTTTGCCGTGGAAAGCATCTCATTCATAGTAATATTATCCTTACGCCAATAGGGTGGGAGATTTTCACCAAAATATTGAATGGATTTTATATCATCATATCCCAACATTATAAATCCGGACGAAGGCGTTGAAGAAATCTCACCAAAATCTTTAGATATACTCAACAGAGGCATCGATTTAGTCATTTTTCCTTTATGCGCTTCGATTCCATCACTGACCACACCATGATCCACGAAATTTTTCCGTCCAATCACTGAATTAAATATAGTGGCAGAAGTATGTTCATTTTGTTCGGCAGCCAAATAAAAATAGCCCCAGTCAATCCTAAGATCATCCCCTTTCTTTTCTAGAACCGGTTGTTCGGTAGTTCCTGTTTTCAAATAAACGAGTCCATCCATATTTCCGGAAGACACTTCTATTTCCTGAACTTCATTATTCACAGCCCACTGAGGGGTGGCATCAAAATAGATCTGTACATCATGTGAAGCCCCATCGTTTGACGAGACACTGTAATTGACATAATTTACTGGTCTGGCCAACAGATCCAAATCATTGGGAAGCAACGGTGAAACAAACTGAACATCTAAATTTACAGGCCCACAAGTGAAATTATAATTGGTTTTGGTAGCCGATATTTTCACATAATTTTGAACAGCAGCTCTATTAAAGAAATGGAATGAGTTATCAATGGTAAACAGACCGAAATCAACATATCCTCCACCTGTCCGATTGTGACAATGAACCGCAATCACATTCTTCCCGTCCTTATCCAATAATTTTGAGTCTATTTTCAGAGTCACATCATTCTTCCATTCATAACCTGTTTCGACAAGTTTGTGACCATTTAAATACAATTCAAAAATATCATCATGGCTATAACAAAGATAAACGGTCTTGTCATCGAAGTCAGGCAAAAAAAATTCTCTTCGAATCCAAATATCTTTTGTTTCCCAACTTGTTGACAAGGAGGGCATATGCGGTGTTCCGAAAGCTCCCTTTCCTAATTTCCAATTACGATCATCGAAATCCACCTGTGTCCAACCTTTCCTGGGCTCGTTCAATAAATATTTTCCTTCCCAAGCTTCTTCCTTGGCCATAGGGACCAGCGTCACCTTATATGTCTCTTCTTTACCTAAGAAACGATACACTTCGCCGTCAACTCTTACTGCCCCAACTAAACCATGAATTTCTCCGGTCCAATGGCGCACCTGATCGTTAAATAACGAATCGGTATGAGACCAGGCACTCATATAGGGATCAATAGTTACCAGTGGATAGGCCGGAGCCCTCAGCTCGGTAAACCCTGCCCTATTATCTCCACTAGAATTTTGACAGGAAGAAAAAACACTTCCAATAGCTAATAAACCCAACAAGAAACAAAACATTCTATTAATTCTTAACATAAATAATACTTTTTCGATTAATTAAAACAAATTAAAATGCATTCCAAAAATTCATATATTATCCATTAATTACCTTAGGAACAAGAAACTGACAAAATTCATTTCGCTATAGGAATCGCACTTAGTCGCAATCTTGCCGCACCCATAGGAATCAGCTCCACCTCTTCCGTGGGTTGATCAGTAAATACCGGGCTCTCAGGCAACTCACCACAGAGTCCGTGTTTATCGATAGTCCAACCAGGGATTTTTTTTGCCCAGGCCTTTATCGAAATGGGTACATTGTCCAGAGTAAAAGGAAAATTATCTTTTGGCCAATCCTTTTTTTCTACATAGAAAGATTGAGAAGGATTGTTTTCATCCAACACAAATCCATAGTTCCAATCAGATTCCGGTAAAATGGTCCAAGATGGCCATTTCGATTTATCGACCCCTGATTGCCATCTGGAGTCACCGATAGCTGTCTGGTCACTTGGTTTCTCAATATATTTTTCCTCAATCTTCAAAGAGAAAGTTAAGGGTCCATAGTTAACACTGATGCTATTTTTATTTTTTTCCCATTGCTGCACGGAAACCTCCATCGGCAGATTTAGAAGGATTCTATCTCCATTATTCCATTTTCTTTCAATACGAACGATTTTTCCGGGCTCAGGGGTTACTTTTATTTTTTTCCCGTTCAATTCAACAGATGCCCCTGAGCACCATTGAGGGATCCGGAGATAAAGCGGAAACCTGACAGCCTTTTTCATAGAAAGACGCATCAACACATCCTCTTCAAAAGGATATTTTGTTATTTCATGAAAAATAACCTCTGAACCCTCTCCTACCAATATTTTTGCTTCACTGGCAGCATACAATGCGGCAAAAGCACCATTGTCGGGGGTGGCCATCCATAAATTTTCTGCATAATAGGGCCACCCCTGTCCATGATTATGCTGACAACATCTACTGCTAAATGGATTCATCATAAAGAAAGGTCCCGAATTCATAATTCCAGGACTATGATTTTGCTCATCACAAACCACCATATTAGGAGCCGTAAAATAACGTAATGCTTTCATATCTTTTGTCAAAGATGCGGGATACATATTGAAAGCTACATTTTCTGTATGATCGGCCCAAAAAGGATCCCCAGTGATTCGAAGCAAATGTTCATCAGAATTCATTTGTTCAACCAAACCACAAGTTTCGATGGCCTGATGAGGATCGTAATATCCAGGACGCGCGACTTCATCAGCGCCGAACATACCGCCGGGCACTTGTCCAAAAAATTGACGAATAATATTAAAAACATCATATGATGCTTTCAAATCTGTCGAATCTTTTGATAATTGAAAGTATTGAGCTGGCTCTCTAAACCCCTGAGCAACATTAACATTATGCCAATCCGGAAGCAAATTATACCATTCAGGATTATTTTTTTTCGGATGATTGCCTGCTTTGTGAGTATGATGACGCGATGTCCAACTAGGCATACAACGATGTATCTTTTGGGCAAGATCGATTAAAAATTTTTCTCCTGTTCTGTTGTATAGCCAGAATACAGAATAAAGATTATCTCCACCTCTCAAGCCTTCCCAATAGCCTTTCAAAAATTCCTTATCAGGGATAGACAATTGAAATTTGAAAAACCTGACCATCAAATCAATAACTCGTTGATCTTTTGAATATTCATAATAGGACTGCAGACAGTATAGCATAACCATATTACCCCAGAAATTTCGATTACCATTTGAAAAATGTTTTGGACCAAAATCTCCATTCGGGCGTTGACTATTCAGCACACCTTCAATCCATACGGCAGATTTCCCTATCATAGCTGAATCCCCTAACAAATAACCCAAATCTCCAAAACCTTTCAACCAATAAGGCACCTCTTCCCAGCCCCAGGCACCTTCCCCCGTCTTTGAAAGCCAGGCATTATCATTTTTTTGAAGCCAAGCACTAATATCATCTAAGTGACCATTCAATCCGTCTCTTTGGCGATTCAAACACTCAAGCAACCATCCTTGAGGTTTTATTGATCCCACAGGCAACTTAATAAAAGCAGAAGGAATTAGAGGATACCTATTACTAACATAATTGATATTTTTAATCAGGGAATCTGGTCGATCTACCACAGAAACCTTGAAAGACTTACCACTTGCCGAAAAAACATTGAAAGAAAAAATGACGAATAGAAACAACAATAATTTTTCCATATACAGTTTAAATTATTTCCTCTGTTAAACCATGAATTCATTTCATAAAAACAATTCGAAGACCCAACAACGTCATATCTTGCAATCCAGTCCCAGATAATGATGATGTCAGGTCTTTTATCTAATCTAATTTGCTTTTATTGAGCGAAGATTATGCAATCCAAAGGCATATAGGGATGCATGGTATCTCATTTACCATTCAATCGCTTGATCTTCATCTGGAATTTGAGTATTTATTTTACGTTCCAAAATCATTGACCCCCTTACGGTATAAGAAATAGAAGCCCCAGGAACCGATGTATAGTCCGTATAATTATAATCAATATTGCTTATCGTTACATAACGGTGCAAAAGGTAAGGCCTCGTTGCATCCATTGTCTCCTCCACACTAAATCGAGGCGTGCTGTTGACAGTAAATTCGATATTAGGATCCTCGGCCGTTAGCGAAACTATTTTTGTTTTATCATCGAAAAAAGCAATAATCTTATAATTTTGCCGATCAACGTTTTCCTCGTCCACCGTTCCTGCATAAAAGAATACGGAATTTTCGTCCACAACATAAACTGGAATTTCGCTTTCAACAATAGCTGCATCATTCTCATAACCTTTAAGGTACACCTTCAATGCGGTGCCGCTATATATTCCAGAATAGTCGTTAAAAGGCAAAACCCGCAGCAATGCTTTTCGGTAATGCTTTCGTGGATTTGAAAAATAGTTTTCAGAAGGATCTTCCAGTATGGTCAAGGGAAGCAACCATTTGTCCACTAAATCGATACCACCCAACGTAAAATCGATATTCAGAAGAGCGGTATTTTCACCCGCCTTAATATTTACCACTTCGGGCATTGAGAAATACTGACTATCCAATTCTTCATAGAATAGCTCTTCGCGGCTCTGGAAGCGTTCATAATTCAGGATCTCTAAAGTGTCAGAATCAACACCCACATGGACCGTTAGGTCACTGTTGTTAGTGGTAGAACCGCTGACAATTAACGGAAGCTGGTAAGTAACTTCACCATCAGGTTTGTAGCGAACATATATTGGAGAAACTCCATCCTCATCAAGAGGAGCCTTGAAGGAAATATAATGTTCATACTGTTCCTCTTCCCATTCATCATTGCATGCACTGAAAAAAAGTACCATTGCAATCAGATATAAAAATTTACATGTCATTTTCATTCTTATAAAATTTATTTAACTCATTGGCCGAATGGAACTCGCATGACCTCATTTTAACTTATTCTC
This sequence comes from Thermophagus sp. OGC60D27, assembly GCF_052400625.1. Taxonomy (NCBI): domain Bacteria; kingdom Pseudomonadati; phylum Bacteroidota; class Bacteroidia; order Marinilabiliales; family Marinilabiliaceae; genus Thermophagus; species Thermophagus sp. OGC60D27. The sequence goes on from NZ_JBQTGH010000001.1 coordinate 394,453, forward strand.
ATCGCGGCAAAGTTGACCGGCCATGCTCGTTTCATGCGGAAAATTTAATGCACTTATTGGTTCCCTTTGTTCCATACTAAACAAGGAATACAATGAAATTAGCATTTAATCGTTATAAGTCCATCCAGGATTCTGTGTAAGACGTTTATTTCGTTTCAATTCATCATGAGCGATAGGCCAGAACCACATTTTTCGTGAGAATGTAGATTGTAACGCCCATGCAACCACCGGCGTATGAAACAGATCTTTTTGCTCCGCGGTCATTAGTGTATTGCAACCATAAACCGGCAAAGCTTCCTCTTCCGGTGCATCTTTCCACCTGCGAAGATCATAATACCTTTGTCCTTCCCCAAGCAACTCGATTTGTCTTTCACGTTTTAGTTTGGCGCGCAATTTATCTCTATCAGCGTATTCATCGGTGGAAAAATCTGGGACGCCAGCCCGAATTCGAACAGGACGAATTCCTCTTTTCATCTCATTAATATCCCTGCTTATGGTATATGTTTGTGATCCGTCCCATGAAGGGATATTATAAGTTCCATCCAGTTCATTGAGCGCTTCAGCATACATGAGCAAAATGTCGGCATACCGAATAGCCGGTTCTGTTTTGGGAACGATTTTATTAATATCTCCATTTTCATAAGTATCTCTTGGATGAACAAATTTCATTACACCAATACCAGTCCGCAGCCAAAACATTGTATTGGTATATCCATTTCCGTCCCCCCTATAATAAAATACTTGTTGTTCCCTATTTTGGTCCTGCGATTCATTTTCCATATGCCAGACACTACCGTTAAAAGCCACTGATGCGTAAAACCTAGGCTCCCTGTCTGCATATTGCAAAGATGCGCCCACAGCCAAGGGCTTATAACGACCTTCATCTAGATCCTCCTGTGTAACGAATCCCGTCAGACGATCACTTCCATCACCGCGACCGATTTCTTTATCTTTTCCGGGGCAATCCGTTCCATCGTTCATATAATAAGCATCACATTGCTTTTGGGTTAAACCGTGCGTATTCCATCCAGATGCAATCCGAGGCAATTGGTGAGCAACCATTGTGGCTAAAGATTCTCCACCATTATTCCCTCGAGTGAAAATAAGCTCCGGATTTTCTGATGCGTTCAAAGTTCCGTTGAATACAGCCCGATAAGATTCGAAAGGATCGATATTGGCCCAACCATCTGGCCATGTCTTTTCAGAGAATTCTGCATTATAGGGTGGCACAATGGTAGCCGGGTAAGACGAATTACCTGAATTACGAAAGCTGGCCACATATAATTCGTAAATCCCCAATTCCATCACATCTCTGGCAGCAGCAGCTGCTCTGGCCCATTTTTCTTCATCATAATTAGAAGAAAGAAGAGGATTCCCCTCATCGTCTACCAGATCTTGAGCAAACTGATCGGTATTTCCGTTAGCCAATGGGCTGGCGGCATAGAGCAGCACCTTTGCACGAGTTGCTAGAGCGGCACCTCGAGTTGGCCTTGCAACAGATTGTTCATCGCGTCGTGTAACCTGCAAATCTTTGGCTGCTAGCACCATCTCATTACTTATATACTCAGCACATTCTTCATATGTACTACGTGGTATCGCTATATCGTCGTAACTATTTGTATAGTCAATTCCATCATCTGGCAATAGGGGGATAGGACCATACTTACGTAATAATAACCAATAGTAATAGGCTCTAACAAACCGTGCCTGAGCTTTGTAATCTGCAATTTCCTCCTTTGTCATTTCTTGGTTTAAATCGATATTCATAATGAAAGTGGTCGCATTTCGAATCCCTTTGTAGCATTGTTCCCAAGTAGCCTGCTTATCATTTTCTGAATAATCCCCCATATGGAATTCATTGTACGAAAGGTCAGATTCATTTTGACTATCATAATTTCCATCCCGATCACCATAATACATATCATCGGCAAAACAATGTGGGGTATAACCCTTACTGCATACGTCGGCACATTCATTCGTCAAAAAAGAAAAGGTATGTGCCAACCATTCTTCAGAGTATTGCTTGCTTTCAAACACTTTTTCCTCTGTCATACGATCTTTGAAATACTGATCAGATTCCAGGTAATCCGAGCAAGAAAAAAGAATACCTATTCCCAGAAAAATTACTATTAAAACATATATTTTTCTCATCATTTCTATTTTTTACAAATTAACACTTAACCCAAAAGTAATTGATTTGGAAGGGGGATATTTTTCTCCTCTGGGATCACCCAGTTCCGGATCCCACAATTTAAAATCAGACCATGTTATCAGATTAGTTCCAACCATAAATATTCGAACATTGCTGATATGAAAACGGTTGACAATTTTATTAGGGAGGGTATATCCTACATCTACTGTTTTGAGTCGAATATATGATCCATTCCGAAGCCAAAATGTTGAGTTTCGAAAATTATTTGAATTTCCTCCATAACTCAAGCGGGGATAAGATGCATTCGGATTTTCTGTTGAAGGATCGCCGGATAAATCTGCAGATATCCACCGATCTGCAACGAGATCCTCTAAAATATTGCCCCATTCTCCCTCACTAAAAGCATACACACATTTTCCATAAATTGGGAAAGTAGATTTTCCAGCCCCTTGAAAATGCACATTGACATCAATCCCTTTCCATCTGGATGAAATACCCATCCCATATACCAAGTTGGGTGTAGTTGTCGCACCAATGGCAACAATATCGCCATCATTGACCACACCATCCCCATTCACATCTTTATATTTTATATCACCAGGTTGGTATTCTCCAAACTCTTGTTTGGGGCTATTGCGGATATCATCGTAATCCTTGAATAATCCCACAGCAATCAAGCCTTTGCTTTGATTTACTCTATAACCTTCTTCCATTTGATAGGGATATACACTATTCTCCTCATCCTTTTCCAGAATCTCATTTTTGCTATAGGTAATTGTACCTCGAATGGTAAGATCTACATCCCCAACTTTCTGATTGTAATCAAAACGACCATCAAAACCTTTTGAGCTTACAGCACCTACATTTGCACTTGGGTTACTTTCCAATCCCACTATTTCCGGCAAATATTGACGTTGCATATAAATACCTTCACGTTTTTCGTAAAAATAATCCAGGTTAGCCGAGAATTTATTTTTGAAGAGTGATACATCTAATCCCAGATCATCTTTAGTTGCAACCTCCCAGGTAACATAAGGTGAAGCCACTTGTGTATAACGTAATCCACTGTAATACCTATCATTTCCGTATTCAGCCCATTGGTATCCCGCAGCATCGCCAGCAATGGTGTATAAGTATGGGAATCTTTGATCATCCCCAAGATAGTCGTTACCTACTTTCCCATGAGAAAAGCGAATTTTAAACATGTTAATCCAAGGGAAATTATTACCAACAAAAGTTTCCTCAGCAAGATTCCAGGCTACCGAGAAGGCGGGGAAAAATCCGAATTGATGCCCAGGTGCAAAATTTTCAGAACCGGTGTACCCAAAATTGAAATCAGCAAAATAACGATAGTTCCAGTTGTATGTAACCTGTCCGGCCAGTCCAAGATTTCTTCTGGAAACACCATTTTTTAGGTCACTCCCTAAATTTTGTGTTTGGATGTAAGCATCCTGAGTATATTTGAGCGTACTACCAAAATGATGATTAGAGATGCTATGATCATAATTGAATCTTAAGTCTAGGAATTCTCTGCGGTCTCCATCTGATCCGCTCTCCTGAAACATTTCACTGGGATCTGATATTCTGGTAAATATCAATTCGCCATCACTGTTACGAGCTCGTTCTGCTTTCCACTGTTCAGGCCATTTTCTTCGATTGATATTATTGCTATTGTTGGTGTCATATCCAAAATGACCGACGAATCGCAATCCAGGGATTAAAAAACCAAAATCCTGTTCCAGAGATACGTTAGTTTGTATTTTATTATTCCATATTTCATTAAAGCCGGTTTGCGTGGCAGCCACCCATGGGTTAGTTTTATTTCCTATTCCATAGGCCGGCACATAACCATTGGAGTACTCAATTGGAGTAAGAATAGGAGTATATCCAAAAAGTTCACCCCAAAGATTATCCCCCAATCCGGGACTACTCTCTTTATCCAATGAACCGGATACTCCTACTTTCAAAATTGTACTCTTGGTGATATTAATATCGGTATTGAGACGGTAATTCCAGCGTCTGTAATTTACGTTGGTATCGTATTCATCCTGAACTGCATCGTCGGTTTTGTACATTCCTTGCTCTTCCAAGTAACTTGCCGAAACGTAATAACGTGCCGTAGACCCACCTCCGCTCATATTCAGATTAGCACGATAACTCATAGCACCGTTTTTAAGAACTTTGTCCCACCAGTCCACATTCGGATAAAGATCAGGATCTAGGCCCAATCGTAGAATTTCCATTTCTTCTGGCTGAAACATTGGTTCATGATTCCGCGTTATTCGAGCCTCATTTAAAAGTTCAGCATAGGAATACCCATCGACAAACTCGGGGGTGATAGTACGGGTATTGTATGTCGTCTCCACTTTTGCATCAATATTAATTTTCCCGGCTTTCCCATGCTTTGTTGTAATAAGGATAACACCGTTAGCACCTTTAGCTCCGTATATAGCAGTTGCAGAAGCATCTTTAAGAACCGAGAAAGACTCGATATCTTCAATATTCAGATCGTTCAGATCTCGCTCAAAACCATCCACAAGGACATAAGCTTCCGAGCCCGCACCAAAAGTGGATATCCCGCGAATCCAGAATTCAGACACATTTCTCCCGGGTTGACCGGAAGTTTGCATCGCCATTATTCCGGCCACATTTCCTGCCAAAGCATTAGAAATGCTCGGCGACGGATTCGTTTTCAACTCCTTCATCTTAACCGTAGTTATGGCACCAGTTACAGTGGCTTTCTTCTGAACACCGGTACCAGTAATCACAACTTCATCCAATATACTGGCTTCAGATTCTTTCAAAACAACGGTTAATTGACGTTGTTCTTTCACCAAGATTTCCTGTTTATCAAATCCAATATAAGAGAAAGTCAATTTATGAAATGGCTCCATCTTTATACTAAAATGGCCATTAATATCTGTAATGGTACCTAACCCTGGTTTGTCACTAATAGAAATGTTAACGCCAACAAGTGGTTCATTTTGGCTGTCAGTTACAACACCTGTCACTTCAACTGCTTCCTGCGTGAAAGCATTTAACGAAAGCCCCAGCAACAGGACAACTGCAATTAAAAACTTCTTCATTTTATTTTTAACTATTTAGTTCTTGGATTAATTTTCTTCTTCCAGCGCAATCTTTCGAATCCTATGATTCTCTACATCTCCAACATAAAACACATGGTTTACTTCGTCATAGGCCAACCCTTTCGGTTGATCAAAACGGGCTTCCAACCGCAAATCGCCATCGATGTATCCCCAAGGGTTGGAATTAACGCTGGTGCTGCCTCTACCCGCAAACGTAGTTACCTTTCCTTCCGGAGTCAAAATGCGAATATCATGATTATGTTGTTCTGTGAAGTAAAAATCGTATTCGTCGCTGAGTCCCTCGTATTCTGGATTTTTCACAAATACACCTTGATAAGGAGTATTTAAACGAGCTTTTGTTCCAACGCCATCCACCCATCCGGAAACTCTAGGTTCTCCACATACAAGGTATGGCTGTGTAAATCTTTTTGTCTCCCAGTTATAGTCGGTACGCAATATATAATGTCTGTTTATAACAATGATATAAGCATAATTACCTGTGGGATGAATTCGGATATTAAATTCCCATGAATTATCCTGAATTTTAAACAACTCTTCATAATCCTTAACCCCTAATTCTCCATTAAAATACCGTTCCATGTCATAACGAAAGAATTGTCCTTTTTCGTAGCTATTGAAATATAATTCCCCATTTATTGGATGGATGGAAGCACCATTACATTGACGGTAGCGCGTCATCGCTTGTGGATCAGAAAAATTATTGGTTCTGGACAAGATGGAAGTACTAATGTCATTTTCTCCACCCTGATCGTTTGAAATAATCATATATTCTCCATCAATGGTCCAATCGATCGTTCGTATCCGATCCCAGTTCCCCATACCTCTAGTAATCGGCGTAGTAACCGTACTGTCCTGGAAGTTAAGTAAACGAACGTTGCCCCCATCCTGCGCGATATAAAGGAGTTGAGGATTCTGAGGGTCGAACGACAGCCATGAAGGATTTTTAAATCCTCCACAATCCGAAAACGGACCATCGATTGTTTTATAGTCCCCATTTTCATCTTCTTCCCCGCACAGTGTACTAACAACGGTTTTCCTTTGATATTCAAATTTTTCACTAGCCTCAGAAATAACCTTATTATCCCCATCCCCGATGCGTATTTCTATCCCCCCTTCATAGGACTTTTCAGGCACAAGGCAATAGAGACTCTCTCCATTTAACCCAATCACTTTGGCTTCCTTCCCACCTATAAGCACCTGAACAATAGAGGTGTCGCACCCAAAATTACTCCCAAAAATCACTAATCTCTGACCAGCTCCACCAGATTTGGGAATAAAATCCGTAATTGTGATAGGTTGCGATGGGTCATGAGCCGTTACTCCATCATCATTATTCTCCTCACTGCATGCTGTGGCAAAACAAATTACCAAAAAGCATACTACCATTCCGGAGAAACGAAGTAAACTAATTGCGATTCTTTTCATAGCATAAAACTTTAAATCATTAAAAATTAAAATCTATCTAGTTATAATACACCTTAGCTAATTTCCTTTTCCCAGTCCATAACTTGCCAAACCAGCGTATTCAGCCGCAAAAGCAAAGCTGAACATTCCCTCTATTTGGTTTTTGTTTGGATCCGAACGCCATCCCTCTAATAGGTTAGCCGGAAGAAAGCCTTTATAAAGGAAATGATCATATCCGTAGTCAAGATTTTGTTGAAAACTCTGGATATATTCAGAGACGCTTTCATAAAAAGGATATACATCAAGGTACCCCCGCAATAACACCCCATTAAACCAGTTCCTGAAACCGCTAAGATCATAAGTGTAATATCCAGTCAACGTAACTTCCTGTTTTGCAAAATAATGAAAGCTAGCATCCGATAATTTTCGGGCATCTTCAAGGAAGTTTTTTTCACCGGTTGCCTTGTATAAATCAGCGGCACCTGAAAGCATAGTTCCACTATTATATGTAATGGCTGGTCCGACCCGATCTTTACAACTAATACCCTGGCGATAAACAACTCCATTAACTATTTCAGTTTGGGGGCTCCCAGGAGTACACCCTCCCATCATATCGTCGTAGACCCCATCTGGACGCAACAAATGTTTTTTTTGCCAGTCATATATTTTTTTTGCAAACCCCAAATAATAGTCACACTTCTTAACCTGCACTGATTTCCTTGTTTGTTTGTCGACCGGATCGATATACAGGTAGGTTACTTCATCATTTTTGTCTTTGTATATTTCGTATAACCAAACCAGGGGACTTATCATCGGACCATTGCTGCAAGCATGTTTGGTTACATATCCGGGCCCCCAGGTGATACCTCCCCTTTCTTCTCCACTTTGATCGCGTGTACAATCCCAACCGTCAAGGACATAATCGGTTAAATATTCAGCCTTTTCCAGATACTCGACCTTTCCTGTAATTTTGTAGGCTAAAATCAATTCACGGATAAGCCACATTTGGTCATCATATACATTTTGGATCTTCTCCACTTTGGCAGTTCCTTTGAATACGCCACGATTCACCCCATATACCGACCATTCCCGACTCTGGGTATAAGAGGTAAGTTTAAACGTTCCCAAGTAGTAATCCGCATTGTCATACAGTCTGTATAATAGCTCTGAATAACGATTAAAATGTTCATGGAAAAGCTTAGCGTTGCCATAATCACGGTGAGCGATGAGACCATGAAGGATAGCATTCACCGCTTCAATGGCACTCGTGTACATCCAAATACTGCCCAATTCTTTGGAACGAACTTCTGTATAAGGATTATAAAACCGGGCCATAGCCATGTCATTTCCTATAAAATGAGCAGAAACAGCACTATCAGTAATGGCCATGGCTCGAAGAAGATTTTGCACTGAAAGATTTTCTTTTTGCGGATAATTACTATCCCCACATTCCCTCTCATTTCCAGCCTTTAGAAATAATACATTTATTAAAAAAAGACATAATACAATAACAAATAGCTTTTTCATCAGTCAAAGAATTAACTTGTTGTCTATCGAAAAACATAATGTTGAGGCCTCAAAGATTGAATCAAAGTGGTTAAAAAGGGGGTTAATTTCGGGTTAAAAGTGAAAAAAAGTTATTAACCATGCGCTTTTGTTAATTTCAGATTAAATTAACCTCTCTGTTATCTTAAGGCTTTCAAAATTCTTTTTGCAAGCGTAAAAGAATTTTAAAATTATAATCATTAATTTAACTTTGCATTTCCATTGAAAAAGGTAAACCATACAAAACAGGAGAGATGACAGAGGCAACTCAAATATTTTATTCCTGAATAATATAAAAAAGCGATTTTCTTTTTGGGGCCTCAATAAAAATCTGAATACTAACCATTAAACAACCATTGTAAAGAACACAAAATCATAAACCAAAAGGATTTTGCTTGAAGGATTGAATTCATTCGTTTTTCCAACAGAAATCGGAACATTTTATGACAACATTATTGTCATGATCATTTTTCATCAAAATATTGTTTGAATCAAATATTATGTAACTTTCAGAATTTCCTTTGAAATGTTCGCTATGCTGACTTTTACCAAACTAAATTGTTACATTTTTATAATTTTAAATTTCCTGACATTTCAAGGCTCTTTTACGGGAGGACTGAAGTTTAAAGGAAATGATCAACCCATAAATAAACGGACTTCCTATAATGTATTTACCGAAAAAACAGTTGAATTTAAAGATTACTTTGATGTAGAATTTAATCTTTCACTTTATTCGGATATGCTTATGGGATATATTATCCGAATAAAAAACAGGGAAACCAACACAATCTATAATCTGTTTTATGACGGCAATGGAGAAGATATTATCTTCACATTTAACCAGGAAGGAAAAAGCAACCTGATAACGGCCCAATTAAATAAAGAAGAGCTACTTAAGGCTCATTGGTTTAAAATGAAAATCTTTTTCGATCTCAAAAACGACTCCATATCCTTATCAATTCACAATAAAACATTTAACAAAAGAAACACAATCCTTCCGGACAAGTATTACCCTATAATTGTTTTTGGGAAAAGTGATCATATTATTGATGTTCCGTCCTTTGCAATAAAGGATCTTTCCATAGGTAATAAAAAGAAGTACTTTTTCCCCCTGCAAGAAAGCGAAGGATCCAAGGTTCATGATATAGATGGAAAAATAACGGGTATTGTTTCTAATCCTGAATGGTTAATAAACGATGCCTATCATTGGAAGCACAAAACCTCTTTCCATTCTGAAACTGTAGCTGGTTCGAATTTCAATCCCCTAAAGGAAGAGATTTACTTTTACAATAGTGATTCAATTGTAGTATATAATGCCAAATCAGGGGAACTAAAAACCAAAATTTTCTCACAAAAATGCCCGGTAAAACTCTCATTAGGCTCAAACTTTTTAGATACCAAGAATAACAAACTCTATTCTTATGAATTATATTATGATTCTTTATATAAAGGACCGACTGTTGCGAGTCTTGATTTGAGTACGTATTTATGGAAAACGGAAAGTTTTGATCTATTGCCTGTTCAACTTCATCACCATGCTGCCTATTTCGATCAAAAACTGAAACAATATACCATATTCGGTGGTTTCGGAAACATGCATTATAGTAACAGTTTTTATTCTTATCCTTTGAATGAAAAGGAATGGCAAAAACTCAAAAAAAATGAAGGAGAAAACATATTTCCTCGTTACTTCTCATCAATGGGATATTTAAAAAAAACGAATTCTCTATACATTTTTGGAGGAATGGGAAATGAATCTGGAGAGCAAATTGTAGGAAGAGAATACTTCTACGATTTATATAAAGTAGATTTAAATTCAAAAAAAATTACAAAGTTATGGGAAATAGACTGGCATAAAGACAATGTGGTTCCGGTAAGAGGAATGGTAATACTGGACGACTCCTGTTTTTATACCCTATGCTACCCCGAGCATTTTACCAGCTCGTTCCTTAAATTATACCGATTCTCTCTTTCGGACGGAAGTTATGAAATACTTGGAGATTCAATCCCCATTTATTCTGACAAGATTTCGACCAACGCAAATTTATATTATAGCAGCAATCACTTATATGCAGTAATTGAGGAATCTCGTGACGATATATCTTCTACCTTAAAAATATACTCACTGGTTTTCCCTCCAGTTGCAGAAGCTGAACTCCACAGCCTCTCGAAGAGACATGATAAAAATCTTTTTACTCTAATATTATTGCCGCTTTTAACAATCATCGGCATAGGTTTTCTTTTTTATTGGAAAAATCAAAAGGCCAAAAACAAACAAAAACCAGAAATAATCCTAGATCAAAAAAAACAATTCAATATAGCCAAAATAGACCCAAACCCCAACTCCGTGTATCTTTTTGGGGACTTCACTGTGATTGATAGAAACAATCGGGATATTACCTACATGTTCAGCACCAGATTAAAACAAGTTTTCTGCATTTTATTACAGCACAGCATAGATGGAGGACTTCCTTCCCAACAATTGAGTGAAAAATTATGGCCAGGGAAACCAGCTTCAAAAGTTAAAAATTCAAGAGGAGTGACCATTAATCATCTACGTAAAGTACTAAAAGAGTTGGATGGAATTGAATTAATTTATGACCAAGGGTGCTTCAAATTAATTCAATCAGACAACTTTTATTGTGACTTCATTCATTGCATGAACATCATACACCCCGGGAAGGTGGAACAACATAGAGAAGAATTAATTAAAATATTAGGACGCGGTAAATTCTTAAAACTAACTGATCATCAATTATTTGACTCATTTAAAGAAGAAGTAGAACAAAAATTGGAACCAATTCTATTACTACAAATGGAAAAAAGCTTTATGGAAGAATCATACCAAACCGCACTTGCTTTTGCTGAAGCTGTTTTCAACATAGATCCTTTGAATGATACAGCTTTGAAATTACAAATAAAGGCGCTGCAGAAGCTAAAGAGATTTCAAGAAGCAAAATTAAGATATCAAGCTTTTGCCATTGAGTATAAAAAAATTATGGGTAAAGAGTGCGATCTTTCATTTAAAGGGCTTAGTTAACTACATGGCTTAATTCAAAAAATCTCATCAGAAAATAACAACATTTAGATTTTCACCTGAGCTTTAAACCGTTAGAATTTTAAGATATAAATACTAAAAGAAGCTTCAGTCTTTAGCTAGAAGTTTAGCCAAATTTTCAAGCAACGCAAATGCCGCCAAAAAAAAATATATACACGTTTGACAAAATACTCCAAAAAAAATTAAGGGGAGATGACCAACTATTTCATGAAGCTTTACGATACACCTAAAAATATTCATACCTAGAAAGCACCAAATAACTGGCAGGTATCATGTCATAAGTAGGAAAAAATCAAAACAATGTGATCCCGGGAGGACTCGAACCCCCACCATAGGAACCGGAATCCTACGTTCTATCCAGTTAAACTACGGGACCCATTGGTGGCGCAAATATAGAACTTTTTATGCATTCATCAAACCAACGCAAACTTTTAAATTCCCCTTTGTAAATCACCATCAAAGGAACCATTTCTCTCCAATATTCTATCAATCTTACAATTCGTATCGCAATTTTTGAACACAAAAAATAAATTTCCGACCACCAGAATAAATTAAAGGTTTTTGATATTAATCAAGCATGCCTGGCATCATTTTTGGCAATTCACTAAACCTCAATTGTGTAAAAATAATACCCTTTAGGAATGAAAAAACAATTATTTCTTTTAGTATTATTAGGAACCATCATCCTGATTCCCATACAAACACATGCTTGTTCAGTGCTTTACTATATAGATTCCACCACAGGAAAAATATATGTGGTTAATAGTGAAGACTTCTGGTTGGATGTGGAGGCTTACATTCAGATTGAGCCCTCAACAAAAAAGAAATTTGCCCGTCTGTGGTACGGTTGGGATAACTTTGCGCAAGGCGGCATCAATGAAAAGGGCCTTTTTTTTGATGCCGCTGTTACACCGGAACAAAAGAAAATAAAAGGATACAGAAATCCATCCAACAACTTAGGCAATAAAATTTTAGCATATTGCTCAACAGTAGAAGAAGCTTTAGAACTCCTGGAAAAAGAAAAAATAGCTTTGAACAAAAGCCACATGATGTTCGGGGACAAAACGGGAAACGCTGTAATAGTAGAGTGGGTCGATGGAGAAAAAAAACTTCACTGGAAAAAAGACAATAAGTTAATCATGACCAATTTCCTATTATCGAAGCCTGAAGCCGGCAACTTCCCTTGCTACCGCTACAATAGTATTGAACACCGAATCACTGAGATGGAGAAAAGCACCGAAGAAATAAATCTTTTAAAAATTGGAAATACATTTGGACAGGCCGTCCAGCCACCAAGAAGTACAGAGCAGGGGCGAATGGGAGGCACTCTTTACACAACATTTATCGACATTACTGATCACAAATTCTTCTTATCCTATCGATTAAGCAACAAAAATGTAATAAAGCTGGATTTAAATAATGAATTTTCTAGAGAAAAACCGCAAAGAATAAAGCTCAAAAAAAATTGAACAATTGGATGTTTCTTTAAGTTCATCTACTTGCTCTGACTGGGGGCTATTAACTCAACCCCAAAAATTCAACTAGTTTTCCCGGTCTTGGTAAATGATTTAAGCAGAACTACTGTATAAAAAATTAGAATGATGAAACATTTCATTACATCAACCATTTTATTGGCAGTCACATTTTATTGCGTAGCACAACAAAGCAGCATTCCTAGGGATACAACATTTACGGTATGGTCGGCTTGGAATAAAATAAAAGATGCCTATCCAGTTGCTGTCCCCGTTAAAGAACAATTACCTAATGGCGTAGTTGAATACCGTAATTTGATATATGCCACTATCGAAAACACTTCTTATGGCCCTCGCCACCTTCACCTAGATCTATTTAGACCTCAAGGGAATAAAAAGCTCCCGGCCCTGATCATGGTTCATGGCGGAGGATGGAGCTCTGGCAATAAAAGCATGGAGGTCCCTTTAGCCCAAAAAATTGCAACCAACGGCTATGTAACGATTACAGTTGAATATCAATTATCCCCAGAAGCCGTATATCCCGCCGCAGTTCATAATATCAAGGCAGCCATCCGGTGGGTACGCGCCAATGCTTCAAAATACCATATTAATGCCGACAAGATTGCCATCTCCGGCACTTCAGCCGGCGGTCAACTGGCCGCTTTGGTTGGCTTATCCGATGGAATAAAGAAATTTGAAGGAAGTCTCGGAAATCAACAGTTCAGCAGTTCTGTTCAAGGCATTCTAGTGATTGACGGCGTTATCAATTTTCTGGCACCCTTATCTTTGAATAAAAAACGTACGCCCAATTCGGCAGATATTCGATGGATTGGAGGATCGTACACCGAGAAGCCCCAAACATGGAAAGAAGCCTCTCCCATTTTTTACGCCAATCCATCCTCTCCACCAATGTTGTTTATCAACAGTGGGATACCGCGATTTCATGCTGGTCAAGATGAATTAAAGGGATTGTTTACTCAATGGAATATTTACTACGAAATCCATTCTTTTTCCGCCAAGATACATCCTTTTTGGTTGTTTCATCCTTGGTTTGAACCAACAGCGAAACATATGACAGATTTCCTAAACAAAATATTTTAGTAGAAAACATCTCCATTTTTTTAACCGGAACTTTCTTCAAAATAGCCCACGCGACTAAGGGCAAACGACTCAGTCGACTTACCAGTCAATAGCACAACAAAAAAAGTTCAACCAGTAAAATTAATCCTCAGATTCTTCCTCTGGGTCTTCATAACAGTATCCTTCGGATTTAGGTTCATTATAATTTGTAATTGAATAGTTAAATGGAATTCCTGAATACCAATGGATATTTTAGATGTAAAAAAGGGGATAAAATAAAGATTATTGGATCACAATAAAAGATCAATCCCCCTTTAAATCGTACCATTTCCCCATCCTTCATAGATAAAAACCCCCTATACATCAGCATTATCGAGGCATATATAGAATTTATTTCTCTTCTAAAGCTCACCGCCCTATATTTGATCTAAATAACAATTATTAATAACTAAAAATGTTAAACCATGAAACAAATATCAAAATTGACCACCATTATCGTCGTTGCACTTTTAATGATTTCAATCAATGAAACATCTGCACAGAACCGACGTCAAGGACCTCCGGCTGCTCCGGATTCCACACAAATCATAGAAATGGTAGATAACTTGGCCAAAGAACTTTCATTAACCGATGTACAGAAAGAAAAAATCAAAGAATTGCATCTGAGCCAATTGGAAGAAATGAAAACAAACAGACAAAATGGAGAAAATGATCGCCAGAAAATGAGAGAAGAAATGGAAGAATCAAGAAAAGAACTTCAAGAAAAAGTCATGCAAATTTTAAATGATGAACAAAAAGAAAAATACACTGAATTAATGGAAAAACGGCTAAATCAAAGACCCCAAAGGTCCCAGAGACCCCAAAGACAAAGATAAATTCATCATTAAAATGTAATCAACTACTCAATTTGCAAGAAAATACATTATTAAATTACCCGTTATTTAAATCTATTCTCCGATTTATATAACGGGTAGCATATTTTAGGTAAACGCAAACTACTTTCTGTTCCCTGACTTATGAAACAAAACGTCCACATCTTCGCACATGACCAAACAGCCGTATCGCATTTCTTCAAGCAGAGGCTTAATACTATGGAAAAAAGCATCAATTTTATCCTTCTGATCAACCACTTCCACAACAACAGGGACTTTTTCTGTCACCTCCCAAAATTTATAGGAGTGAATAACTGAACTGGCGCCATATCCCAATGATCCCCTTAGTACGGTAGCACCCGCAAGGCCGGCGTCCCGTGCTTTAAATACGAGCGATTCATACAACGGCTGATGACCATCCTTGTCAGAAGAGCTAATGAAAATCCGTAACAAAGTAGCGCGACTATGCTTATCCATTTCAAATGATTTTGATGAGGGTTCGGCCCAAAAAAACAGCTACAAGACCAAGAAAAAAACTTAATCCAGAGTAAAGAACGAAGCGAAAAACTTCTCTGTCCTGCAAGAGTAGCAAAGCATCATTAGCAAAAGAGGAAAAAGTGGTAAATCCCCCGCATAAGCCTACCGTCAAGAACAGTCTCCATTCGGCAGACATAAAATCTCCTTTTTCAGATATTCCAAAAAACAATCCTATCAAAAAACTGCCTACAATATTTACAATAAAGGTTCCCCAAGGAAATGTTGAAGCAAAGGCCATCTGAACATAGCGAGAGATCAAAAACCTTAAGACCGTTCCGATAAATCCTCCAAAGCCGGCAATGAATATTGCTTTCACCATATATTATTCCTGTTTATTTCATATACGTAGAAGTCATCAGCTCGTAAAGCGGTTTAAGGCAGACTTCATTGCCTGATACAAAGGAAATAATTTTTCACCACAAAGGGAAAAATCGAATCCATTCGGTAATCCTTTTAACAATTAGACCATTAGATTTTAACTTCCTAAGGCGAAAAGAATCTACTTAGAGAAATTAGAAATCCAATGATCTAAAAAACTTTAAGAGTCTCGCCCAAGAAATATTTTAATATTTCCATCGATTGGCCAAAGCCACCAAAGACAACATCACAGGTACTTCCACCAACACTCCTACTACGGTTACCAGAGCCGCAGGAGAATGCAGACCGAACAACGAGATGGCAACAGCCACTGCCAACTCGAAAAAGTTGCTCGCACCAATCATGGCTGCCGGGGAACAGACCGGATGTGGCAGTTTTAATCTTCGACCCGCGAACCAGGTAAGAAAAAAGATAAAATAGGTTTGAAGAACCAGAGGTACAGCCACAAGTAGTATAACGAAAGGATGATTGATAATACTTTGTCCCTGAAAAGCAAAAAGCAGTACCAAAGTGGCTAGGAGCGCCACAATACTTACCGGTTTCAATCTGGGAAGGAATACCTTTTTGAACCATTCATCTCCGTGGCTCTTCAATAATAGCTTTTGGGTCAGAACTCCTGCAACCAGAGGAATCACAACAAATGTAACAATACTTGCAACAAGGGTATCATATGGAATGGTAACATCGGTAATTCCCAGCAAGAATCCCACGATAGGTACAAACGCCACCAAAATAATCAAATCGTTGACCGACACCTGAACCAGTGTATAGTTGGGATCACCATCGGTAAGGTAGGACCATACGAAAACCATTGCCGTGCAAGGAGCTGCCCCCAGCAAGATCGCTCCGGCAATATACTCACCCGCCATTCCAGGATCAATCCACGCCTGATAAAGCTTTGAAAAAAACAACCAGGCAAAGAAGGCCATGGAAAAGGGTTTAATCAGCCAGTTAACCACCAGTGTCAGAACAACACCCTTAGGCCGCTGACCGATCTTTTTAATGCTTGAAAAATCTACTTGTAACATCATGGGATAAATCATCAGCCAAATTAGAATAGCCACTGGAATATTCACTTTGGCTATTTCCAAACTACTGATCACCTCAATGGACCCACCTGCCAAATGGCCGATACCAATTCCGCCCAGAATACCTAGGGCGACCCAAATAGTCAGATACTTTTCAAAAAATCCTATTTTTTTCGTGCTCATTTTTTAGAATCTATGAAATAAAATATTCAGTGAAAAAGGTGTTGGGGTGTGGTCGCAACAACACAACACCGACAATAAAAGAAATCAGAACCAGCAAAATTGTCGGGCCGGGCTCAAACAACAACACCAACCCTTACTTTTTTAATTGTTTATTAAAATCTGATAAAATTCGAAAGAGTCTGGACTTTACTATTCTTTTTCGGCATATAAAGTAATGCTGTAAATCCCGCTCCCCGACTTTTTATAAAGATTCAGCCTCTCACGATCCATATGCCTTAGTAACAAATCGTCAGATAACACAATCTCTTTCTCTTTTTGAATTTGGATTTCCGAGAATCCTTGCTTTGCAATAATGGAAAGATAACGTTCCTTTTCGATGGCTCCGGAAACACACCCGGCATACATTTCAGCATCCTTTTTTAATCCGACTGGAAGTTCACCTGCAATCACTACGTCAGAGATGGAAAAGTGACCTCCGGGCTTTAGCACCCTGAATATTTCAGAAAATGCTTTTTCTTTATTAGGTACTAAATTCAGCACGCAGTTACTGATTACCACATCCACGGCGTCATCAGGAAGAGGAATATCCTCAATATCACCATGAATAAATTCAATATTATTAAGCCCTGTTTTCTTCAAATTCTCGTTGGCTTTTTTGATCATAGCCTCCGTAAAATCCAACCCGATAACTTTTCCTGTCTCGCCGGTTTGGCTCCGCGCCACAAAGCAATCGTTTCCTGCTCCACTTCCCAAATCAAGGACATGGTCGCCTTCTTTGATCTTCGCAAATTCTGTGGGCAATCCACATCCCAAACCTAGATCGGCTTGTTGATTATATCCCTTCTGACTGGAATAATCTTCACTAAAGACGGTATAGTCAACCGATGAACAGCAGCTGTCATTGCCACAGCAAGACTTGGTTCCTTCAGCAATTTGTCCGTATTTTTCCTGAACAATTAATTTAAGATCTTGCGGATTCATAGCTGCGGTTTTATTTCTTCAAGATAGAATTTATAGAACGTCTCTCTTATCTCGTTTCGAACGCGAATGAACTCGCTCCAGATGAATTCCTCTGTACCAGTTGCATAAGAGGGATCTTCGAAGCCCATATGAAGCCGATGCTTTACTCTACCCAAAAACGTTGGACAATTTTCGTTGGCACCGCCACAAACAGTGATCACATAATCCCATTCATCATTCAGATAGTCTTCGACTGCGTCGGAAGTGTGATGGCTAATGTCGATTCCTACTTCTTTCATGGCTCTCACAGCATGGGGGTTAAGCCGACCCGAAGCTTCGGTGCCCGCAGATGCCACCTCCAAATTCTTATCAAATGATTGCAGAAAGCCGTGGGCCATCTGACTTCTGCAACTGTTTCCGGTACACAAAATGAGTATTTTCATAAAAAAATTATAACTAACTGGATAAAACAATTTGTAATTCAAAAACCTACCCACCACACTTAAAGTCATCAGGCTCTAACGTGGACAAAAAAGCGTCGCTAACCATCTTTAAGGTCTTTATTTTTTCAGGATCCAGACAATAATTGGTATTTTTTCCACTAACATGTCCTTGAATAAGACCGGCTTTTTTCAATTCGGCCAAATGCTGATTAACGGTGGTTCGACTCAATGGCAACTCTTCGGAAATATCACCCGTAATACACATCTTCGTTTCCGAGAGATAACGCAATATTTGCAGACGAGCCGGATGCCCCAACGCCTTAAAAAATGAAGCAGCTTCCTGCAATTCAGTATCAAATAATGTTGTTTTGGCTAGTACCATAGATAATTATTTTGACGCAAAAATACGTCAAATATTTTCATGACGCAAAAATACGTCGCAAAAAATTTAAAATTTAACGAACTTCAGAACCCCTTCCATTGCATTTAATTTAATTCGCCCCCTCACAAATCCGTAAAAAACTGAAGTACAAGAGCTACAATTATCTTGAACCGGAAATCCATGAACAACTCATGGCGAAACAAACTCAAAATTTAATTTGTTCTGCATAAAATAAAACCCAAAAACATATAATAACGTAAAAAATTTCACACTCCTATGGAATGAACTAAATCGCAAACACCAATATCCAAAACGAAAAACAAACTCACTCTTTATGAAGTACTTATACTCTACATTAATTTTAACACTTATCAATTTCGCTGTATCTAGCGCTTCCTATAAAACCCGAATAACGGTAGCAAAAGACGGGACCGGTGATTTCACGTCCATACAGGAAGCCATATATAACACTAAAGCATTCCCGGACAATCGTATCACCATTTATTTAAAGAAGGGCATTTATCACGAAAAGGTAAGAATCCCTGCCTTTAACACCCACCTATCAATTGTCGGGGAAGACCCACAAGAGACCATAATAACCTGGGACGATCATTTTAATAAGATTGGAAAAGGCCGAAACAGCACCTTTTATACCTATACCATGAAAGTGGAGGCCAATGATTTCTATGCAGAAAATATAACGATTGAAAACACCGCCGGTTCGGTCGGTCAGGCTGTGGCTCTTCATGTGACAGGGGACAGAGTAGTCTTTAGGAATTGCAGAATATTAGGACACCAGGACACTTTCTATGGCGCAGGTGAATATAGCCGCCAATACTTTAGTCAATGCTATTTCGAAGGAACTACAGATTTTATCTTTGGGGAAGCAACCATTTTGTTCGAAGGATGTCAAATCCACGCCTTGAGTGATTCCTACATCACCGCTGCCAGTACGCCCATGTGGAAAGATTTTGGAATGGTATTTATTAACTGCCGCATTACCGCTAGTGAAACGGTCAAAAATGTCTATTTGGGAAGACCTTGGCGAGATTATGCGAATGTTGCATTCTTGAACTGTTCTATGGGCGACCACATTAGCCCAGAGGGATGGGCCAACTGGAATGGCACAAATCGACATCAAACAGCTGTTTTTTCGGAGTATGGGAATACCGGGCCGGGAGCAGATCTCTCAAATAGAGTTGACTGGATGCACCCACTAACCGAAAAACAAGCGAAACAATATGTCATTGAAAACATATTAGCTCCCGCCTGTGATCAACAAGCTAAGATGGAAATGTGGACTTCCAGGTGTGCAGAAAGAGAATAACCGCTTCTTTTTTAATCTCATTTTCTGATGTTCAACAAATCCCCGTCATCGATGTCTTAAAGTTTTTTGTATTTTCGCATTTTTAACCCATCATAGATAAGAAGGACAAAATCAAACACAATATTCTTAACTGCGCTATGGAATACAATTTCAAAGAGATCGAAAAAAAGTGGCAAAAACATTGGAAAGACCAAAAAATTTATACGGTTGATATTGACCCTTCCCGACCAAAATATTATGTCCTTGATATGTTTCCCTATCCTTCAGGTGCAGGCCTTCATGTCGGACACCCACTGGGATATATTGCCTCAGATATCTTCACCCGATACAAACGATCGTCGGGATATAACGTACTTCATCCCATGGGATATGATGCCTATGGATTACCGGCGGAGCAGTATGCCATACAAACGGGGCAGCATCCCGCCATCACGACCGAAAACAACGTAAAGAGGTACCGCGAACAGCTCGATAAAATTGGCTTTTCTTACGACTGGAACAGAGAGGTTAAAACCTGCGACCCCAAGTACTATCATTGGACACAATGGGCTTTTATCCAAATGTTTCATCACTATTATGACAACATAGTCGATAAAGCATTACCCATCACTGATCTGGTAAAAAAATTTGAAACTTCAGGAACGAAGGAAGTTGATGCTGCATGTTCTAATAAGCTATCGTTTACTGCCGAAGAGTGGAAAAACATGAGCGAAAAAGAGCAACAGGAAGTTCTGCTAAACTACCGCATCGCCTATCTGGCCGATACGATGGTTAACTGGTGCCCCCAATTGGGAACTGTTCTGGCCAACGACGAAGTCAAAGACGGGGTTTCTCTGCGTGGAGGTTATCCTGTTGAACAAAAAGTTATGCGTCAATGGTCGCTCAGAGTTTCAGCTTATGCAGAACGCTTACTCAAGGGATTGGATACAATCGATTGGTCCGACTCTTTAAAAGAAATTCAAAGAAACTGGATCGGACGTTCCGTAGGTGCTGAAATAATTTTTCCTGTTAAAGACTCTGATGTGGAAATGAAAATTTTCACCACTCGGGCAGATACAGTATTCGGAGTTACCTTCATGGTATTGGCCCCAGAAAGCGAATTGGTGGAACAGGTTGTAACCCCCGATCAGAAAAAAGAGGTGGACCGCTATATTGCCGAAACCAAAAAACGCACCGAACGCGAAAGAATGGCTGAGGTGAAAAAAATGACGGGTGTATTCACCGGGGCTTATGCCATCAATCCCCTCAACAACAAAGAAGTACCCATCTGGATCAGTGACTATGTATTGGCAGGTTATGGGACCGGCGCTATTATGGCCGTACCGGCACACGACAGCAGAGACTTTGCATTTGCCCGGTCATTTGATTTGCCCATTATACAGGTGGTGGTTCCTGAAGGTGAAGAACCCGGTGATGTTGAAAAATGGGAAGACTCAAAAGATTCAAAAGAGGGTTATCTCATAAATTCCGGATTCCTGAATGGTTTAAAAGTTCCGGAAGCCATTGAAAAAACCAAAGAATACATTCGGAGCAGAAAGATTGGGGACGTAAAAGTTAATTATCGCTTACGAGATGCTATTTTTAGCCGTCAACGTTATTGGGGCGAACCATTCCCGGTCTATTACAAAGACGGGCTTCCTTATACTCTTGATGAATCAGAACTGCCGTTGGAATTGCCGGAGGTAGATAAATATCTGCCTACCGAACAAGGAGAACCCCCGTTAGGCCGTGCCAAAAACTGGAAGACGAAGGATGGATATCCTCTGGAGCTGAACACCATGCCCGGATTTGCCGGCTCTTCGGCCTACTATCTCAGATATATGGATCCGCACAATGATAAGGCATTGGTAAGTCCAGAAGCCAACCAGTACTGGCAGGATGTCGATCTGTATATCGGTGGAACGGAACATGCTACCGGTCACTTGATTTATTCTCGCTTTTGGAATAAATTCCTGTACGATCTGGGCGTTGTCTGCAAATCCGAACCGTTTCGAAAGCTCGTCAATCAGGGCATGATACAAGGACGATCAAACTTTGTTTACAGAATTAAAGGAACCAACACTTTTGTATCCTACAATCTGAAAAAAGATTACGACGTCACTCCCATTCACGTGGACATTAGCTTGGTGCACAATGACATTCTCGACATTGACGCCTTCAAAAAATGGACCCCAGAGTACCAGGATGCAGAGTTCATCCTTGAAGAAGGAGATAAATATGTTTGCGGATGGGCAGTGGAAAAAATGTCCAAATCCATGTTTAACGTGGTCAATCCAGATCATATTATTGAACAATATGGGGCAGACACGCTTCGTTTGTATGAGATGTTCCTGGGGCCGCTGGAACAATCCAAACCATGGGATACCAATGGCATCGACGGAGTGCATAAATTCCTTCGCAAAGTATGGCGCCTTTTTGCCGACCGAGACGGAAAACTATTATTATCAGAAGACAATCCGACCAAAGAGGAGCTTAAAGTATTGCATCGAACCATTGCTAAAGTGACTGAAGACATTGAACGGTTTTCGTTCAACACATGTGTCAGCGCCTTTATGATTTGCGTCAATCAGCTCACCGATCTAAAATGTCATAAACGAGGCATTTTGGAACCGTTATTGATTCTGTTGTCGCCTTTTGCCCCTCACATTGCAGAAGAACTCTGGCATTTATCGGGACAAAAAGGATCCATCGTTGATGCGCCATGGCCTAAAGCTGAAGAAAAATATTTAAAAGATGACTCAGTAGTTTATCCGGTCTCTTTCAACGGTAAGGTACGCTTCAAACTTGAAATGCCTGCCGGAGCCGATAAAAAGGAACTGGAAAAAGCGGCACTGGAACACGAGGCAGCAACAAAATGGACCGATGGAAAAACTATCCGCAAAGTTATTGTGGTTCCGGGGAAGATTATTAATATTGTTGTCTCATAAGTTTATGTCATTCAGTCATAAAAATAAAAACAGAAAAATTCAAACAAGCTTTTTTAATATCAGATAGGACAACATATGGCAGAAGAAACAAACACTTTCTTCTGCCCTTTTCCCAATAACATAACAAAAGTCTGTACCGGCTTTTACAAAGGGCTGGAAGATTTAACCGCTTTAAAGTGGTGAATATTTTCCAGAGGTTTTATAATTATTAAATAATCATATTTCTCGACTAAACAGCGGGACATTCAAATCCTATGCTGGTTTTCCTGTAAAGGCGGATCCAACTTATTTCATCGATCTTTACCTAACCGGTATATATAAACAAACAGATCCTATGAAAAGAAAATATATACCAGGACTCATTCTTCTATTCATTGTGGGCTTCTCCCTTTTCTGGTGCCATCGACAGTTCAGCGGCATCAAGACCCCCGACACAACCCAACTGGCCGACAGCGTCCAACTTAACATTGCTCCTTCTCCACCTCCTGAAACCTTATATGGCATTGTAAAAGACTCTTTTGAAATAGAAACCGGGACCATTCGATATGCCCAAAGTCTGGCAACCATTCTTTCTTCATACAATGTTGATTACTCCGTTATACACGGGTTAGCACAGGCTTCAAAAAAAGTTTTTGATGTCAGAAAGATGAAAACAGGAAACTCTTACACTGTCTTTAGCCGAATGAAAGACTCTTTAAAAGTTCCAACCTGGTTTGTTTATGAAATTGACCCCATCGAATACATGGTCATGTCTCTTAAAGGAGATACCACGGTTTATCGCGAAAAAAAAACGGTAACCCTAAAACGCAAAAACACAGTTGGGGTAATCGAAACCTCTTTGTGGAATACCATTAATGAAAATGACCTCAACCCATACCTAGCATTGGATCTGTCGGATATTTTTGCTTGGACAGTCGATTTTTTTGGACTTGAAAAGGGAGACCGTTTTTCCGTGATCTACGATGAGCAATTCATCGACAGCATTCCCGTCAGGATTGGGCACATTTATGCGGCTTGCTTTCATCATAGAGGAACCCCCTATTATGCTTTCCGCTACGAGCAGGACAGCGCCTTCTCTTTTTTTGATGAAAAAGGGGCCAGCCTTAAAAAAGCATTTCTAAAGGCCCCACTAAAGTTTTCACGCATTAGCAGCAGGTTTACCAATAGCCGCCTGCACCCGATTTTAAAAATCCGACGCCCTCATCATGGCGTAGATTATGCCGCAGCAGCCGGAACCCCGGTATATGCCCTCGGTGATGGACGCGTCACTCATAAAGGATGGGATACCAAAGGGGGTGGAAATTACATCAAAATTCGTCACAACAGTGTTTATACCACTGTTTACATGCACCTTTCCGGATTCGCCAAAGGACTAAAAAAAGGGATGAATGTAACTCAGGGGCAACTCATTGGGTATGTGGGTTCCACCGGCATGGCCACCGGACCACATCTCGACTTCAGAGTATATAAAAATGGAAGACCTATTGATCCCCTCACGATTAAAGCTCCGCCGGTAGCCCCCATTCATGAAGAAAAAATGCAGGAATACATGAACTTTATCGCTCCCTGGAAAGAGAGGCTCGACAGTTTAACTTTTTCCCATCAACTTAATCCCGATTCTGTTTTTGTTGGGCTAGGACCTCTGCTATAACGCGAGGATAATGTTCGTATTCCAGTTGATGAATTCTGCTTGCCAGTGATTCGGGCGAATCGTCTGCTTCTATTGGACAATGCGCTTGAAATATGATATCTCCATCATCATACCGATCATTCACATAATGAATGGTGATACCCGATTCTTTTTCACCGTTTCGAAGAACCGCCTCATGCACATGATGACCATACATTCCCTTTCCGCCATAATTAGGCAAAAGAGCAGGATGAATATTGACAATCCGTCGAGGAAAGGCTTCAACAATATTGGAAGGTACCAACCAAAGAAAACCGGCTAAAACAATAAGATCGGGCGATGCACTAATTAAAAAATCATGGATACGACATGTGCTAAAAAAATCATCCCTATTAAATACTTTTGTCTTAATATTCAACTTTTTAGCTCGCTCAAGCACCCCTGCATCCGGTCGGTTAGATAATATATAGGAAACTTCCGTATCGGGATGATCTTTAAAAAAAAGAGCAATATTTTCCGCATTAGTTCCCGACCCGGAAGCAAAAAGGACAATATTATTCATTTTCAAAATTTTATCTTACAAATTTTTACTACTTTTGCACGGTCAAAATTAGAAAAAAGAAGCCTGAAAACTAATTTCCTTGGTGGAATATTTGATTTATTTTAGGCAAATCTTTTTCTTTGCACAGTTGTTTTAAAACCAAATTTTCTATTATTAACTTAAAATTTAAAGCTATGTCAGACATTGCATCAAGAGTTAAAGCAATTATTGTAGACAAGTTGGGCGTTGACGAAACAGAAGTAACCAACGAAGCCAGTTTCACCAACGATCTGGGTGCTGACTCTCTTGACACTGTAGAGCTGATCATGGAATTCGAAAAAGAATTCAATATCGCTATTCCGGATGATCAGGCAGAGAATATCGGTACAGTGGGTGACGCCATTGCTTACATTGAAAAGAATGCAAAGTAATCAGTAAAAGTAGAGTTATACTTTAAAAGCAGTTATGGAGTTAAAAAGAGTAGTTGTTACAGGGTTAGGTGCCATCACTCCGATAGGTAAAACCGCTGAAGAGTTTTGGGACAACCTGGTGAAAGGAGTAAGTGGTGCTGCACCCATTACTCGATTTGACGCCACCCATTTTAAGACTAAATTTGCTTGTGAGGTAAAAGACTACAAAGCTGCCGATTACTTCGATCGCAAAGAGGCTAGAAAAATGGACTTGTTTGCTCAGTTTGCAATGGTGGCAGCTGAGCAGGCAGTCCGGGATGCCGGTATCGACCCTCAGGCCATAGACCAGGATATGGCAGGCGTCATCTGGGGTGCGGGCATTGGAGGCATCATTACTTTCCTCGACGAAACCCGTTCTTTTGTTAAGAACAACGAAGTACCTCGCTTCAATCCATTCTTCATTCCGAAAATGATTTCCGACATTGCTGCCGGGCACATTTCCATGAAGTATGGTTTTAGAGGCCCTAATTTTGGGACCGTTTCAGCATGCGCATCATCAACGCATGCGATTGCAAGTGCTTTTGACCTCATTCGGCTTGGAAAAGCTGAAATGTTTATCACTGGAGGTTCAGAAGCAGCAATCAATGAAGCTGGGGTAGGCGGTTTTAATGCCATGCAGGCAATATCGACTCGCAACGACGATCCGGCAACAGCCTCTCGTCCATTTGATAAAGACCGTGACGGTTTTGTCATGGGTGAAGGAGCCGGAGCCCTGGTTTTAGAAGAGTATGAACATGCCGTGAAACGTGGTGCAACCATCTATTGTGAATTGGTAGGAGCCGGTATGACTGCCGATGCATACCACATGACAGCTCCTCATCCCGATGGATTGGGCGCCCAAAAAGTGATGGAAAATGCATTGAAAGATGGGAATCTCAACCCCAATGATGTTGATTACATCAATGTTCATGGCACTTCCACCCCACTGGGAGACATCGCTGAACCACTTGCCATTCAAAAGGTATTTGGAGATCACGCGTATAATCTAAACATTAGTTCAACCAAATCGATGACCGGCCACCTTCTGGGAGCTGCCGGTGCCGTTGAGGCCATTGCATCGATTTTGGCATTAAAAAACAGCATTGTTCCCCCAACCATTAATCTCTTTGAGCTGGATCCACAAATTGACTCAAAACTTAATTTGACGGCCAACAAAGCTCAAAAAAGAGAAGTTAAAGTGGCTATGTCCAATACTTTTGGATTTGGCGGACACAATGCATGTGTGGTATTTAAAGCTTTAAGTTAAGTTGTGTTTATACCGCTCTTTAAATCTATAAAACTTTTTTCCCGAAGGGGAAGAAAGTTTTATAGATTTATTAATTCAATCACAGGCATTCGACCAAGCAATACGGATTTGTACTATCAAGCGATGGTACATAAATCTGCTATCAGAAGACATTCCGGTAAAAAACCAATTAACAACGAAAGACTGGAATATCTTGGCGATGCTATTTTAGGTGCTGTTGTTGCACAAGAACTCTTTCTCCTTTTCCCCAATGAAGATGAGGGGTTTCTCACAAAAACCCGATCTCGCATTGTAAGTCGGGCCAATCTCAATCAAATTGCATTGGAAATGGGACTCCAAAATTGGATCCAATTTCATCCTCCCGGCGATATTTCCCAAACACATATTCTGGGAGATGCCTTAGAAGCTATCATTGGTGCCATTTTTCTGGATAAAGGCTATGGCAGCTCCAGAAAGTTTATCAGAAACAGAATTCTTACCAAATACCTGAATTTAAAAGATATCATTGAAAACGATACGAACTACAAATCTTTACTTATTGAGTGGGGACAAAAAAACAAATGTCCGGTGCAATTTATCACAGAAGAGTATTTAGAGTCAAAAAACAAAAACATCATTTTTATCGCACGTGCGGTTGTCAATGATAAAATCTCCGGAATGGGCCGGGGAAACTCGAAAAAGGAAGCGGAGCAAAATGCGGCTAACGAAGCGTTGGAAAATGTCCAAACCGACACTCTCTCTTAAACAACATTTTTTCGTATTTCATTAGTATATAATGCATCTAAAACATTGGTCTAATGGAACTCGCATGATCAAGTTTTATACTTACTCATTTGTGGCAACCTTTCTTTGCCACGCTTGTTTCATTTGTTAAAAAATTCTTTCTATATTATCACCCTCTATTATGCAAAAAACAGGAAATATGCTTGGCAAAATTGAACTCAATTCCCCTCCTATCGCTAACAGAAAGTTGAAATCAGGACGAAAAGATTTTTACAACCAATAAAAATCTTTATTAACTGAATATCAAGCACTAAAGTTAATTAATGTTAATCAAACAAGATTTCGAGTTCAACCCATTATTTTTGTAACATGAGCAGGAAATTTATTTGGGTATTGACCATTATCATTGCGTTTACACTTGCCGGGCTGATCTATATCCAAACCCTCTGGATAAAAAATGCCACCAAAATCAAAGAGGTCCATTTCGATCAGACGGTTCGGCAAGCTATGGATCAGGTTATCACCCGTCTGGAGATGAATGAAACATCAAGGCTCGGTGCTCAGTTAAAGCTCAATCCGGTTAGTAATTTACCTGAAAACCTTCGCAAAGAAAACAAATACTTTTCCAGCCAGAACAATCAATTTGATCAGGAAGAGGTCCCTCAACTTGATATCACATTCGACTTTTTCATTCAAGGATCGAAAATGGACACTGAATTTTCCACTTATAACGAAGATTCTCTTGTCTTTTCTTATCGGGAAACAACCCCTATGATATTCAGCAAATCGGATGCTATGGACCCCCTGGAGATCGCTTTCAATAATATCCAGCACCAGGTCCGCAACAAGATGGAAGAACAACGCAAAAGGCTGCTTAAAGATCTCTTTGACGACATCCCCATAGAAAGAAGAATTGATCGTGAACTGGTGGACGCCTTCCTCCTTAAAGAATTTGAAGAAAAAGGCATTAAATTGCCCTATGAATTTTCCATTGTTGATTCACGCGGCAACAGAGTAATGTCCACTGTTGGGTTCAACGAAAAAGAAGGCAATAAAATTTATCAAAAGTATCTTTTCCCCAACGACCTACACCCTAAAGCCAACCACATTCAACTTTATTTCCCCGAGCGTCCTAATTACATTATGGAATCCATGGGTATGGTTTTGCCCAGTGCGGTATTTACCATCATAATGGTTTTGGCATCAATTTTGACTCTTGTCATAATCGTCAAACAAAAACGTCTGGATGAAATTAAAAATGATTTCATCAATAACATGACCCATGAATTCAAAACGCCCATCTCGACCATTTCACTGGCATCGCAAATGTTAAAAGATGGAACCGTTGCAAAAAGCCCTAATAGTCTAAAACATATCTCAAGTGTTATTCAGGACGAGAGTAAAAGACTCAGCTTTCAGGTTGAAAAAGTCCTGCAAATGGCTATCTTTGAAAAAGGAAATGCCAGTTTGAAAATCAAAAAGGTGAATATCAACGAGCTTATTGCCGGTGTCACCAATAATTTTAAACTGAAAGTTGAGAATAAAGAAGGGAGGATCATTGAAAAACTGGATGCCAAAAATCCTACGATTTATGTCGATGAAGTGCATTTTACAAATGTTATTCATAACTTGCTGGACAATGCCCTGAAATATCGTCGCGGAAAGCCAATCTTTCAGGTCAAAACATGGAATCGACCTAAAAATGGCGTAGTTATCTCAATTCAGGATAATGGCATGGGTATTTCAAAAGAAAATATAAAACGTATCTTTGAAAAGTTTTATAGAGTACCGACAGGAAATATTCATAACGTTAAAGGATTTGGGCTTGGGTTAGCATATGTAAAAAAAATTGTAGAAGACCATGGTGGCTCGATCACCGTTGAAAGTGAACTTAATGTAGGCACAAAATTCGAAATATTTTTACCTTTTAAAATACCTAGGAATGGAAAAAGAATATAAAATTCTCCTGACCGAAGATGATGAGAACTTAGGAATGTTGCTTCGGGAATATCTTGAAGCCAAAGGCTATGAAACAGATCTTTTGCCCGATGGCGAACAGGGCTATGAAGCCTTCATGAATAAAAAATACGATGTTTGTATTTTTGATGTCATGATGCCAAAAAAAGACGGCTTTACCCTTGCCAAAGAAATTCGGATGGTGAACACCGATGTCCCCATTATCTTCCTTACTGCTAAATCCATGAAGGAAGATATTTTCCAGGGCTTCAAAATCGGTGCTGACGACTACCTCACCAAGCCCTTTAGCATGGAAGAGCTGCTTTTCCGCATTGAGGCAATTTTACGTCGGACCAAAGGAGGTCTTGCCAATCAGGAAGTCTTCCAACTCGGCAAATACAAATTTGACACCCAAAAACAACAATTAATTGAGGGCGACAAAATCGTAAAGCTCACCACCAAAGAGTCGGAATTGCTCAAATTGTTATGCAACAACGCCAATAAAGTGTTGGAACGTAATTTTGCCCTTAAAACCATTTGGGTGGACGACAATTACTTCAATGCCCGAAGCATGGACGTGTACATCACTAAACTGAGAAAACACCTCAAAGATGAACCCGCCGTTGAAATCATCAACGTCCATGGGAAAGGCTACAAATTGGTGCTATAATTCCTTTTTGTAAAGAACACTATAAATGGTAATTATCTTTTACCGACCCGGTTCATTTCGGGTCGGAAAAGATGTTTATTGTGGCCCCCAAACCGATCTTTAGAATAATCGATTTTTAATCCTTTCTCAAACGGATTGAATCCGTTGTTTTCTTCTTCTATTGACAAATTTGGGATAATCGCCTTCACCCTACCAAACAAGATATTATTTCAGTCCTAGATTTTCCCGGACTTCTTCTTTCTTAAAATCTGCTTTGAAAAAAGGATGTGCTTCGGTATTGAAGATGTAATCATCCAAATTAAATGCTTTGGTTTCTTCAATAAATGTAAGGTATAAATACTTCATTGTTTCGGCAAAGAAGAACGTTGGCATATAATCCTTCTTTTTCATTGTTTGAACATCCTCTACGGATGCAAAAGCCACCTCATGTTTGCTGTATTTTAATAAATCGGACCAGTACTTTTTCACCATATTTAAATATTTGGCATTTCCGGTACGATGGTAGAGGTAATAAGCAGATTCAATAATTTCCGGATTCAGATCATAGGCAGGATAAGTAGGAACTCCTTGCGCAAAATCATAGATCATGGGCTCCAGACCATAGCGATTCCATAACCAGTTCCAGGTAGCCTGATTTTTTTCGGCTCTCACCAAATCATTATCCAAAACCAGCACTGCGGGGAAAAATGCGTCGTAAAGCGTTACTATATGGCCCGTTTGATGAGTCGAATTGGGATCGATCAAATCGGTAATTTTTTGGCCGGTGTGCATATCAACTCGCTTGTACCAGAATGAGGTATCACTTTCTTCCACAAGATATTTATTAACCGCCTCCACACTTTGATCCCAGATGGCTTTCAAATCTTCATCGCCAAACAACAGATAACTCTTTAAAAGATATTCATAATAAGAATCTATTCCGGCGCAAATATGGCTGGAGGTATTGAGCCATTCACCCGTCTCCACATTGATGATTTCACCCACCAAATTCAGGTCGGAAACCCTTTCCCATATAGCCAGATTGGCTTTTTTTGCAGCTTGATAATAGACTGGATTTTTGGTATAATGACTGAGCACGCCCATTTCCAGCAAATAGGTTCCTGCTTCCGCCACATTAACCCTCTCTCCTTTTACTTCGCCGGTTTTTAGGTTAAAATAGTAGTAAGGAATTCCGGTCGGAGAATTGAACGCTTTTAACATCCGTCGCCCAAAATCTTCCGTACGCTCCAAAATCACCGGATCTTTAGTATATTGATACATGGCCAGTAATCCGCCCAGAATCCGAATATTCACTTCAAAGGTTTTAACAAAGAGATCTTTATCCCAATTCACCTCATTAATAATGTAATCTTCCACCTTTTGTGCCTCTTCATCCAGTCCCATTATTTTAATGGTACTGTAAGCATCAATGGGTGAGATATGCAACGACTCCTCATACCAGTCATGGTATCCTTTAGAAAGGGGTAATAATACATCGTGTCCCCAAGCGTAAGTTTTGTAATCGTTCCACGAACGGATGAACTCCTCTTTTACACTCTTGGCCAACTCCGCCGTACTTCCATCCGAATCGGCTTCAGCCGATTTTTGGGCAGGGCCCTGACAGGCCAATAAGAAAACAGCAAACGAAAATAAGAACAATAACTTTTGCATAATGATTTAATTTAAAGGGTTGTTTTGAAAATAATTTATGGAAACACCCTGGAATGTTCCCATATTATATTCACACATTAACAAATGTACATAGTAAATGGAAAATGTATTTGGCCTTTCAAATCGTGCAAATTCTCTCCTACGAATCTTGCAAATTTAACAATTTAAAGGATTTTACTTTTAGGTGGTCATAACCTAAGTTTACATGATACATTGGGGTAGTATTGCCTTTTGGGGGGCATATTATAAGGAGGGGAAAAACTGGGGGCCGGGGCTACTTTCTTCCAGAGGGCTTCACGATAGGTTCGGCAGCAACATTATAGCCAGGAGGCTCCTTAGCCTTTTTTTCTCGCTTTAAATCCTCCAACTCCTTCTTCAACTCGTGGTTCTCTATAGCCAGCTCCTTCACGCTCTCAATCAAATACAATGGCTTTGTGGGTTTATCCTGGGAGGCTCTGTCCCTTGATGAAATAGCTTTATTCAACTTCTCCTCCGATTTCATCATTCCACCTTTACCGGTCAAAAGCCATTCTGCAGAATATTTTGGAAACTCTTCGATAATTTTCGACAGCCACCCACTGGATATCATTCCAGGAACGTATTACGATAGGATACTTTTTGCCCCATTGCTCTTCTAAGTTTATCAGTTCTGTTTCTGCTTCAGATTTATTGACTGCACGATATACTTTTTTCAAGTCTTTCATAAAGGATTTTTGGTCTTTTGACGCTACATATTTCAAGGAATTGCGAATTTGGTGAATGATACATTTTTGTATCTCTGTTTCAGGAAAAACGCTCAATATTGCTTCTGAAAAACCATTTAATTTATCGGTGCAGGCAATTAGTATATCTTTTACACCACGATTTTTCAAATCAGTTAATACAGATAACCAAAACTTTGCACCTTCACTTTCGGATATATACATGCCAATCAGGCTCTTCTTGCCCTCTTTATTGATGGCTAAAATATTATATACTGCCCGACTAACAACCCGTCCTTCACCATTTACCTTGTAGCCAGACGATGGGATAAACATCGTCTAAGGGGCGATTTTGCCACTCTTTTACTTGTGGTATTATCCTGTCTGTTATTTCACTTAATACTGTGGGTGATACTTCTGTATCGTACATTTCTGCAATATGGGAGGATATGTCCCTTAAACTCATTCCTTTTCCATATTGCCCTATGATTTTCGGTGCCAAACTATCAGCAAGAACGCGTTGCCGTTTTTTGACAATCTCCGGTTCGAATCTGCTATGTCGATCTTGTGGGGTTTCTATAGAAATAGTGCCAGAGCCGGTCTTTATTTTTTTGGTGCCTTTTCCATTGCGCTTGTTACCCAAAGAACGCTCTTCTTCCGACAAATGATTTTCCATCTCGGCCGAAAGAGCGCTTTCCAGAAATTCCTTTATGATGGGCGCAAAAACGCCACCTTCGCCTGTAAGTGATTTTCCACTACGCAATTGTTCTAAAGCCAAGTCGCGCAGAGCGCGATACTCGGGTGTTTCTTTTTTCTTGTCTGTCATAAACTGCAATATTAAGATTGATTAGTTTATGGACAGAGTTTATTTTACACTCTCAAAATGGAAGCCTGGACAGATTTATACAAAGAGTTGGCAGAGGTAATTAAAACTAAAACTCCCGAAATTGAGTGGATTGATTTATGGCTCGAGCAGGTTTCTTTCCTCACGGATGAGCTGCCATTCCAAAGCCCGGCAGTTTTTATATCCTTCAACACCATGTCATGTAATGACAAAGGCCAACTAATACAGAACTGCGAAACGCAAATAGAATTTTATCTATTCTTTGAGACGTCCTCTGATACCTACGTTGGATCATATAATCAGGATAGCGCGATCAACTTTCTCAGGATACTTACCAAACTACACACTGCATTCCACGGCCTCTGTGGTAACAATTTTAATACAATGAGACGGGTGGATATGCGCCGGGAGGAAAGCGGAGACGCTGGTAATCTTTACCGCATTTCGTTCGCCTCTGTTCTTGAAGATGCCAGTGCTCAGGCTGAATATGACCAACAGTCAGTTAATGAAGTGGATTTGAGTAAAGGCCCAATCACACGGTCTGACACCACAGATGGTGAGCCGCTTTATGACATCAGGATGTAGGTTGCTTTGATTTACTAAGGAGCTGGTTGTAATACTCGTAGTTGATTTTATCGTAGAATATCAGAGAGTAGATATAGTCCTGGTCTAAGAAAAAATATTCCTCTTCAAGTTCCTTTAAAACGTCATCAATGCGATTGCGCTTCACACCGTAGAGCTCATAAAATTTATGAACCAGGCGTCGGTTTCGTTTATTGATTCTATCAGATTTGCGCATCAGGAATAATGGCTTTGATACAAAAATAGAAAACAAATCCATCAGCCCCAGAAAAAAAATTGTAACCTAAATTGTACCTTTCAATATTTTTTCTTTCTCAAATATCAAAAAAGCGCAAAACAGAATGAACTGCTTCGTGCTTTTTTATATCCTTTTGAATCCCACGTTAAATCTATTATCTTTGTTCTACTCTTTTCTCTTAAACGGGCTTAAATCAAATTCAATGCTTATTAAATGTATATTCAATCATCAGCACGGTTTGTAGAGGCTTGTTTTGTCCTTAAAACTTAATCAATCCTTTACAATTCAAACCTTTACACATGTTTTCATGGTAACCTATTTCTTTCATCATTCTTAATCCCCCTTACAAAAACTATAAAATTTTAGTCATCCTTCACCCCATTAAGGGTAAAATAGGCCTGAACTGAAAAAACCATCCCAATACGGTATTGGAATGGTTTTTAATGATTTTAATCTCTAATAAGCAATAAATATTCGTCAATGAGTATGGATTCCCTTTTCATCCGTATAAAAACTGGTTAATCCATTGGTCTGATGGAACTCGCATGACTCAGGGGTTATACCTACTCTTTTGCGTCATTTTCACATTGTCATGCTCGTTTCATTTTTCAAAAACCCCCACCTCCCGGGGCGTGCAACAAAACAATAACACAACCAATCGATGGCCAGAGAACTCAACGTCCCAATCGCCCTCCTATCTTTAGTTTTTCTTTTGGCGTCTAAAACTTAATCCAAGGGTAACTTCCAACCAGCTAGACCTTATATTATCGGCATCGTCACTATTTGAATGCAAATTGTAATGATATCTGCCTTCCACAGAAACCCGCATTTTCCCAACCATTAATCCATAGTCCAAACCTCCTGCAAGGCCAAAAAGACTGCTGCGATCAAATACGACATCAACATCTTGATCCGTGATCAGTTGTAAATACGAGCCAATATTTAAAGCAATATCATTTCTCTTATTTAACGGAAATCGGAAACGGGACATAAAAGGGATGTGAATGAAACTGTAATTATATTCCAGCTCCTCAGAGGTAAAAGACTGACTGCTATAATTCACTTCGGCCAAAAGCCCCGCATTCTTTGTCTGCATATGGAGAAACCTAACCCCTACTCCGGGCCCCTTAAAACCGCTTCCTTCATCATCAATGGAAATAAACGCGGTAGATAATACAGTAGAAGCCTTTATGCCAACTTCATAGAACGGACTGAAAGGATCTTGGCCCAATGCTTCATGCAAAGTAGGAACTCCAATCAACAATAGAATGATGAATGTTTTTTTCATTCGTATAAAATTAATTTTACTCATTGGCCGGATGAGACTGGCACGACAGGTCCATATAGCCGTTTCCCCTAAGATAGAAAAAACCTCTCATAAACTGGCACCGTGCTCATCATTGACCCTAATTCATACATTTT
This sequence comes from Thermophagus sp. OGC60D27, assembly GCF_052400625.1. NCBI lineage: Bacteria > Pseudomonadati > Bacteroidota > Bacteroidia > Marinilabiliales > Marinilabiliaceae > Thermophagus > Thermophagus sp. OGC60D27. Next base: position 429,981 of record NZ_JBQTGH010000001.1, read on the forward strand.
TATGGGCAAAGAAGCAATTGAAACGAATCCCGAATTAAAAGGTCGAGATTATCCGACCTGAATAACCTTTATGCGAATAAAGTATTAATCCAGTTTTAATACATTAATAAAGGCTTTTTGAGGCACTTCTACATTACCCACCTGTTTCATTCTTTTTTTCCCTTTTTTCTGCTTTTCCAGCAGTTTTCTTTTTCGGGAGATATCCCCACCGTAACATTTGGCCGTAACATCTTTTCGCACCGCTTTAACCGTCTCGCGGGCAATTATTTTGGCTCCGATAGCGGCCTGAATGGCCACATCAAACTGCTGACGGGGAATCAATTCTTTCAGTTTTTCACACATCCTTCGTCCAAGAGGATAGGCATTATCAAAGTAAGTAAGTGTTGATAGGGCATCGACCGGATCTCCGTTTAAAAGAATATCCAGGCGCACCAACTTCGAAGGTCGATATCCTGTTGTGTAATAATCAAAGGATGCATACCCTTTTGAAATACTCTTCAGCTTATCGTAAAAATCAAACACAATCTCTGCCAGAGGCATATCAAAACTCAGTTCCACTCTGTCGGAAGTGAGATAATGTTGATTAATCAGCTCCCCTCTTTTGCTCAGACACAACGTCATGATGGGCCCAATAAAATCGGACCGGGAAATAATTTGTGCTCTGATAAAAGGTTCTTCCACATGGTCTATGACCGTGGGTTCGGGCAGTCCGGAAGGGTTATGAACTTCCAACACATCACCCTGTTTGGTATAAACCATATACGGCACATTAGGAACCGTTGTAATCACATCCATATTGAATTCGCGATCCAGACGTTCCTGAACGATTTCCATATGCAGCATTCCCAGAAAACCACAACGAAATCCAAAGCCCAGCGCTACGGAAGATTCCGGCTGGAAGGTCAGAGAGGCATCATTGAGCTGCAACTTTTCTATAGCCGCACGCAGATCTTCATAATCCTCCGTATCGATGGGATAAACACCGGCAAAGACCATGGGCTTCACCTCCTCAAAACCGGAGATCGCCTTGGAACAAGGACGATTCACATGCGTGATGGTATCTCCCACCCTGACTTCTTTACTGGTTTTGATACCCGAAATGATATACCCCACATCGCCGGTACTCAACTCATTTCTCGATACCATGGCCAACTTCAAAACACCAATCTCATCGGCTTCATACTCCTTGCCGGTATTGAAAAACTTAACTTTATCGCCCTTTCGAATCTTACCATTCACGACCTTAAAATAGGCAATGATGCCCCGAAAACTATTAAATACCGAATCGAATATCAAAGCTTGTAAGGGGGCTTCGGGATCTCCTTTGGGGGCAGGAATGCGTTCTACAATGGCATTCAAAATATCCTCGGCACCCATACCGGTTTTACCACTGGCCCTGATGATTTCAGACCGATCGCAGCCAATAAGCTCAATAATCTGATCCTCCACCTCTTCCGGCATGGCACTCTCCATATCCATTTTATTTAGCACCGGAATAATGGTCAAATCATGATCAACAGCCAGATAAAGATTACTGATTGTCTGTGCCTGAATCCCTTGCGTTGCATCCACAATAAGCAATGCGCCTTCACAGGAAGCAATGGACCGCGACACTTCATAAGAAAAATCAACGTGACCGGGCGTGTCTATTAAGTTTAATGTATAAACCTCATCATCTTTAGGATATTGCATCTGAATGGCATGGCTTTTTATGGTGATACCCCGCTCCCGCTCCAAATCCATGTTATCCAGGGTCTGTTCCAGCAATTCACGATCGGACACCGTATTGGTGCGCTCCAACAATCGATCGGCCAAAGTACTCTTTCCATGATCAATATGGGCAATGATGCAAAAGTTCCTTATGTTTTTCATTCGTAAAAATATTATCTAAGTTATTGGTCGAATGAAACTCGCACAACTGATTTCCAACATATTTTTGTTTCCGAAATATCCGAACCAAAACCTTTTAGTTATGCTCGTTTCCCTCTTTCTCATTTTTTTAGGCGATTGTCTCTTCCCACAAATCTTTTTTGCGGAATAAATATCCCGGATATTGCATTTCCTATCCGGGCACAAAGATATTTAAATAATGTATTATAGCATTCTACATCCCCATCTCAATTAGTTTATATATGATCAAATTTAGGATAGCATGAATTCCTTCGGGATGTACATCCGAATTTATTCCTTACAAAAGCAAGAAGAAAAAACATTTTCAAAATTTTTCTTGGGACGCTTATAATCCCCAAATCGAAATGTACACAATTTAAAAACGAATTGTGCAGAAAAAAACACATCACAAAAGTGGTTAAAAAAATTGGTATAACAATAAGACAATTAAGCTGCCATACGCTGTGCTATACAGTATACGGCAGCTTATTATCGAAACATCGTTGAAATAACATTAAAATATCATTTAAACCTACTTGCTACGGGGTTTTGCAGTCTGTTTTTCTTCGCCTTCATTTACATTAACCTGAACGGCCGTTTCATCAATTTTTCTCATAACACCTGCCACCTGCCTGTATGGCAAAGAGGACAGCATATTTATAACATCGTTCAACACTTCTATTGGAAGGGCTACTTTTACATTCTGTTTTTCCATTTCAATGGGTTTTTTAAAGGTTAAAAAATAACGATAGCTAATAAAGCTAATAAGCTCACAACGGCCACAATTCCTATATTAATTACAGTCTTTTTGTAGGAATTGGTGTCATTACTTTCTTTTACACCAGTATAACCAGTGTTTGCGTCTGAATTGTCTTTTCTTCTGTTCATAATTGTATATTTAAAAGGTTATTGAATGGTTACTCCATAACTTATATCTATACCAGTCTTTGTATATGGTGAATAAGGTGCATTAAACACACTAAAATATGTATCTTTAATTAAAAGTGATAGATGTGCTCCTGTGTTATTATAAGGCTCCTTAGGGAATGAAGCAGTCATATTTATTGGTGTTGGTAAATCTGTTCTTATTTCGAATTGTTGTGAATCTGTCCAGCCTAATTGACCCATACTATCCTTAGGTGTCATTTCAATAGTAACAACAGCTGTTATTGCATTATTTCCATCCAATCCTTGTCTTACTCCATCAATTTCATAAGCAAGCGTTGCTGAACCAAATAAAAAGGCTGTATAATTTGAGGAAGATGCCGAAGCACTAAGTACTTCAAAATAAATATAACATTTTATGCTGGGTTTATGAGGAACAGTCAAAGGGAATACATACCCATCATTATCGTTGTTCCCTATTACATCTTCTCCAAGTTCTGTATCTTGCATTTTTTTATCATATATATACATTCCTGACAATGGTTTTATTCTTACATATACAGTATCACCAGGTTCTAATGGTGTACTTACATTATCAGGCGGATAATCACAAGGTATAGTTATTGTTTCAGAAAAACTATCTCCATAATCTTCTGAATCGCACTCAATAGATTCTTCTATTACAGCGTAACCTCCTTTGTGAAAATCGCTTGTTCGTTTAAATTCTACTCGATACAATGGTTTTTCATCTCTTTCGATACTCCAAGAAGGGAAATATCTTTGTTTGATTTTAAATTTAATACCATCGTACCACCCCATAGGGCCAGTTAAATCTGGCATAAAATAATCATCTGGATTGTCTGGGTCTGGTCCTGGTATTTTACCTTGCGTTACACCCACAAGAGCATAAGCCCTCCAATCGTGTATATATCCTCTGTAATCACCAATCTTATATGGTTCAGCTGGTTGAACTCCCCACTCATTACCAACTATATTATCCCTTTTTCTAAATCCCCACCAATTATTTTTTGATGAACGGGCTAACTCACTTATCTTATTAGTATCCTCTCCAAGTATATTCCTTACTTGTGATACTGTTATATTATTCTCTGGTAATGCCATAATCAATTAGTTTAATGTTCCATAAGCTGTTACTTCCCCAGTTGCCACAAAGTCTCCATTTTGCGTTAGATACGCTTTCTTTTCGCCTGAAGCGTTGTAAAAAGCTAAATCGTCCCCATCTGCTTTAAGACTCCATTTTAGCGTGCCTGAACTATTATAGATATTATATTCTGTTGTCTTTATTGTCTGTCTAACGGTTAACTTATCAATTGTTAGGTGATTTTCAGAAGCATCTAATTTCCATCCTGAACCTGCAAAGCCAGAGACAAAGGTTCCATTGTTCTGTAAATCTGAACTAAATTTTACATCTAAAGAATCAGTAATTCTTACTGCTTCTTCTAAATTAACAGTATCTGTGGCATTAGTATTGTCCGTATCAATAAGAAAAGAAATATAAGGACTGTGATTACCTGTTTCTCCAAATTTAATGCTTGCTCCTGACGAATATTGGTTTCCTCTTTTCCAGTTAAGATTATCGTCTAAATAAATAGTCCTTGATATATAACTACTATAATAGGATACAGGACCAGTACCAGTTCTTATACTTTGTATGTTTAAATCAAGATTATATTGTGGTGCCGCAATATTTAATTTTCCTTCAAATTTACCATTCCCTACAACGTGTAGTTTTTCTTGAGGGGCAGTAGTGCCTATGCCTACGTTGCCATTTTTAATATAAACAGAATCTGTTTTGAACATCGAATTCGCAGCATCCCAATAGGCAATACCATTGCTAACAGGGTTGTCTTCACGGGTAGCAATTTTATCCCCGTCTATCTTCCAACTGTTGTCAGTGTCGTAGTACAATTTTGAAAGCTCTGTGCTATTGTCGTTGTTAAAGATTATCAACCCACTTGCTACCCTTGCAGAGTTTTGAACAGCATTTAACTGTAAATTTGCATCGTCCACCGTGATTGTATCGGCCAGCCAATGGTTGACAATACCGTGAAGTGTTAAGTTGTTAGCCACAAAATCCAACGAACTGCTACCACCTTTAGGGTGATAGTCGTTGTCGTGATTGTGGTCACTTCTAGCAACAGTAGTGGCTGAACCTGTGCCTGCAAAGTTTTTATTGAATGCGCTATTCTTTGTGAATTTTGGCTCAAACTGACTATTAGCCCAGCTCTGTGTTGCTACGTCTTCGCCGTCTTTTTGTAATAACCCTGTAAAGTTCCAGTTGCCTGTGGGGTTATAATTAGCAGACTCATCGAAACCTGTCCCCACTGCCCCATCTACAGATAGAACACCGTTGTTAATTGTCAGACCGCTTCCTACCTTTATGCCACCTACTTTTGTAGGGGTAGCATAAGGCATTGAATCCCATAATGAAGGGATGTTAATCTCACTGTCTGCATAGGCCATTACTTCGCCTGTTGAGGCAAAGTTTTTGTTTACCTTTAGAACGTTGTTTTCTGAATCGAATTCAAAATAATTCTCAAGCCAGCTGCCTGATTGATTTACCTGCGCCCCACCTCCACTTATAATACTGCCCGATGTATCTCTTTTATTCCTTAATTTGTAAGGCGTTTTTATTTTCTTTATATTCATCCGTATAAATTTTAACTAAGTTATTGGCTGGATGGAACTCGCATGGCTTTGTCAAATTTATACATGTACTTTTGTGGCAAAAAGTCGCCATGCTCGTTTCATTATTTCACCTCCTCTAATACTACGTCAATAATTCTCATCCTGGCATCGTAAGTTTCAGAGACAATCACAAATTTTTTATTATTCCACAATGTATCATTTTGCATCGTCAATAATGAATATACCGGTAAATTATCTTCATACAACGATAGCGACAAAACAATCTGATTGTCCTGGTACTGTCTTATTATTTTATCGCCTCGAAGGTCTTCGAAATTATCCTTTGTTATCCCGTTTGCCGATACCTGAATTATATAATCGTTATCAAGTGTTATACCCCCCAAATCGGTTATATATTGGTCATCGGCCGTGTAGTGATACAATTCATCTTCTTGTTTCTCTGTTTTAAATTTTTCGCTTAAATAGTATTGTAACTCTTCGTCATTAAGACTAATAGCCTCACCTGTATTTTTATCAATTAATTCTGTCTCTATGTCTTTAATACCCAAAAGGGGCAGCGTTTCTTTTAAGTCGCCATGCTCTTCTCCATTATCGAATCGGAAAAATTCATTATAAAATACAACTTCAAGCTGATGTAAATCCCCGAATTCGGCAGGGATATCAATATTAACATCTACATTTTTATTGAATACACGCTCAAAAAACCCTGCTTCATTAATTTCATCAATAAGGTAATAAGTTTTGTGTTCTCCCGGGGTTAATTTATATATAAGTTCGTCAGACTTAGCGGCCCCGTTATTGGTAAGTGAGTAAGCTATATTCCCGTTTTTATCTTTTAAATAAATCCCTATCGTATGTTTAAACACGTAGTATTCATCAGAGGGGTAATAATCTCTATAATACCACAACACGTTATCGTCACTTACTACTTGCCCAAATGACAAAAGAAATGCTTTAAATTTTAGTCTTATTATTGTTTTTGTGGAAGGGAAAATAAACGGCGTATTTTTCGAATATCGAAAAGCCTCTTTAAGTATATTGTATGCCGAAGGTAAATCAGGGTTAGCCCATGATTCAGGATATTGATAATCGCCAAAATTCTTGTATGGATTAGAAATAAAAATGTAATTATTAAAATTAACATCGTCCTCATCAAAATCGATATCAACATTATCTACATACTTAACAGGCTTACACCCACCTGCAAAGGCTGTTACATTAAAAAAGTCATGGAAAACAGCCATGTGGGGGTATGTTAACTCCTCTTCATTTATTGTATAATTCTTAAAACCGTCTAATTTATTTACCCAGTATTCAGCCAAAAAAGAATCCTGCCCATAATTATCAGCCGCGGTTCTTATAACATTTTCGTATATATCCCCTTCAAAATTATCTTCATCATCAAAATCAACCTCTTCGATAATATCTTTAATATATCTGTTCTTTGTTAACTTATATAAGTTAAAACCTGCTTCGACAGTAAATTCGCCTGCAGCTTGCGACAATTCAGACAAATCTTTTACAACATTCATTTGCGCCGTTGTAAATGTCCCGCTGCTCCCAAGCGTTTTTGTATGCACCGTTATTGTACCATTTTTAAGGTATTCAGTATCCACTATCCACACATCTTCACCCTCTATAAATAATGTTAACCCGAGAGGTGTAAGTATGCTTTCAAGTACATCCCGACAGCTCATTACTATTCCATCTTCATCAATATAATTGTCCTGATTAACAATTAAATGTTGTAATATAATTTCGCCCGAAGGGACGTCATAACCGTTAACAGCGATATCAGCGGCATACTTAATATGGCTAAGCGGCAACCCAAGTTTTTCGATAATTCGTTCTATAACTGTAAGCATATCGGCGCTACCCGAATATGTTTCCCCGTTTTCATCAACATATCTGTCACGTTCAAGGACGTTAATCCCATTATTTGCAAACAAAGAAACATCATAATACTTATCGTCGCTGAAAGACTCCTGGTAGGTTTCTGCATCCAGGTATCCCAGAAAAAACGGTGAGCCATTTTTCAGCACTTCCACCATGCACTGTTTATAATCTGCTGTATATAAATCAAGGAATTGCCTGTCTTGCTCGGCAAACAAAACAATTTCAGCAGACATTCCTTTTGTGGCAGCAAATTTGTCATCACGATGATAGGTTCGTTTAAAAGGATTTGCTCCCGGCGTTACTTCAATTGTTTCACCGGTATAATCACGCCAATAAAGCGTTATTTTAAACAGGTTTTCTTTTATGTCCCTGAACTCTGTTATGTATTTAGCACCGTAGGCCATTATCTTCCTCTGTTTTCTCGTGTTTTATTAAATTGTAAAGCTCCTTCCAATTCGCCTCTTTTCGCTTTTATGTATACAACAGAAGGCACATTAATACTATTGCTTTGTATCATCCCTCTTAACTTATCAAGAGGGGCTATAACTTCCGGATTACTTTTTGCCCCGGGGTATTCACCCATCAAACCTACTGTTGGCCCATAAACAAGTCCACCGTCCGCAAATGCCGGAATAAGAGAGTTAAAAGCCGTGGACGCCATGGCGGCAGCTGTGGGAGCAGCAAGGATATTTAACGGGAACGGTGCCGATGCCATGGCAGCAGATACCGCAGCTGCAACACCTTTAGCTATGTACCCACTTATTACTGAGCGAACTGTATTAAGAATATTTGCACCCATCTCTGCGAAGCTATCTGCACCATTTTCAGCTGTTGCCATCAGTGAGTCTCTTAAATCCTCACTGAAAGATTGCATCAATTTCATGCGTTCAATATTCCTTCCCTGGCTTTCTTCAAGTTCTTTTTGCATCTCAATAAGATGCTGTATGGCTTCACCTTCGGCAGAATATCCTTCATCAATAAGTGTTTTAATGCTATCGGCAAGTATATTCTGTTTGTCAGTATAAAGAGTTAACTCATCGCCGTACAGTTTTGCATATTCTGAAGCTTTTGAAAACTCGCTGTTAATCTCTGCGAGCATTGCACTCAATCTGTTCTTATTACCAAGCGCTGTATTGGGGTCAAAAAGGTTTTCACTAATATCCGGCAAATCTGCCTCGCCGGAATATTTAAGTTTTGAAATATCCAATTCCTTAAGCTCTGCCGGCTTCTTTGTTAACTGTCCGGTAATAGCCTCAGCAATCACCTCTCCGGCTTCGATACCGGATTCTCTTGCATTGTCAAGGCTAACATATTCAATTTTTTCTCTTTTAACAGTATTTTCAACTGCCTCAAGAAAGTTCTCGGCCACACCATTCGCATAATCTTTCCCAAGTTGTATTGTATCCTCAAACCCTTTTTTAAGGGTTTCTTTAAGGCTTGCAAAATCGAGTTTAAAGAGGTCTGCAAGGGCATTTCCGGTTGTTTTAATTACATTCCAAATGTGATTAAATACAGTTTTAACAGTCAGCCATAAATTATCAAAAGTCATCCCCACATATTCCACTGCAGTTCTGAAAACAACGCTCTCATTATAGAGGTCAATAAACCAGTTAACCAGGTCGACACCTGCCTTTACCGAGTCGTTAATAAATTCCAGGATAGCTGCTTTGGCATTTCCTGCTGCGGCATTCATGCCTCCAAAAATTGCTGCGGCCGTGGCATTAAGCTCTGTTTGTGCTGCGATTAAACGTTCATTAGCTTTTGCCTGTTCGGACGCATTCTTAGTAAGATTATCAAGATTAGTATCAACATCTTTCAACGTTCTGATAAAGTCGAGTCCTGCATCTTCGCCGGCAGCGCCAAAAATGTCGGCAATAGCTGTTCCCACCTTAGCAGACGTTGAAGGCAGCTCATCAAGCCTTGCGCTAATAAGCTTTATTGCGTCGCTAACCTTTAAAGAGCCATCTGCCAAACCTTCTTCAATTTCTCGAGAGCTTAACCCTATGCCTTCAATAGCTGCCCTGGTCGCAGCAGTCATCTCCCTTAACCTCAGGGTTGCTTCTTTTATGGTATCAGATCCTTTGTCAGAGAATATCCCCATCTTCTCCGACTGACTCATGATGGCAATCATCTCAGAAGCATCATATCCGGCAGCTTTAAACTGTGCTGAATACTCTTTAATTTGTTCGAGTAATTCTCCTGAAGCATCAGCCCCGGCAACAAATCCTTTCCTTATCAAGGCCAATGCCTCGCTATTTGTCTTACCAAATTGTTTTGCCAGGGCATTTCCTGTTAATAGTACTTCTTCATAATCTTTCTTATAAACATCCGCAATGGCTTTAATTTCGCCAGTAACAGAGTTAAGCACTCCCCCCGAAAGTCCGGTTAATTTCGCCACAGAAGTACGTATATTATCAATTTCTTTAGCATAATTATATGCCTCTAAAGCCGCATCTTTAATTTTATCTGCAGCGAACAACCCTGCTGCGGCAGCGCCGGCGGTTTTAAGTAATCCCTTTAAATTTCCTGCACTCTTTTCAAATTTGCTGGTATCGGCTTTTAACCCGATTATGTATGTGTATTTTTTAGCCATTCCACTTTTTCTTTAACATCTCAAATCGTTCCTGAGTACTCATAGGGGCATCATGTGGTGTTTTTATTTCCCTTTCCCAAGGGAATCGGTTAATATCATAAGGTGTTATTTGTTTCTTTTGCGGCGGGCATATGGTCCAAAACACCTGCATTCTGGTTCGTTCCCATGCCAGGCGCTCTTCGTGTTCTTTATTTTTTACCCACAGCTGCCATGCCTCTGCAAACTCAAATGGGGTCATGTTTAGAAAAGTATCCAAACCCAACCCCATTTGTCCAATTGCTATTCCGGTTAATTGTTCTGCAGTCAGGTCATCACTCTTTTTTTTTATCCGGGTTATCCCCGGCATCGTCGTTGAGCTCAGCGAGTTTTTCGAGCGCGTTAGGTTCTACATTGTCAACGAACGTTTCAAAGTCCATATCGAACTCAATTTTCTCACGAATACAAGCACCCTTAACAAGACAGTAGAGAGCGTACAACACGGCCTCTATGGCGCCGTTTTTGATGTCTTTTTGCTTAAAGGCGCTGCGTTCAAGGTCAACCTGTGCCCGCATGGTTTTATAAAGGGGATAAGTTTTATCCCCAATTTTTATTGAAGTTTGCTTCATGATCCACTCACAGTTTTAATTTCTGTTTTTCCGTTAATTGATATGGTACAGGAATAGGTGGCAATTCCATCATGAGCATTTTCATTGCTCAATTCAGTTATATAACCATAACCTTCCTCATACTTATCGCCGGCTTGTTCCGTACGCTCGAAATAATCCGGATCATCAGACGGCCGACCCGACAGTTTTATGTGTACCAACTGATTGGCATCAAAAATCTGCTTCAAATCAAAGTAGTCATACCCGTCATAAGTACGAAGTCCTTGTATCGAAACCGTTGATACGTTATGTTTCCCCGGCTTCAAATTAGGATGCCTGCCTGTGTCTTTTGAAGAAACTTCCTGCGCCGACATTCCATGTGTAACAGAATGCGTCGTTGCGTGGGCAACAGGCGTCCATACGGGTGTGCTTTCATCGCCAGTGTTAATATAAAGAAGCACGTCGCCTCCATGTACTACTTCACTCATAATTAATCCTCCTTATTTTTATTAAAGAACCACCAGCCTTTATTTGGTTCCTGTTCTTCCTGTTCTTGCTTATTAATATTATTCCAATTTCCTTCGTTATTACGGCCCTTGATTTTTTGTTTCCCTATTTCCATCACCGTTTCGGGCTTATCTAATACCTTTGCGTAGAACCAAGCCCCGGCCGGAAAGCCTATAATAATTCCTATTAAAAAGGCCGCAACAAAACGCCATGGCTTAAGTATCTTCATCATCATCAATCCAGTTTGAAAATTTATAAACCTGTCTTGTGAGCCTTCGTTTCCGGTAAACTCCATCTCCTTCCCGGCTGCCCGCTTCGTTGGTATTGCCTTCGACAGTAATTATTGTGGTGCCATTATATTTATCTACAAACCCGACGTGAGCTATTCGGCCTTTATTTTTAAAGTATATACCAAATAGATCGCCCGGCAGAGGATCCTTATTCTTTATATTATAAGTTTTATCGCGTGGGAACCATGCAGGCGACCATGCCGGGGAAGCAGGTCCCTCAATACCGTTTTGCACAAAAACCCAATTAACGAAAGCAGCACACCAGGCATATCCTTTTGTAAAGCCTGCTGAGGCCAGATATTGTTCTACTTCCAAACCGTCATTTTGCCCGGTTGCTTCTCTTACTCCAATTTGAGAAGTGTAAGTTTGCACAACCTGATCTCTCACAGGTTGTGCATCCATAAAGACGAGCGGGACGGCTACAATCAAAATCAATAATATCATTAGAATTCTTTTCATTTCAACGTCTTTTAAAAATTATTACAATACACTTGTAAAAATTATTACAGCACCCAAAAAGTACACTGCAAACAGTGCAAGTGAGTACCATAACCTGAATGTGTTGTTTGTGTGAACAGAGAATAATTGCCCCAGATAATTATCAACAAAACGCCCTATTTCCGGGAATATAATTCTTAAGGCTACCCAGCTAAAAGCCGTGGCGGCATAATAAATTACCAGTCCGAACAACAGAGCCTGAAACAAGCCTGCATCATCGACGCCGGCTGTTGGGTCAATCATGCGCAATACCGGTCCGGAAAGTGCCCAGGCGACCAAAGCCGCCAGAAAAGGCACATATTCATTCCATCTCTTCCGGATCACACTCCAACTTCTTTTCAGTATGTTTACGATGCTCTCTCTCATGTCTTATCTTTTGTTTTATTGTATACCAGGCTGCTATAATGGTGAAAATAAAGGCCACATTTTGCAGAAACCACGTCACCATATCCGGAATATCAGATGGGACAATATCAAGAAACACCCCGAAACAAAAACTGAATATTCCGCCAAACAGCCTGCCGTGTTCTTGTAACATAGTTTTCATAGCTTAAAAGCGGTCCGGGGACTCCCGAACCGCTGCGGGTTAGGCATTATCTTCAAGCAAGGCAACAACGCCTTTTTCGTCTTCACGAACAATGGCAGCCCCAAAGCGAGTATAAGAACTGATAAGGGTACCGCCAACATAATCGGCACGGTCGGTATTGATCGAAGTCTTTACAGTTCCTTCTGCCCGGCATACCATTTTTTCATGCCAAAAGAGGTTTGCAGGTCTGTCAGAATTAACGATTTCATCCATAGCTCGCTTAACAGGTGTAGAAGCATTGCTGTAGAGCAACCCGATATCCATCCGCTCGGTTGACCTGGTCATAATTTCAATGTTCATTATCCTGCCAAGGATGCCTTGCTCCAATTTTGTGGTATAACCTGTTTTTTCGTAACTCACAAAATCGTCAATATTCAGCAAATCGCTGTAAGCGTCAGCGGTAAGCAGAGCATACCATTTACCGGGTAACCCGGAAACATTCATCCGCAACAGCAGATTATACACCTTTAAGATGTCTGCTTTAGTTATTGCTTTTCTGTTTCCCGTGAGACCTGCCACATTGGTTGCTCTCCCTTCGCCGGTACTTTTAATAATATTGGTTGACTTCGTTGGGCCCCAATTGTGTGCCGCAATATCCGCACACCTGGTATTAATTACCCCGGCCTGCTGTTCTTGTTTGGTTTGCCGCTTACTGTAATTGGTAAGCATCTCACTCTCGCTGGTTATCAAAATGGGGGGTGCATAAACAAGCTCAACAGGATAAGTTGATTTTGAGTCGTCAGCTTTTGTAACCTTAAGCGGGTAGCTATCTGGTTCACCGTTCTTTGCTTTCGGGATCGTGCCTTGCTGTGGTTTCTCTACGGCAATGGCATTAATTGCAACCCCGGTTTCCCCAATAGACTTTTTAAAGAAGCTATTATCAGGGAACAATTGTTTCTGTAATTCTTTCGAATATACAGTAGTTCTAATTTCACTCATCGTCTCAAATATTAGAGGTTAGAAATTTAATTACTTAATCGATCTGAACATCGGCGCCGGCCATTACAAAACTGGTGCCGTCAAAAACGAATAAGGCAGTTTTTGTTTTGCCTGCCACTCCGGTCAATGAAGCACCTGTCATTCCATTACCGAATATTGTTGCTTGCGTTGCGGATGTCTTGGCCTTAACCATAATCATCGCTCCAACTCCAACGTCTTCAGAAATTGTCAAATTCAAAGTTCTGTCATCCGTAGCCTGAGTACTTACTCCATCAATGATTGTTAACTCATTGTTAATCTCTATTTCCTGATTTCCGGATGCGCTCAGCTGAACGGTTGATGCTTCGCCAAAAGGCCATTTTACTATTTTTTCCATATCCTTATTTTAGTTTTGGTTTAAAGAAATGCATTAAAGAGATGCCTCATATTCATCAAGAAGCTGGTTGAACTTTTCGGGGTCTTCTTCCTTTATTTTTGCAAGCGCCTGAGGGTCGTTGCGCTGATACCAGTCATAAGTTTTTTCTGCCTTAATTTTCTTTGCCCTATCGTCAACCAATTGGCTCAACCTTGCCTGTAATTTTTCCTTTTTAGTGTCAACAGGCTTTGCAGCCTTCAGCTGGTCAACTACTTTTAAATAAAGGTCAACATCCTGCATTGCGAGTTTTCGCATACTTTCACGATTGTCATCATTAATCACACCGACATCTTCGCCAAGTCTGATGTATCGATCAACAATTTCCCTCTCTCTTTTTTCGAGAGTCTCAATAACTGTTTCCTCGGTACTGTTTTCCGGAAGTCCGAGTTTTGCAAGAATTTTTTTCATTGTTCTCTGTTGTTTAAAAGGTTCATATTCACTATCAACCATTGCCACCAATTGCTTTGGCGCCATAGCGGCAAGTTCTTTTTTCCCGGTTGCAATAATCTCATCAATTAATCCTTCGTCAAGAGCTTCCTGGGCATTATACCAGGTATCAGTAATAAGAAGTTTTTTAATATACTCTTCCTCTTTCCCTCTTTTACTTAATAGGGTAATAATTATGCCTTTCAGAGCATCGAGGGCCTTTTTCTCCTTTGCGCTCAGTTTTGTAATTCTATTACCGTCATCATCAACATAGTATGGCGAATGAAGCATAATTCTTGCATAATCATTCATCCTTACATGATCGGCTGCCGGTAAAAGAGCTGCAGCCATACTGGCTGCAACTCCATCAACCTGAGCTATAATGAAAGCCTTTGCTGCCATCATTGCACTTACTATACTAAGCCCCTGGCTCACTGAACCGCCGTCAGAATTTATTCTGATAATTATTTCATCAAATTCCTTGTCTGCATACATGAGTTCCTGTGCGAAATAATCGCCATCAACCTTATCGCCAATTAACCCATAGAGTAGGAAAGTAATTTGCTTTTTCTCTCGCGCAATAATGTGCCGTGTCTTTAGTTCCATAAATTCCGTTTTATAAAGTCAAGTCTCACTCAAGTCGCATTGAAAACATTTCAAATTCTTTGAGCAAATGTGACAATAGAATACAATGCAGCCAATAAACTGTTTAAGGCCTGGACTTTTTAGTCCGACCCTTATACTTTTTTTATAATAAAAGCGGGATATAAAAGACCTTCGCAACAAAGATTATTGTTATGAAAGAAAGAGATGCAGCGCGCATATTATACACAGAAGGGTGGACGCAAAAAGAAATAGCCCGGACATTGCGCAGGTCGGAAAAGACAATCTGCACCTGGAAGCAGAACGACAATTGGGATAAGCAAAAAAGCGAATCACTCATTCAACGGCAAACAGCCGAAGAAGGAGTATGGGAACTTATTTTGTATCAGCTCAATGCTTTAAAAAACATTAAGCAACAATACGAAAGAGAGGGCTCAAAAAAACTTATCTCAAAGGGCGATATCGATGCATTGCAGAAGCTTTTTACTACTGTTAAAGGGAAAGAACTTGAATGGAGTACAATTGTCAAGATACTAAGAGAATTTGCGCAATGGTTAAAAAATGAGAATCTGGAGCTTGCTCAGGAACTGGTCGATTACATGGATGCATATCTTAACGAAAAACGTCGCATGCTATGAACGATTTAAGCATTAAAGCAAAACGTGAATATCAGCAATGGCTTACCGAAAAGGCAAGCATCCAGCGCGCTGCACCGGCAATTAATGAATCAGCTTCGCAAAAAAAACGGCGCATTGAACAGTTATTGTCTTCATTCGCAAAGTTTGCACAATACTATTTCAGCCACCTAATGGACAGCGAGTTTGGGTGGTTTCATATTAAAGCAGCCAGAGAGATACAAAAGAACACCGATATTTTTGCTATTCTTGAATGGCCCCGCGAACACGCAAAATCGGTATTTGCCGATATTATGATTCCGATGTTCCTCAAAGCCAGGGGCGAACTTTCGGGGATGATGATTGCAAGTGCCAATAACGATAAAGCAAAAGGGTTGCTTGGTGATATACAGGCAGAGCTGATGTTTAATAAAAGATATATCGCCGACTTTGGCGAACAATATAATCTTGGAAACTGGCAGGATGGACACTTTACAACAATAGACGGGATTGGCTTTTGGGCTTTTGGACGCGGACAATCACCCAGGGGAACCAGAAAATCAGATAAGCGACCCAATTATGGTGTAGTGGATGACATTGACGATGCACAAATCGTAAAAAATGAATCCAGAGTTGACGATATTGTCGATTGGGTTTTAGGCGATTTTTACGGTGCAATGCCCAATAAAGGCAGCCGATTAATAATTGCCGGGAACAGAATACATAGGGCAAGTATATTAGCCAAATTGGTTGGAGATGTTGACCCCGACACACCCAAAAGGCAAGGCATTACCCATATCAAAGTATTTGCTCTGGAAGATAGTAAACACCGCAAAGACTTAAGTACTTCGGGCCGCCCCGCATGGAAAGAACGGTACACCCGCGAAATGATTATCAACAAAATGACCCGTATGGGGTGGCGCCTTGGCCTTCGCGAGTTCTTTCATCAACACATGGTGGTTGGTAGAATCTTTAAAGACGATGACCTTATTTGGGCCAATTTACCCAATTTAACTGCTTATGACAAGCTGGTAACTTATAACGATCCTTCGTTTAAAGGCACAAAGAAAAATGATTATAAGGCAATTGTGCTGGTCGGGCGCATAGGACGGTACTTTGACATAATTGATGTATTCTGCCGTCAGTGCACCACCGGTGAAATGGTAAGAGGGCATTATAATATTGCTGATAAATTACCTCAAAATGTGAATTGCAGACACTATATGGAAGCTAACTTTATACAGGATATATTGATTGAAGAATACTATAAAGAGGGCGACAAAAGAGGTTATTACCTCCCTATTCGAGGCGACAGAAGGAAAAAGCCGGATAAAGAAGGCAGAATTGAAAACTTGTCAGCCTTAACAGAGCAACACGTAATAAGGTTTAATATAGAGCTTAAACACGAGCCTGACATGCAAGTGCTACGAGAACAATTCCTTGCCTTTCCGGACGGGGACCACGACGATGGTCCTGATGCCGTAGAAGGCGCCATATATCTTTTAAACAAAAAACACAGCAGAAGAGGAACCGCACAAACAACTCGTGCAGGTTATTATATACGCAACAACTCAAGGAGGTACTAACATGGACTTTATTCAAAAAGAAGATTACAGCACACGCGTTGATAGTGCAATAATTGATCAAATTACCGGCGGCAACGATTCACTACTTGATGAGGCAGAAAAAGATGCCGCCTCAGTAATTATTGACCGTTTGGGCGACAAATACAACGTTCAAAGCGAGTTGGCGCATACCGGTGAAGACAGAGACAGGTCGTTAATGAGATGGATGATTAGTCTTTCTCTGTACTACATTTATGCACGTGTGCCTGACGAAGAAATTCCGGAACGTGTTATCAAAGATTATGATGATACGCTTTCTGAATTGGATAAAATTGCCTCCGGCAGGTATGCATGTAACCTTGCTCGAATAACGAATGAAAGAGGTGAAGCAACAACCTCAATTCGAATGGGTAGTAATCATTTAAGAACTCATAATCCGTATTACTTATGAAATTCAATTTGTTAAACTGGATGGGGAAAGGAAATATTGACAAAACCCCAATAAACGGATACAGGCATAGCCGCAAGGCTGAAAAGAAGAGCCCGGACAGGATTAAAATGGAGATGAAAAATCTCCGTCAAGCCATTGAAGATGCTCTGGATGCTGACAACCCGGACAGAAGAGACCTTATTTCGTTGTATGAAAATGCCGTACAAGACAGCCACGTTCATGCACAAATAGAAATTGCCAGGAATAAAATTGTGTCAAGCCCTTTTATACTTAAACGCAATGGTGTAGTTGATGAACAAGCTACGGAACTGTTACGTCGAGAATGGTTTGAAAAATTCCTCGGCTACGTACTTGATTCAGAGCTGTGGGGCTACACGCTGGTCGAAGCAGGTGATATGAACGACAACGGCGAATTTACGGATATGATTATATTCCCGCGCAGGAACGTACTGCCCTTCAAAAGGGCTATTTGCCTCGACAGCGATTCCCCCGACGATTACATTCCTTATGCAGGGAAAGACTTAACGCCTGAACAATTCTTTTTTATTGAATTGGGAACACCTGACAACCTTGGAAGCCTTAGGCTTATAACCAGAGAGGTGATATGGAAAAACTTCGCCCGTTCTGACTGGTCTCAGGCCTCTGAAAAATATGGAATGCCTTATTTGTCGATAAAAACAGATACAACAGACAAAGCTGAGCTGGATAGAATAGAGGCAATGGCTCGTAATTTCGCATCGAATGGTTATGTTATTACCGACCACGATGACGAAGTAACAATACAGCAAGTATCGCACACCGATTTTTACAAGATATACCTGGAAAACGCTCAGTTTTGTGATGAACAAATATCGAAATGTATAAACGGCCAAACAAGTTCAAGTGACGAAAAGGCCTTTGTTGGAAGCGCCGAAGTGCATGAGCGAATACTTAACGATTTTCATAGTGCACGATTAAGACGTTGCACCAACGTTGTTAATAATAAACTAATCCCATTTTTAATTTTCCATGGTTATCCGCTCGAAGGGTGTCGTATAGAGTTTTTAGATTTAACAGCTAAAGACAAAGAAAAAAACACCACACCTCAAAGCCGGCTATTAATTAATGGCATAAAAAAAAAGCCGATAGCCGCCTCACGAAATTTACCCTGGTAGGTGAGAGCGGCGATGATTTAAATAGCTATATTAAACGAATATACCAGGGACAAAAAGGGATTGACAGCGATATATGGGAACTTAATTTTAAAACCATTTCAGGGGCAGTATCCGACAAAGTAGCAGATATAACGAATGTTACATATAAACATCGCGACTGGGCATTAGCCGAACAATTAAGAACCAACGCCGCCGTTTTTGCGGCCTTTAAAAACCATAAAGAGGCAAAGGAATTAATTAATTTAATAACTGATAAGGATGGAAAAATCCGGTCTTTCTCTGAGTTTAAAAAGCTTGCTACACCAATAACCGAACAGTACAATAAAAATTGGTTGAGGACCGAATACGACCAGGCACTTAGTTCGGCCGAAATGGCTAAAAAATGGAACGGATTTATTGCCGATAAGGATTTGTATCCTAACCTGGAATATGTGGCCGTAATGGACAGCCAGACGCGCAATAGTCATGCCGCACTTAACGGCACTATTCGTCCAATAGATGATCCGTTTTGGGATAGTCACTATCCGCCCAACGGTTGGGGGTGTAGGTGCGATGTTGTGCAAACCGACAAACCGGCAAACAAAGCCCCTGATTTAACACCTGACAAAGGGTTTAACAACAATCCGGGTAAAAGAGGTAAATTATTTAGCGACGATGCAGGTTATTATGATGTTACAAAAGAGGAAATGAACGAAGTTAACCAACATGCCAACGAGTTGCTTAAAGCTAATATAATTAAAGAAGCGACAGAGATACTTACCAACAAATTCGTTCGTTCAGGCAATTTAAAGATTGCTTTCTCTGAGAAAGGTATTAAAACAACTGCCAGCATAAATAAAAAAACAAAAGCCATGGCATTACTGCTTAATAACGACAACATTCAGCAGCTTATCGATGCAGCAGAAAAACACATTGTAAAAGGGAATGTTCATATCTGGACCGGCGAAGATGCCGGAATAAGCTTTGAAATTAAAGCTACTGAAACAACTACCGGAACTCTTATTTTTGACTATGTTAAAATAAAGTAATGGACATAAACAAAAAACTACAACAGGTACAAAACGATATTGACGACTTAATTAAGCGAGATTTGCCGCGCGTAATTAAGCGTGAGGGCCTCGCTTTTATTGCCGATAACTTTGCGAAACAGGGATTTCAAACCGGCAAAGGCATCGAAAAATGGAAGAAAAGAAAACCTCCGAAATCTCGGAAAGAGCAAAGACGTCAGGGAAGAAACATCCTTGTAGACAGAGGTCATTTAAGACGTTCATGGGAACAAGAAAGCACAGAAAAACCCGGTCAGGTAATATTTCAAAGCAGCCATCCGGCAGCAGAGGTACACAACGAAGGTGGAAGAGCAGGTCGGGGGAAAGGTTTTCAAATGCCAAAGCGACAAATGATTGGCGACAGCGATGAACTTAACGCGAGAGTAGAGAAAAAAATTGATAGTTTAATGGACAAAATTTTAAACAAATAAGATATGCTATATCAAATTTTTAAAGCTATAAAAGAGCAATTATCCGTTATCAATGATTTAAAGGATATACAATGGTTTAATAACCAATACGACACAACTATACACACTCATCCTGTGGCATTTATTGAATTCCCGGAAGAGTTTGCGCCGCAGCAAATATCTAATGATCTGGATGAAGGGAGTCTTGCCATTCGAATTCACGTAGTAAGCAAGGTTATTAGCCGGATAGACAACGACATTCCGGATATTGCGGTTCAACAAAACGAGGATATTGCAATGGCAGTTAAAGATAATTTAAACGGTTTTACACCCACCTACAATGGCAATCAATTAAGCACTCGATTAAAATTAAGCGGGTGGCAGCATTATCATAAATACAGCGGATGGATGGTTACTTTTGTTTCGTTTACCACCAACATCAGGAAATAAAAAAAAGCCCCAGAGCGGGGCTTAAAACAAAAATTTATTCATTCATTTTAATAGCACATTGATAAGATGGCTGCAAGTTCGTAACTTGCTTTTCATTCTTTTTGGAACTCATATAAAAGAATTTTAAAAAAAAAGAACGCAGCCCTACGTAGGTGTGAGTTCCAATTCGTCGCGGGGCGATGAATCAGTACGGTCGTTTCCTCTCGTACCACCTTATAGAGCTGCGCCTTTATGTTAAGAAAAAGTTCTCAGGTTATTGCCCCTGAGTTGACAAATTGGAACTCAAAGGCAATATTACAATTTTTTTTAATATTCTACAACTTCAATCACTTTAAAATTTCCATCAACAGGCAATAATTTTACCTGCCATCTGGTCCTAACCATTGCTCCAAATCCGTTCTGTGAATCAACATGAAATTGACAAATAAAAATTCCGTCTTCATCCCATGATTTGGATTCATTGTCATGAAAACTTGCAAAATTAGCTGTTGACGGTGACCTCAATCTCTTTTTTACCGCTTCTTGTGCGACATTAAAAGCCCTTATAGCAAGGATGGATTTTTGTTTTTCTAATATCTTATTTTCCCAATTAGGTCTTTGTTTAAAAACAACACTGTCGGCATAAGGGGTCAATTCTGGATACAAAGATACAATACTATCAACTTCAGATATCAATTTATCCAATTCAGAAAAACTCGTCACATCTTGTATCTTATTTACAATACTATCAATTTCCATTGATGCCTTTTCAGTATCAGACATTGTTACAAATAAAATAGCACCCCCAATAACAGGCAATACCAGAATACCAATTAAAATAGTTTTAAAAGTCTTTTTCATAACGATTTAATTTTTTTTGGTTAACACTCTCATTGCATATTTCTTTTAATTCCTTAGTTGCCGGAATTGCAAGATATTCATAAAAAGTTGAGCGAGAAATAAAGAAATGTGGGGCAATGTAACGTTTGTATATCTCCTCGTTAGTTATACCCTGTTCTTTGAATCGAAGATATACTTCCTGAACTCTCAATACTTTTTTTAAGAAATTCTTCCTTGTATAAGCCATATTGCCCCGCTTTTTATTTCAAAAATATATCATTTTAGATGATTCTCAAAACTAACTACTTCCGCCCGGTCTATAATGTTCTCGTCTATACTCGATATCTTTAATAGACTCATCTAATGCCAAATCTTTGTCCTCAACCGTTGCGGCAATAGCTTTCACCTGTTCCCTGGACATCTCTTGCTTAACATGTTCCGGAATTGATTTAAGAAAATCAACTTCCGTCTTCGCAGTATCAATAATTGTTCCTAACAGACCTCTAATTTCCTGGGCTTGTTTAACATCGATTTTACCTTCTTTTAAAAGCTTAATAGCTTCAATGGCTTCGTTTCTAACTTCGGTGAATGTTATTCTACTCATTGTCCCTTAATTTTAGCGTTAATACTACGTGAAAGAATACCTTTTAACCGAACTAACTCCTGAACCGGTTCCGGTAGATTCAGCAGTGAATTTCGTCTTAAATTCTCCTCTCTCGATATCAATTCAAGGTTATCGAGTTGTACATTTTTAGGGTTTCCGTCTTTAAACACCAGGCAATACCCTTTAGGAATTGGCCCGTGTGCTTTTTCCCATATAACTCGATGCAACAATCTGTACTCCCCTTTCCTTACCCTAATTTCAATATAGCCATCTTTTGTGGTTCTTGTATGCCCGTCATACTTAGTGTTATGCGGCTCATGGCCCTTTTTAAACCAGGTCTTTTCGCAACCGGGCGCACACCACCCTTTCATGCCCTTATTAAAAGGTATATTACCTTTTTTGAATTGTGTTTTTCTGCCACCATGCAATGGGTTCTGCATACTCTTTCGGGCCATTTCTGCCACACACTCTTTTGTCTTTTTTAGTCCCATGGCTCTGGCTTGATTGTAAACAGATTTTAAAGACACACCCAAATGGTTGGCTATTTCTTTGCTCGGTTTATTAGGGTAATTTTCTCTTATATATTCCTTTTCGGCTTCGGTGTAGTAGTGACGTTGCATGGTTGTTATTCTAAATATTTTGACATGTCATCTCTAAAATTAATTGCATGCTGTTTTTCAAAACCATCTATATACTTATAAGCATCGGTTTCTGATTTCATTTTAACATCTATCTTGGCTATTACGTCATCAAAATCAGTTCTAAGTTGAACAACATATTCGTCTACCCCCTTTTCTTTCATAACAGCAAGAACTTGTATTCCATCCTGCAACTCAATTAGTTTGGCAAATCTTTTCATTATTACATATTTTTATCAATTATTTGTGCATATTTTATTAGAGAAAATGTGTGTTTACAATCTTATCATCAACACAGACTCATTATCAATGAGAGGCGAGTAGTCAATGGTTGTAATTCGAATAAGCCTCCCTTTTCCTTTACAAGCCTTACATTCTTTTGTTGTGTATTTCACACCCCTGTCACCCGGATCAACCAAAATACTCCCTATCCCATTGCATGCCGGGCATGCTATAACTTTTCTGATTGTTTTTTTGTGAACGTCTTCCATTGTACATCCTTTAAAGGTTTAACTTCTCTATCAAGAGTATCCGGATTTTCCTTCTCGGCGAGATGATTGTTGTAGTTCATTTCTTCTGCATCCTTAAGCCTTTGCTTTTCATACTCTGCGAAAGCTGCAAGAACTTTGTTTTCTGTTAATTTCCCGTACTGTTTGCTTTTCTTTAACTGCTGCAACACATAGTAACAATCTTCAAGCGAGTAATAGTAAAAAGTGCTTGCAACTTCTGCTGATACTGCCAATGCTGTTTCTTCATCAAACTGAGTCTCGAACGCCTGTGAAGCCTCAACCAGCAATATCGACAATACACCCTCGACCTTTTCCTGTCCGTGTTTCTTCTTTAATAAAGCCAGAGAAGGATATCGATTGTTAATTATTGTAGCGGGTGTAAGGCGTGCGAATTGACGCACAAGGTCAATCCGCGAAGCGCCTCCTAAGATCATCTGCAGTATTCCGCGCTGCTGTTTTGCCGGTGTTTGTCCCATTCTTTAATTGGTTTACAATTTTATTAAGTTGAGAATTAACAAACCTCAAATCCATATTCCTTTGATAGAAATCTTCGAGCCTGTTCCATCTGTGCAAAATGAATTTCCAGGCATCCAGCGCCTCGTCTTCAGAACCTGTAAGTCCTTTAAGGTATTGTCCTATATCTTTAAGAGCTTTCCCGTCAGCACCCATAAATCGATAGTCGAGGCCCGTTTGAGAATGATAGAATTCCATCCAGGCTTTTTGTGCGGGTTTGAAAAATCCATCTTTAGGCTTTTGCTCTATTTTTTTAAACCATTTTTCGGGAATATGACTTTCCTTTTCAGGGACAATAGTTGCAAGTTCTTCCAGGTCAAGTGTCCCTTTTTTTACTTCAATTCTCTTAAGTTTTCCACGAGAATATGAAACAATAACCTTATCATTATTACATTCAACTTCATACTGTGTCATAGCTCAAATTCTTTCAAATGATTCAATATTGAGATCATAAAGTCCGAGAAAATCTCTGGCATCTTTTGCATCTTTTTCTGATGCAAAATACCAGGCTCCTGCTCTGTGAACAGAAAAACAATCTTCGCCATCTTTCCGAAACTGAAAAAACAGTTTTGTGTCGCCACAATACTTGGTCAGGCAATATATCTTATTGTCTTTACTACGACTATTAAAAACCTTTTCAATAGCTTTTAAAATCCATTTCATAGCTTACCCTCCACTTGTTGTATTTTTTCTGCTATTGCTTTATGCAGAGATATCCTGCGTTGCCAAACTCGATTATAAATTTCGCTTTTCATTCCTTTAGGTACATTCGGCAAAGGCCATGCTTTTAACTCATCTTTCAAGTCATAAATTTGTTGTCTCACAATTTCCTGCTCTCTGTTATCCTTATTGGTTTCATGGGTATTATCTTCCTCTAACTCCAAGCAGTATTCTCTCATAAGCTTTATTGTATCAAGTCCTCTAATAGGTTTTTGAAGCTTAATGTCGTAGCAATTAGTGCTTCCATATCGTTTTACATCCTCTATTACACCGCGAGCACCAATTACTTTTCCCGGAATACCTCTTCCCGCCGGCAATTCCTTTATAGTAACAATACAACCTTTCTTAAACATATCAATTAATTTCTGATCGTTTATTAGTTCTAAAAGGCTGCTGTTTTTGTTCTTTATCTGGCATTAACAACATGAAAACAAACATTAACAGCAGCCATATAAATATCAAATAATTCATAACTCATCAGTATTAACTCCCGCCCCGTCGGGGAAATCAACAGAAGTAATACTTAGCGGAATATTAACAGCTTTGCCGGTTACAGGGTCTTTATAACTTGCCTCGATGAAATAAGCAGAGCGATTCGGTTTATAAGCGTCTTTTATTATATCAACTGCCTCTGTTAGCCCCGGGTCATTAATATCTTTGGCAAGTTTTTGTAACTCTAATACTCGCGAAGGTTTTAAATTTCCTTTTTGGTCTTTTTTGAGAAACCCTTGTATTATTCTTACCAGTTTAGCTGTTTCTTCATTAGTGCTAAGACTGTCTATGTAGTCATTAACTTTAGCGATACCGGCCTCAACGGTATCGTCCCATGAGTCAATAATCCGAAATCCAATAACTATTGAATTTCCTTTATTGTCAGTAAAGGTGTGAGACTGCTGCCCATTTCGATAGCCATACAATTCCTTCTTTTGTTTAAGAAGGGAATTAAATAGATTAAATATTTCCGCTTTTTTTTGACTTAAAAAACTGCTAAGAACTTGAAGATCCTTAATAGTATTACCGACAACTTTGTTGACATTGTCGCGGTAATTCTCGCGTTCTTTCCTTTTCTTTTCTTTTTCAGCTTCCTCTTCAGCGATAAGCTGCTGTTTTAAGGCAGCTCTCTGTTCCGGAGTCATTTTGCTTAAATCTAAATTCATTGTTTCCATATCATTTAATTGTTTTAAAAATTATACATAAAACCACTATCCCAATTATTGTCGATACTAAAAAACCCAGCATAAAAAGGAGCCATAAAGGCAACAGGATCACTATCCACGATAATGTTATCACATCAGTGAGCTTTAACAGAGCGAGCAATAACTCACTCACAACAATTAGTTTCAGTAATTTCATTATCATACAAAGTCCTTATCTTGTAATATTGTGCCTGTAATTGTCACGTTTTTTTCATTATACCCTTCAATTCCTTTATCTTTCTTTCTCTGGTAATGTTTGTATCTGCATTTTTGGCAGACAAAAACATCCATATCAGAATCGTAGAATCCATACCATAAGTCCGGAGCTTTAGGATCGAACCCCGGATTTTTACCGCAGTATTCACATTTTGTAAAGCCAAATAATTCCATAGCTGTGTTTTTTGAGGTTAAATGAATTGAGGGGAAGGCAGGATTCGAACCTGCTTCAGACTCTCTGTTTTAAGGCGCCGTCCGTGTTACCGTTACACCACTTCCCCTTGTGCGACAGGACTATCAGCTTGGCCTTCACTGAAGTCGAACATCCACCTGCGCGCCGATTTTTGTTCGATTTTCGTCCTGTCTTCTCTCTCTAAAGGTTGTGGGGAGTTCCGGAATCGAACCGGAAAAGTAACTATCCAAGACTCCCCATGAAGCGCAGAACCGTTTACAGCACTTATGCATTCTGTCTCAATCTTTCTTCCTTTACTATCTTATCATGCAGCAATAACCACGGTCTTTTAGTTTGCCGCTGCATATCAATAAGGTGGTCAATGCTCTTATTGGGGTTGTCCCAATCGAGATATATTTCACATGTGTTGACCCATTCTATAATCCAGTAGTACCAGAACACATTGCTTGTGATATACCTTCGAACTATATGCTTTAATGATTTCCCTTGGTAACCCTCTTTTATAAAGAGATCTTCAACAAATTCGCACCCCGTCTCATGCAGTAATTCGAGGTACTCATCTGGTGTCATGTCGTGTAAATCACAAATCATTCTTTCGCAGCGAATTACACGTTTCTTAATATTTGTATCATTACGTTTCATTGTTAATTCATTGAGATATTGTTGTACAAGGCTTTTTCAGCTTCTCTTTCCTTTTTTTTGCAATACTTGCCAGTTTTCGATAAAGAGTTTTAAGCTCTTCAATATTCATCTCATAAAGCATCTTTCCGGCAATTCTTTTGTCAAGCAGAAACTTATTTACACGCTCCCAATCATTATTGTCTGCATATACTCCACATTTGTTAAGCATTACAAGTACATTGCTTCGCCATTGTCTTATTGTCCGAGTCGTATTATATCTTTTATTAATCGCGATTTTTAACCTTTCAATAAGGTCATCAAGTTGTTGCTCTGTCAACTCTGTAGTACTTGTAACACCATAAGATGAAAGAATATCCTTCTTATTAGGAAGTGCCCCTAACTTAAACAATAGAGCATGTAACAATTGCCGTTTTCTCTTAATATTCATCATCTTCATAAATTTGATCGCCCCAATATTCGGCAGCACCTTCAGGCCAAATAATAAAGTGTTTTCCACCGCCATACCGACTCATTACTTCAGCTCTGTAACCTTCAACCCAAATCTTTACAAAAGAGTCATACCTTATTTGCTTTGCTACTCTACCGGAAGGATGTTTCCCATCGGCGTGCGATATGAGTATGAATAACTTTCGAGGGAATTCTGCTCTTAAAGCCTTATAAGAAGCATATGTTAAGCCGCTGTATTGAATACTGTCAATAGCTATAATATGTGGTGATTTATGCTTCTTTAGTCGCTTTATGAGCTCGTCGATAGGTTCCTGATCGAGTAGTATTATGTTTCTTGATACTTCATGCATCCTTTCCGATTCAAAGGCAATCTGCATCGACCTCGAGGCCCCCTCTTCGAGGGAATTGTATGCCACCTTACCAAATTTTGTAAGGTATTTGCACAACTGAAGTGCAAATCGTGTCTTCCCATTGCCTGAATGCCCCCATATAATCCAGCTTCCACCTCGTTCAGGCTCCCCAAAAGAAGCCTTCCATTTGCCGGTAAATGGCATTACATGGGGTTTATAATTATATAGCTGTGTAACACTTACTGCTCGAGCCATTACGCATTAGCTTTGTTGTTTAACTTTTGTATTTCAGTGTAAATTCGTCGCAACGAACCTTGTGTTTTACTATACAACTGCTGAACATTAGTAACGCCATTTGCTTTTGCAATAAGAGCCACCTGGTGGCGTTTAAATTTCTCAAGTTCTTCGCCGCCGTCCGGTGTTATTTTTTGATAGCGAGAACCGTATCGGCTAAATATTTCTGTATATCCAACTTTCTTATTACCCAAATTCTTTTCAATTTTTTTCCTTAACCCGTCAGCCCCTATCATGTACCAGCCACAAACATACTCCGTCGCATTCCAGAGAGCTTTTAACTCAAGGAAGGCAGGATAATCAAGGTCACCGGCTTCGTCCAATACCACCAAGGGATTGGGTACAGACCTAAGATAGAATACAAGGTCGTCGTAAACGTCACTATATCGGCCAATGTGGTTTAGCCCGAACTCCCTGGCTATTGCTCGAATTAGCTTTTGTTTGGTTTTGTATTGGCTACAATCTATGTAAGCGGCATTCTTATTGTTGCGGCAGAACCATTTTGCAGCGTAAGACTTCCCAACGTCAGCACTATCACAAAGGAGACCGCTTAAAGAATTTTCTTTACAGGCAGCCAGCTGTTGAGTAACAAATTGGAATACGGGTGTTTTGGCAGTAACAAGTTCTTTGCGCCCGGAAATTTCAACATTTAGCCTCCTGGCAATTGAGATCCACTTGGCATCGGAAAGAACATTCTCAATATCACCTCTTGTTATCCTACTAAATTGAGATGAACTAATGCCGAGGGCAACGGCCATTTTTGCATCACTCGAATAGTTTTCGCGGCTCTTTTTAATAGCCTCGATAATTCTTTTTTTAATTTCTAAAGTCATCATAGCTCAATAGTTTTAAAGTTTTACAATGAGTCTAAAGCTCTTTGAATATTGAATTCGTCATCATCAGTGAAATCATCAAAACCGAAATCGTCAGAATTGGAAGTGTCTGGGACTGTTTCGACAATGATATCCTCATTGTCTTCCTCTTCATTTTCTATTACATGAAGCTTTGCAAGAGAAGCCTTGCCTTCTTTAGCTATCTTATCAAATTTGCTAACATACTTAGCCTGCTGAGTATAAGCTTCCAGGTCTTCCTCGGTTTGCTCTGCCGTGGCAGTGTTGTATGTTTTTATCTTATTGGCTTTACAGATAAATGTTTGTCCCTGGTATAAGTAGACTTCATCAATGCCATCTTCAGTCGGCAAGTAATAAGCATCGACGGTGTAATTGTTAGGCATTAATTTTCCAAGAACTTCAGGAGTAGGGAGTTGATACTTCTCATGAAGCACCGTAACATACTGCGAGCGTCTGATGCTCGTTCGAGTATGTTCCCCTATGTACCGTACAAGTATAGCTCTATCAATTTTTGTTAGTTCCGGGTTTTGATTTCGTTTAAGAACTTGCATTCTTGTCATTCCCGGAAAAAGCTTTTGATTAGGATGTAAACTGTTATTAAACTTTTCTATAACGAACCTGTCATCAGCTACGATTTGGTCGAAGGTGTATGTTTTTTCTCGGACCTTCATTCCCTCTTCGTCCCAGGTTTTTTCAACCTTAGGTCTGTTGGCTTCAAGCTTTGAGTAAAAACGACCAATTCCGTCCTGGTACCTTTTCTCATATCCATACTTCTTAACCCTGTTCATTGTCTCTGCATACTTTTCCTGACTGTTCCCAGGGTTACACCAGCGAACAAATGGGAATATAATCCCGGCTTGCATCAAATCATCTTTAAACTTGTTAACAAGGTGATGTTCAACTTCAACTTCTGCCGGAGTTCCCATATTATTCCTATCAAGGAACCTAAACATGTCACGCACACAATTAATGAAAAGATCTTTGTCTTTGTGTTTGCTATAAGCAGCACCAATAACACAACCACTCAAAACGTCGTAAGCATAATAAGCTTTAACTCTGCTGCCATCTTCAAGCTTGCGCGGCAAGTCGCGGTCATCAAGAGAAATTTTCGACAAACTAAATTGAGGTCCATGCCGATGATGATGGGGCCTGTGCAATGTATTAAACGCAAGACTGTCGTTCCTGGCTTTATCTACAATAAGCCTGTTCTTAGGATTATTAATGTAATTCCAGACGGTGCTCTCACTGATCATTACAGGTACACCGTTTTTATCAAAGAAGTCGTTCCGGTCGTATATCTCACCAGTATCATAATCAACCACCTCTATGGCTCCTGATAAAAATTGAAGATATAAATCATGAACACTCGCGGCGAAAGGTTTATTCGGCATAGCATATAGAGATAGTATGAGCCGTTCTAAGTCTGCCGTAACCTTCCTTGAATTACTATTACAATAACCTTTATGAATTAGTGCATGATACCCATCTTCCATGTATTTTTTGTAGCGTTCTTTTAGGCGTCGAGGGTTTGAAGGCAGAGAGTGCTTATATTTATCTTTTAATTGTTCTACCGTCTTTGCAACACTTTCCCATATATGAGATACCCTGCCGCCTAATGCTTTTCTTTTGCCTATCCTCTTTGTTATCACCCTATGTATTGCATTAAGGATATCTGCGTTTGCTGAATATTCTGCAATTACTTCATCCGGCAAATGTCTTCCATCCGGCAGTTTAAAACTACTATAATAAGAGCGCGCATGATTGTCGGCAATAATGTGTTTTTCAAAATCATCAATCCGGGCCTTTTTCCGCGGATCGCCGATTCTTGCTTCAATGACTACCCTAAACCGGTCGGGCACTGAATCATATTGAATAAGAGCAGGACGTCCAGGACCACCACCTTTACGAACAACTTTCATTCGTCCCCGCGCAATAAGAGAATCATAATTTGATTTACTCATTATGCCTTCGCGATGTAGCCATCCGCCTTCAATACATAATATGTTGTTGTGGTATTCCAACATGATGCATACAGATTATTCTGTATTGACTTCTTTAGCTAACTTTTGACGTGATTCAACAAGCATCCTAAGGACATTTATGGCTTTTTTGTATTTTTTTGACGTAGGACGGCGCAAAATCTGTCTTGTATTATTGTCCGTTTCGCCAATTATTTCAGCCACAATTTTAATGTCACCAAATTTTTTTTGCTCTAAAACTTGCTTTTCCGTCATTTTTTCAATTAGCTTTGTAATAAACTTGTGACAATATTACAGCATTTTCTGTATTATTGCAAGAAAAAAGACAGAAAATTTTGCATAAAAACGCAGAAATATCAGAACGAATTACAAGGATGCTTGAATTCCTTGAGCTCAAGCCGGCTCAATTTGCTTCAAAATTGGGCTATGATAGAGCACAAACTATCTATGATATAGAAAAAGGTAGATCTAAACCATCCTATGATTTTTTTAAAAGATTTGTCGATGCAGGATTTGCTGAATTGATAAACATAGAATGGCTAATTTCAGGTAAAGGACCAATGGTTAGAAACCAAAAAGAAGTCACTGATAAATCCACAAAAAAAGAAGATGCTGATTTAGCTCCTGTATTAATAGAATATCTCAAAGAAAAAGACAACGACATAAAACAACTCGCCGAAGAAATTGGCCGCCTTAAAGCA
Organism: Thermophagus sp. OGC60D27; assembly: GCF_052400625.1. Classification (NCBI taxonomy): domain Bacteria; kingdom Pseudomonadati; phylum Bacteroidota; class Bacteroidia; order Marinilabiliales; family Marinilabiliaceae; genus Thermophagus; species Thermophagus sp. OGC60D27. Next base: position 461,125 of record NZ_JBQTGH010000001.1, read on the forward strand.
GAAATTTCATACCTCAAGAACAATGCAGATAGAGGCAATATGTACGTTGCCGAACCTTAACACACACAAATAATTTACCCCGATAAATTTAACTATCTGACAAACAGACAATAAACCTATGCAAGTCTTTTTCTAATCATGGTATTTTCCCCCGTTTAATTTTAATTATTAGCCTTCTTTCAAGCATTTTTTTGTATTTTATCATCATTCTATTGAATGCATTTTTTTGTATTTTGCAAGCCCTTTTGCAAGCCCTTTTGCAAGTCCTTTGCTATTTTTTTATGTATTTTATCACAGCACAATCAGGCATTAAATTCCCTTGACAATATGCTTGCAAATGCCCTTGTAATATTCTTTTATACAAACATTTAAACAATGTTGAAATGGAATGGAAAAGACATAAAAAAAGGGACCATAAAAGCCCCTAATTATTGAAGTAATATCGTTGAAATTTTAATATTTCTGCACAATTCGTTTTGAATTGTTTTTTGTTAATCCCTTAAATATTAGCTTTTTGCGTATTTGCATTTTGCACAATTCGTTTTGTCCCCCTTACGCTGCAGGCTGCAGCAGCATATCTTAAACATTAGCTGACCCGCTGCAGCATGCAGGAACAAATCTTAAACGTTAGACGACTCGCTGCAGCGTGCAGGAACAAATCTTAAACGTTAGCTGACTCGCTGCAGTGTGCAGGAACAAATCTTAAATGTTAGCTGACTCGCTGCAGCGTGCAGGAACAAATCTTAAACGTTAGCTGACTCGCTGCAGTGTGCAGGAACAAATCTTAAACGTTAGCTGACTCGCTGCAGCGTGCAGGAACAAATCTTAAATGTTAGCTGACTCGCTGCAGTGTGCAGGAACAAATCTTAAACGTTAGCTGACTCGCTGCAGTGTGCAGGAACAAATCTTAAATGTTAGCTGACTCGCTGC